>CAXUBA010000015.1:18579-32146 GCA_964249205.1 uncultured Acetobacteraceae bacterium | reverse complement strand
AGGGCGAGCGCTCGCCCCTCAGTGCTTCTCGGACGAGGCGACGTAGATTTCGTCCACGGCCTGCCCGAGGGACGTATCGAACTCGGCATCCGACATCTGGTGCTTCAGGTCTTCGAGAAGAGCTCGCGAGAAGCTCCCGATCATCTCCTTGTTCCGCGACAGTCTCGCGCAGGCCTCGTGGCGGTTGTAGCCGCCCGACAGGGCGACCACGCGGGCCACGCGCGCGTGTCGGATCAGCGGCAGGTAGAAGTCCGCCTCGTCCGGGATGGTCAGCTTCAGCATGACCTGGCGACCCTCCGGAAGCGCGTCGAGCCCTTTCTCCAGTTCGGTCCGCAGGATCGCTTCCGCACCTTTCTTATCCGGGCTCTTGATCAGCACTTCCGGCTCGAGAATCGGCATCAGGCCGTGTGATGCGATCCGATCGCCGATTTCGAACTGCTGCCGCACGATCGCAGCGATCCCCTTCTCGTCCGGCAGCCGGATCGTGGAACGCATCTTAGTTCCGGCGACGCCGAGGCCGGCGGCGCGCTCGAGCAGCGCATCGAGGCCGGGGATAGGCTTCATGAGGCTCACACCGTCGGACTCGGCCTCGAGACCCTTGTCCACCTTGACGAACGGGACGACGCCGCGGTCCTCCCAGAGATAGGTCGGAACCGGCCGGCCTTCGGCCTCGCCGTCCATCGTCTGCTCGAAGAGGATGGACGCGATGACCTTGCGTCCGGTGAACGCGGGCGCGCTGATCACGCGCACTCGCATCTCGTGCATCAGCCGGAACATCTCCCGGTCGCCCTCGTAGGCGTCCTCGGGAATGCCGTAGAGCTTCAGCGCGCCCGGCGTCGAACCACCGCTCTGGTCGAGCGCGGCGATGAAGCCGGGGTTGTGCGCCACCTGCGCGATCATCTTCGCATCTGCCATGAGCGTCTCCTGTTACCGGGACGGAGCGAGCCGGAACGCCCTGCCGCGGGCCTGGGCCGAACCAGGTTTTTCCGTCCCGCTCCCGACAACGCAAACCGGAGCCGCGGGATGCGGGCCGCTGGTTTCCGACCTGCCGCTGGCCGGCGCGGGATCGAACGGCGCGCGGAGGCGCCGCCTACTGGGTGGTGACGGCGCTCGTGCCGGTTCCGACCGCGATCCCTCCCGTCGACGCGCCGCTCAGCGTGTTACCCGAAAGCGAGACCGTGTCGGCATCGAGCACGTCGATCGCCGGCGTGTGAAGCGGTTGGCCGACGTTCGTGCCCGCACAGGTGTTCCCGGCGACCTCGACCTTGCTGCTGCTCGCGACCGTGATGCACCCGGTGCCGAGCGCATTGCTCACGACGTTGCTCAGGATCTCGAGGTTGAAGTTGATCGGCGTGGTCTGCAGTCCCGCGCCGGTGCCTCCGTAGAGGCTGATCGCGCCCCAGGTCATCCCCGTCAGCGAGGGATCGGAGCCGGTCGAGGACAAGGTGTTGCCCTCGATCATGTCGTTGATCGCGCCGCTGCCCTCCTGGAAGGAACCGATATTGCTCAGCGCCTCGATCCCACCTTCCGCGCTCCCGGAAATCGTGTTGTCGAGCACGAGCGCGTTCGGCGTCTGGACCAGGATCGCGTGGCACTCGCAGTTGCTGATCGTGTTGCGGGCGATGACCATCCGGTTGTTCGTCAAGGCGACATCCCGGACGAACACGGCGTTTCCGGCACCGGGCACCGCGCCCGACAGTACGAAGGACGAGTTCGGATAGCCGGTGGAAACCACCGATCTGACGCCGGTCGCCCCGAGAAAGAGGTCGTTCGCGTCGAAGAACGCCAAGGTGTCGCCGGTCTGGACGAACCGCGAGTAGACGCCGAGCGTCAGATGCGTCCCCGATCCGTCCAGCGAGACGAACGGGAGCACCGGGGAAGCGGCATTGATCGCGTCGTCGCCCTGTCCGGAGATCGCGTTGTTCGCGATGTAGACGTCGCCTCCGATCTCCTGGAGATGGATCGCGTCGTATTCGGTGCTGAAGAGCGCACCCGTCCGTGGCGCAACGGACGAGTTCAGGATGAAGAGTCCCCGGGTCAGGCCGTATGCCACGATGCCCATGCCGGGTCCCGATTGCACCGCCACGTTGTCGAGCGTGATGTCCTGGTCCTGCGCGCTGCCGCTCAGGAAGGAGTCCTCGATCTCGACGGCAACGCCCCCGTAGTAATGGTGCAGGATCGCGAACGTCTTGCCGACCGTGCTCGCCGCGAACGAGGCCGACGCGTAGGTGTTGGCGCCGACAAGGGTCGGCGACGCGGGCTCGTAGACCCGGATCCCGTTCGGCACGAACACCTTGTTGACCGGATCGAACTGCTCGAGTGCGCCGATCCCGTCCGCACCGGTGATCGGATATTGCGAGCTCGTGACCTGGAGGACCGTCCGCCCCGACTGGCTCGCCATCGTGCCGAGAGACACCGTGTTGAACCCGTAGTTCACGCGGATCGACTGGATAACGAGGCGCTGCGACTGGGTGACGTAGAGGCCCACCGCATTGTTCATAAAGACGAACGTCGCCCCGTTGCCGAGAATGGTCACGTCGTGCAGCCCGGAGATGACAACGTGCCCGAGCTGCGACTTGTCGAGCGTACGGAACGTGTAGGTGCCGGCCGCGAGAGAGATCGTGGACGCGCCCGATTTCTGCGCCGAAGCGATGGCGGCGGCAAGGATCGGTGTGGCGTCGGCGCCCGCCTGCGGCAGCGGAACGGAAAGCGTCGCCGCCTTCTGCGGATGCGGCCCGCGCACGGTCAGCGTGATTCTTCGGCCGTCGGGCGCCGTCCACTGCGACGCCGTGTCGCCCGACTGCGCGACGAACGGGGACGTCGTCGCCGCGCTGGCGAGACTGGCCCACGTGCTGTTCGGCGACGCCTTCGCGCTGATGACGGGAACCGAGGCGAGAACGAGGCCGAGCACAGGCGTCCGGCGGATCATCACGAGGTCTCCAGGACCTCTCCGGACGATCGCCGCGCTACCACCCTGGCATGCGGATCGTCGGGAGACGACCCGGCTTACGTCACCTCCGTGAACGCACGATTAAGCCGGCCCCACGTGCCGAGCGACGTCTTCAGCGGTCGGCGTCGTCACGCACTACGTTCCGCGCATCGAGCGAGACGATCTCGTCGCGGCCGGACCGGCGTGCGCCGGTCCGTGCGCAGCTGTTGCGCCGAAGCGTCACGTTTTCCGCGTCGGCAACCGTGATGCAGCCATCGTCGGTGTCGGCGATCCGGTTGCCTTCGATCAGGATGTCGGCATTGACCGGATGATCGTCGAGCCGGAGCGGCCGGGTCACGCCATAGGTGGTGATCGCGGCCCAAGGCAGGCGTGGCACCAGGTCGGGCCCGGTGTTCTCGATCGTATTGCCGCGGACGATGACGTCGAACGCGCCGATCCCCTCCTTGAAGACACCCGTGCTGGTCAGCAGTCGGATCGCGTTGCGGTCGAGCGACGAGAACCGGTTCCCCGCGACGAGGCCATCGGGGTCCTGCACGAGCAGCCCGTGACAATTGCAGTCACGAATAACGTTGTTCTCGACGAGGAACCGGCTTGCGGCGAGAGCCAGGTCCCGCATCGATCCGTCTTCCGGAAGCGTCGATCCGCTCGTCGCGAAGGTGACGTCGTGTCGCAGTCCCGCGAGCGCGATGACGCCTGTCACGCGATCGATGCCGAGGAAGCGGTCATCACTATCGAAGAAGGCGACCGGGTCACCCGGCGCGATGAACCGCGACCAGGGGCCGAAGGCGATCCCGCCCGCGTTCCGGCCGGCGACCGGGAAGACCGGTGCATTGAGATTGATCGCGTCGTCCCCGGTGCCGGCGATGACGTTGTCCGAGAGCACGATGTCGCCGCCGCACGCCTCCACGTGGATGCCGTCGTATTCGGCGCTGAGCGGGGCCGGCGCGCCGTCCGGAGGCGCGATCGTCGAATGCGTGACCGCGAATCCGCGATGGACGCCGTAGGCGAGGATGCCCATGCCGGGCGCCGATTGGATCCGGACGTGGTCGATCGTGATGTCCTCGGCTTGCTCCGGGCCGCGTTCGCTGCCGGCCTCGATCGCGACACCCCCGTACCACTGGTGGAAGACGACGACTGCCGTTCCGTCCAGAATCGCATGGAAGCGGGCCGACCGATAGTCGCCATCGCCGTCTCGGACCGGTCGGTCGGCCGAGCCCGGCGGGAACATCAGGCGCACGCCGCCATGGACGAACCCTCCGCCTCGCCACGCGACGACGGACGCGACACCGTCCGATGCCGTAAGGGCAGCGCGATCGTCCATGACCAGGGCGGCGCCGTCGCTGCGCTGCACGACCCGCCCTGTCGAGAACGTCCGCAATGCAGTCCGGACCACGACATTCTCCAGCCGCGTGCGTAACGCGCGCGCGAACTGGATCCCGGTCGCGTCGCGCGTGAAGACCAGCGTGGCACCGCGGCCGTCGATCGTCAGATCCGAGACGTCGTCCACCAGGAGATGCGCGGTTCCGCCGGCCGCCAGCGTCCGGAACACGCATGTGCCTGGCGCGATCACGAGACGCGCGGCATGGACGCGGCGAACCTCCGCGAGCGCCGCCTCGAAGAGGGGCGTCGCATCGCCCGCCGCCGGACACGGCCCGACCGCGACGGTGGGCGCACGGGCGCTCGGATGCGGCAGCCGCACGACGAGATGGATCGTCCGTCCGTCCGGCGCCGTCCAGGACCGTCCGAGATCGCCCGGCCGGGCGGACACCGGCGACGTCGTCGCGGCGCTCGCGACGGCGCGCCACTGTTCGAAGCCTCCGTCGGCGTCAGCCGCCGTCGCGCCGACGCACCGCGACGCGCCGCTCGCGGCCGTCACGACGACGGCGACGCGGAGGATCGTTCGCAGCCGATCGGACATCACGCGTGCCCGAGCACGTCGCCGTAGAGCGAGAGATAGCGCGCGGCGACCTTCTCCGGCCGCGTTTCCTCGACCACCGGCGCGAAGACGTGCCGCGCCGGCAGGGCATCGCGTCCCTCGCGGAGGACACGACGCATGCACGACGCGAGGCCTTCCGCGTCGCCGGGATCGAACAGCCAGGCCGCGTTGTCGTGTCCGATCAGGTCCGGGATGCCGCCCGAGCGAGCGCCGACCACCGGGACACCGGCGGCATAGGCTTCGAGGATCGTCCGCGGCAGCGGCTCGGCCCAGATCGACGGAACGACCAGCACGTCGATCGCATCGAAGAAGTCGCGGGGCGGGACGAAGCCGACGAACTCGACCGGCAGGCCGGCGGCCAGCGGCTTCATCGACTGCTTCTCCGAGGCCTCCTTGCCGGCGACCAGGATTTCGTATCCGTCACCACCCAGGGAACGCGCCGCTTCGATCAGCGTGCCGACACCCTTCTCGACGTTGATCCGACCCAGATAGCCGAAGGTGAGCGGCTTGCCGGCGAGCGAGGGCTTCACGTATCCGGGCCCGATCCCCTCGACGAAGGCCGGGTTCCAGATGACCCGGCGCAGCGGATCCGGCACGTGCGCGAAGTAGCCGTGATCGAGATGCGTCTGAAGGATCTCGCGGCCGACCCCGACCACGGCGCGCGCGACACGCTGATGCTCCGCCTTCTTGTAGGTGAAGACCTTGCACTTCATGTGGCGCTGCTCGCAGCGCGCGCCGTCCCTGAACATCGCGGCATTCGCGCAGAGCAGGTCGTAGTCGCGGAGCGTGTGCACGACCGGAACGCCGCGCTTCTCGGCGGCCAGCCAGACGCGCGTCGACACGTCGACAAGGGATTGCGTGTGGATGACGTCAGGCTTCCACTCGTCGATCACGTCGAGCGCGTGCTGCTCCAGCCTGAAATTGTACTGTTGCTTGAAGCGTCGCCAGCCGCGCTCGAGCTTGCTGTGTTGGGGCCATTCCTCGCACCAGAAGTCGGTCTCGTGCGGCATCCGGAACACGCGGACGCCGTTCCGCTCCTCGCGCTTCCACTCGTCCGGCGACAGGCAGGCGACGGCGACCTGGTGACCGGCCTCGACCTGCGCCTCGGCGATGATCGAGACCGAGCGTTCGGCGCCGCCGATGATGTGCGGCGGATACAGAGTTCCGAGATGCAGGATGCGCGTCATGCGGCGCTGTCTCCGTCGTCGTTCGAGTGTCGGACCGAAATCGCGTCAGCCGGTCGCGGCGACGGGTGCCACGACCGACCTGTAGAGATCGAGGTAGCGACCGATCGCGTGGGTCCGATCCGTGCGCTCCATCACCGATCGGTAGCCCGGACTCGCCGCCGGCGGCGCCGGCGGACACGCGATCATCTCGCGCATGAGGGCGACCAGCGCGGCGACATCGCCCGGCGGAAACAGCCAGCCGGGTTCGACGTCGCGCAGGATCTCGCCGACGCCGCCGAGGCGCGAGCCGATGACGGGCACGCCCGCGGCCAGCGCTTCCACGATCGTCAGTCCGAACGGCTCCGCCCAGAGAACGGGCGCGACGAGAACGTCGATGTCGGACAGGAACCGGATGGTTTCGACGAAGCCGGCGAAGGTGATCGGAAGTCCCTCGCTCCGGCGGCGGAGATCGTCGTCGCCGCCGGGCGCGCGACCGCCGATCGTGAGGGTCCAGCCTTCCCGCGGCAGTTGCCGGCACGCGGCCAGCAGGAGATCGATTCCCTTCTCCTCGACGAGCCGCCCGAGGAATCCGAACCGGAGCGGACCGCCGTCGCGCCGGCGACCGGCCTCCACGACGCCCTCGTGAACGGGATTCCAGACGACCTGGCGACGCGATGGTGGCAGGTGCTCGAAGAAGCCTCGTTCCAGATGAGCGTCGAGGACCGTTTCCGAGATCCCGACCACGTGGTCGATCATAGTGTGGTAGCGACGCTTGACCTCCGAGAACAGGACGCAGGCGGCGTGCCGCTTGTCGCAGCGGCGGCCGTCCTTGAAGAGCGCGCCGCGGATGCAGAGGAGGTCGTAATCCTGCAGCGTGTGGACGATCGTCTTGCCGCGCTCGCGCGCACGCTTCCAGATCCAGGGCGTGAGCTCGGTCATCGAGTGCGTGTGGACGATGTCCGGCGCGTAGCGGTCGATCACGTCGGCGGCGTCGCGCGCGGTCAGCACGTTGAACAAGGTCGCCACCTTGTTCACGTTGCGGACAAGGCCCGGATAGCGCTTCGACGTCTCGATCCAGAGCGGGTTGCGGTGCGCGAGCGGGAACACCTCGACCTCGTTGTGGGTGAAGTCCGGCGAACGTTTCGGGACGAGATGCGCGACCGCGACGGACGCACCGGCCGCGGCCGCGCCTTCGGCAAGCGCCTGGACCACGCGTTCCGCGCCGCCGAACCTGTACGGATGGTAGAGCGAGCTCAGATGGAGGATGCGCATTCGTGCTTCCGTCCGGTCACGACGCGATCGCCGGCACGGCGGGTCGCCCGCGCGCCTGCAGGAAACGATGCGCGACACGCGTCAGGGGGATTTCGACGAAACGATGGACGGCAAGCCCGGACGCGATCGCCGCGCCGACCAGGACCAGTCCGAGCGCCGGCCACGTCGTGAGCTCCCGTCGCATCGGGAGAGGCGCCGCGCGGTTCCAGACCTTCACGAGCACGATCAGCACGATCGGATGCGCGAGATAGAGCGAGTACGATGCGTCGCCGAGCGTCCGGAGCCACTTGACGGGACGCACAAGCGGGATCGATCGGCCTTTCTCGACGAAGACCGCGCCCGACAGGATCAATGCGGCCGGGACGCCCCAGCCGAGCACGCGACCCAGGTCGTTTGGCGTGACGCTGCCCGGCCGCTTCGTCGCCAGATGCATCGGGTCTCCGGCGAGGAGTGCGAGACCGAGCACGACGGCGAAGAGACATGCGGCAAGCGGCGGTCGGGACGAAGACCGGAACGCCATCCCGGCGAGCAGGCCAAGCACGAACTCGAGCAGGATCGGCGCCGTCCAGACCGAACGAAGCACCCCGGACCCAGGGAACATCGCTCCAGCGACCACCAAGAGCACGAGCAGCAAGCCGCTCGCGACCCCCGCGGCTCCGACCGGACGCGACAGGAACAGCCCGAAGACGAGATAGAAGAACATCTCGAAGTTCAGCGTCCAGCCGAGATCGTAGACCGGGAAGACGCCGACCGGACCGACGACGGCGGCATGCGGGATGAACAGCAGCGACGCCGTGAGCGCGCGCGCGAGATCGCCGCGCGGCGCGATCCGACCAACCAGCAGGATAGGCAGGAAGGCCAGCGTGGCGAGCCAGTAGAGCGGCACCAGACGAACGACACGCTTCCGGAAGAACCGCATGCGACCGCCCGGCGCGCCGGCATCTGACGCGGACGAGTTCAGGATGATGAAGCCCGAGATCGCGAAGAACAGGTCGACGCCGGACCCGCCCGGAAAACGCGCCAGCGTCCAGGGGTGGGTGCCCAGAGTCACCCCGCCGACGAGGATGATGCCCTGGACGTGGCCGAGCAGCACGGCGATTGCCGCGAGGGCTCGGAGGATCTGGAGCAGGACGAGGCGATGCCCGCCCGTTTCGCGGCGACCGGTCGTCACGATGCGGTGCCGACGGCGAGACTGTCGCCGAGACCCATCAGCGTCCGGGCGGCATGCTGCAGCGAGCCGAGCGTCGCGGCGAACCCCATCCCGGTACCGATGACGAAGAGGAGCGTGGAAACCTCCCATCCGGCCATTCCGTCGGGAACGATCGCGTCGGATGCGATGAAGAAAAGCGTCCCCAGAAGCGACGCGAGCAGGCCGGGTGCGAGTGCCGACGCGAGACGGTCGACGCCGGTCGCCGATGCGCGACAGGCCAACATGATCTGAAGCACCGAAAGCCCGACCGCGACGATCGCGTAGCACTCGACGAGCGTCCGGAGCCCGGACGGCACGGCGATCAGGAAGACGAAGGACAGCACCGTGCCGTTCACGAGGCCGACCACGAAGTTGAGGCGGATACGGCCGGTCGCCAGCAGGACCGCGCCGGCGTAGGACGCGATCGCCTGGACCGCACCAACGGGCGCGAGAACGGCGACCAGTCCGTCGAGCCCCTGCCAGCGTCCGGCGTAGAGCGACGCGAGCGGCGTCGCCGACCCGATCGCGAGGAACGCCATCATCGGAAAGCTCGCCGCCGCGGTCGCGGCGACAAAGGCGACGAACGTGTCCGAGCGCGCGACGTCGTCGTGCGCGAGCCGGGACAGCGTCGAAAGCAGCACGCCGCTCGCCGGCCATGTCAGGAGGGTGAGCGGGATCGTCATGAACTGGTAGGCGAGCCCGTAGAGGCCGAGCGCCGACGCGCCGAGCCACGCGCCGACCAGGATGTTGTCGAGATTGCGGGCGCTGAACGACAGGAGGTTCGTCAGCAGCACCCAGCTTCCGGTCTGCACCAACGCTCGGATCCGCGCGAAGCGGAACGACGGTGCGAAAAGCGGTTTCGCCAGGAGGAGGAACGCGATCACGCGGACGAGCTGGAGGACGAGCTGGTAGGCGACCATCGACAGGATCCCGAGCCGTCCCGCAAGGAGCAGGAAGGTCGCGAAGCCGAGCGCAAGCCCGACGAGCTCCACCGCGGCGATCGTCGTGTAGTCGTAGCGGCGCTCGAGCAGCGCCCGAGGCGCCGCCGCCCAGATCGACAGGGTCGCGACCGCCGCATAGAGCGCCAGCACCGGCCCGAGCCCGGGCATCGCAAGGGCGCGGCCGAGCGGGAAAGCGCTCGCGAGCAGCAGCACCCCCGCGGCGAAGCCGGCGGTCCCCATCAGCACGACGGCGGCGCCGGCCGCGTCGCGATCGAGGCGAGGCGCGCGCACGATGGCGCTCGCGAGGCCGAGATCCGTCAGCAGCGTGATGAAGGCGAGGAAGGGAAGCGAGAAGGCGACGAGCCCGTATTCGGTCGGCCCGACATGTGCCGTGACGAGGAAGGACACCAGCACGGTCACGAGCGCCTTACCCGCGTTGACGCCGGTCATGGATGACAGGCTCCGCAGGACGGTGCTTCGGTGTCGGGCCCGAGCCCCCGGTGCCGACGGCCGCGCAGCGAGCGTGAGCCCGGTCATGTGGCGGCCATCGACGGGGGAAGCGCCTGCAGGCTGGCGATTTCGTCGAGGAGCGTCCTCGCGCTCCGCGACCAGGAGAAGCGCGTCAGACCCGGCGGCTCGGCGGCCGCGTCGCGGACGCGCGGCCGACGAAGCGCGGCCTCGAGCGCGGCCGTGATCGACCGTCCACAGACCGGATCAAAGTAGGCCGCCGCCTCGCGACAGACCTCGCGCACGGCCGGAATGTCGGACGCGACGACCGGACAGCGATGCGCCATCGCTTCGAGCGGCGGGATTCCGAAACCTTCGTAGAGGCTTGGAAACACCAAGCCGACGGCCTGCCGAAGCAGTCCCGCGACCTCCGCGTCCGAAAGCCGGCCCGCCACGACGACGCCGCCCGACGAGGCTCCGGCGTCGCACGGGCGGAACACGCCGGCCCCGGACGCGCCCACCAGGACGAGCCGCGCGTCGGGTGCGGCCAGGCGGTCAAAGGCCTCGATCGCACGACCGACGTTCTTATTCGGAGCCGCGTTGCCGAGGATGACGAAGAACCGCGTTCCCGCGAGACCGAGCCGCTCGACGATCCTGTCGTCCGGGATGACCCTTGCGATGTGTTCCCAGCCGTTCGGGACCACGAACACCTTGTCGCGGTCGATCGGCAACGCGCGCGCGAGTTCGTCCCGCGAGAAGGCCGACACCGTGCCGATCCGAGTGCGACGCACGAGCAAGCGGCCGAACATGCGATGCAGGAGCCCGTAGACCGCGCCGAAGTTCTCGGGCGTCCTGAACACGGCCGCATCGTGGAGCACGACGATCTTCCGTTCGTGCAGCACCGGGGCGCTGTTGCCCGTGTTCACCAGGACGCCCTCGCGCGCGACACGTGCGAGCGTCACCTGTTCCCACAGATGCCCGCGAAGCGGACCCGCCGTGCGGAACGAAATGGTCCGGAGCGGCAGGTCGCAGACGGTTCCTTCGGGCGCGACGAGTGACCAGCGCGATCGCGGCGGATCCGCCGAAAGCAGATCGTCGAGCGCGCGCACCATCTCGCGACCGAAGCGCTGCACGCCGCTCAGCTTCTGCGTGAGGAAGCGACCATTGAGAAAGACATCGTGGCGCAGCGCATGGCTAGACATGGGCGGCGATCGCCCGGAGAGCGGCGTCTTCGCCGGCGAGCAGGAGCGAGCGATAGAGCGCGTCGAGCTCGTCGGCCAGGCGATCGCTCGTGAACAGGCGGAGAAAGCGGGCTCGTCCCGCTTCGCCCATCCGTAGGAGTTCGTCGTCTTCAATCCCGAGCAACGCATCCCGGATCGCACCCGGGTCGGCCGGAGGCACGAGACGCCCCGTGACGCCATCCAGCACGATCTCGGGGAGACCGCCGACCGTCGACGCGATCACGGGCTTGCCGACCCGCATCGCTTCAAGGGCGACAAGGCCGAAGCCCTCCCATCGCGACGGGATGACGAGAACGTCGCAAGCGCGCATCTGGCGCGTAACGGACCCGGCGTCGAGCCAGCCGAGATATTCGACGTCGTCGCTCGACGCCGGGCGCGCATCGTCGCCGACCACGGCCCGACCGACCACGCGGATCGCGATCCGATCCGGGATGTCGCGAACCGCATCGAGCAGGATGTCCAATCCCTTCTGGGGATCGAGCCGCCCGACGAACAGGACCTTGCGTCGCGTGGTCGGCCAGTCGGCCGCATCGACGTCCGGGCCTTTCGGCGCGATGCCGTTGTGGATCACCGAGATCCGCGCGTCCGGGATGCCGGCGGCTTCGCCGCCCTGGCGTTCCGCGTGCGAGATCGCGACGACCTGGTCGCAGCAGAGGGCGAGCACGCGTTCGGCGAAGCGGACGACGCGTCGGAGCAGGGGTGCGCTCTCCACGTCGAAGGCCCAGCCATGCGGGCAGTAGACGATGACGACGGATCGGCCATGCACGAGGCCGAGCAGGCGGACGATGACGCCCGCGAAGGTCGAGTGCGCGTGCACAACGGTCGGCCGGTCGCGACGGAACGCGGCCATGACGGCCACCACGAGGTGCAGAAGGCCACTCAGCCGGCCGGATCGCCGGAAGGGACGCAACAGCGACGGGTCGATCGCACGCATCTGCGCAAGATGGCGATCAGGCGCCACAACACGGACGTTCGTCGCGCCGAGACGCGCCGCCTGAAGCGGGACGATCTCGTTGAGATAGGTTCCGCAACCGCCGAGCGCGGTTTCCACGACATGGAGCACCCGCACGACGCGCTCTTCCGCGTGACCGGGGTCCGTCGAACGCCGTGCCGTTGCTCCGGCCGCGAACGCGCCGAGACCGGTTGCCGAGGCGCCCATCAGTGCGCACCCCGACGGCCGAGCACGACAGTCACGGTTTTCAGCAGGATGATGAGATCGTGCCAGATCGTCCAGTTGCGCACGTAGGAAGTGTCGAGACGGACACGCTGCTGGAAACTCGTCTCGCTGCGACCGCTGACCTGCCACAGGCCGGTCAGTCCGGGGCGCGTCTCGTAGTAGTACGCGATGCTGTCCTCGTAGCGCGCGATCTCGTCCGCGATGATCGGGCGAGGACCGACGAGGCTCATCTCGCCGCGAAGCACGTTCAGCAGCTGCGGCAACTCGTCGAGGCTGGTGCGGCGCAGGAACCGCCCGACCGGCGTCACGCGCGGATCGTGCCTGAGCTTCTGCGTCGACGCCCACTCGGCGGCGAGGACCGGATCGGCGGCGAGCGCCGTGCGGAGCACGTCGGCGGCATCGACGATCATCGTGCGGAACTTCAGACATCTGAACCGCGTGCCGCTCGCGCCGATCCGCTCGTGCGCGAAGATCGCCGGTCCGCCGTCGCGTCTGATGAGGATCGCGAGCACGGCCATGACCGGTGCCGCGAGCACGAGAAGAAAGGTCGCGACGACGAGATCGAGCGCCCGCTTGCCGAGGCGCGGCATGAGCTCCTGTCGTCCGCGGCGAACGGAGAGCATGATCGCGTCGTGATCGGAGAACGGCGTCGCGCGCCAGCCGACAACGGGAAGAGGATCGAGCCGAGACAGCAGGAAGAAGGGAATTCGTTCGCGCAGCAGACTTTCGACGATGCTGCGTTCGTGCTCGCGGTCGACCCCGGTTGTCACCACGACGCCGGCGGCACCATGCGTCTCCAGCATCTCCCGCCAGCGCGCTGCGTCCGAAACCTGCCTGCCGAGTTCCAGCCCGAACACGGAAGCGATGCGGTAGCCCGGCCGCGCCTCGGCGCGAAGGATCTCGATCAGCGACGTGCCCGAGCCGGCGCTTTCCACGACCACCACCGGCATGCGCCAGAGGCCGTAGCGATCGAGAAGGATCTTCGTCCCGGTCCGGAAAGCGACCGTGAACGCCGGAAAGCAGAGCCAGGCACAGGCCGAAAGGCGAACCGGTCCCGTCGCCTGCAGGACGGTGTCCGCACATCCGGCGATCAGGAACGCGAGAAAACCGGCCTGCGACACCGACTTCAGCTCGCCATGGAAGGAAAGCTTCTCGGCGTACTGGCCCGACAGCGCCAGTGCGATGGGGATCGCCGCCGCGAAGCACGTTCAGCAGCTGCGGCAACTCGTCGAGGCTGGTGCGGCGCAG
>CAXUBA010000015.1:2363-18479 GCA_964249205.1 uncultured Acetobacteraceae bacterium | reverse complement strand
CGCCGCGAAGCACGTTCAGCAGCTGCGGCAACTCGTCGAGGCTGGTGCGGCGCAGGAACCGCCCGACCGGCGTCACGCGCGGATCGTGCCTGAGCTTCTGCGTCGACGCCCACTCGGCGGCGAGGACCGGATCGGCGGCGAGCGCCGTGCGGAGCACGTCGGCGGCATCGACGATCATCGTGCGGAACTTCAGACATCTGAACCGCGTGCCGCTCGCGCCGATCCGCTCGTGCGCGAAGATCGCCGGTCCGCCGTCGCGTCTGATGAGGATCGCGAGCACGGCCATGACCGGTGCCGCGAGCACGAGAAGAAAGGTCGCGACGACGAGATCGAGCGCCCGCTTGCCGAGGCGCGGCATGAGCTCCTGTCGTCCGCGGCGAACGGAGAGCATGATCGCGTCGTGATCGGAGAACGGCGTCGCGCGCCAGCCGACAACGGGAAGAGGATCGAGCCGAGACAGCAGGAAGAAGGGAATTCGTTCGCGCAGCAGACTTTCGACGATGCTGCGTTCGTGCTCGCGGTCGACCCCGGTTGTCACCACGACGCCGGCGGCACCATGCGTCTCCAGCATCTCCCGCCAGCGCGCTGCGTCCGAAACCTGCCTGCCGAGTTCCAGCCCGAACACGGAAGCGATGCGGTAGCCCGGCCGCGCCTCGGCGCGAAGGATCTCGATCAGCGACGTGCCCGAGCCGGCGCTTTCCACGACCACCACCGGCATGCGCCAGAGGCCGTAGCGATCGAGAAGGATCTTCGTCCCGGTCCGGAAAGCGACCGTGAACGCCGGAAAGCAGAGCCAGGCACAGGCCGAAAGGCGAACCGGTCCCGTCGCCTGCAGGACGGTGTCCGCACATCCGGCGATCAGGAACGCGAGAAAACCGGCCTGCGACACCGACTTCAGCTCGCCACGGAAGGAAAGCTTCTCGGCATACTGGCCCGACAGCGCCAGTGCGATGGGGATCGCCGCCGCGATGCAGAAGCCGAGCGCCGTCTGGTCCGAGCCGGGGAGCTGGCCGACGCGATGTCCGAGCGCAAGCCGAAGCAGCGGAATCAGGACCAGGAACACGAGAAGCGCCGCGCCGAGGTCGGCCAGGGCGATGCCGATCGCGGCTGCGGATCGGTTCGAAACCCATCCCAGCCCTTTCTCCTGGTCCGACGACGTCGACCAGGCACGAGCCGTCCCGACATCGACTTCGCTGAAGAACTGCATCGCACCTCCGCATCGTTGCGTGTCCTGACCGGGCTGCCGGATCCACACGCGCCTGGCCGGGCGGCGGGGTCCCCCGAAACACCCGACCACCGGCAGCGAGTAAGTTACGTTACCGGAACGGTTTGGAACAAGAGCCTTCCGCTCCTCGCCGGGAGCTTGTCGCGCACCAAGAACGTCCCCGATACCATTTCTTAAGCGGAATGTCTAAACGGCGTCCGACGCTCGTCAGCGCCGTACGGCGGGACGATGCTCTAGCCGGAAGCGCGGCCGATCGCGGAGTAGTGGAAGCCCGCGGCTTCCATGGGCGCCGGATCGAATACGTTGCGGAGATCGACGACCACGTGGCCGCGCATCAGCGAGCGGAGCGGCTCGGGACCGAGGGCGCGGAACTCGTTCCATTCGGTGACGATGACGACGGCGTCCGCGTCCCGGACCGTGTCGATCGCGTCCGCTCCGTACTGCAGGGCATCGGGCAGGACCTTTCGGGCCTGGTGCATCGCCTCCGGATCGAACGCCACGACGTCGGCGCCGTCTCGGAGCAGCGCCTCGACGAGCGGGATCGACGGGCTGTCCCGCATGTCGTCGGTTTCCGGCTTGAAGGCGAGGCCGAGCAGCGCGATCCGCTTGCCGGCGACCGATCCGCCGAGCGCGCGCGCAACGCGGCCGGCCATGCCGCGCTTGCGTTCGTCGTTGACCGCGATCGTCGCGTCGACGAGGCGGGATGGCGCGCCGGCCTCGCTCGCGATCCGGGCGAGCGCCAGCGTGTCTTTCGGAAAGCAGGAGCCGCCGAAGCCGGGACCGGGATGGAGGAACTTCCGCCCGATCCGCCCGTCGAGGCCGAGACCCTTCGAAACGTCGTGGATGTCGGCGCCGACCTTCTCGCAGAGGTCCGCCATCTCGTTGATGAAGGTCACCTTCATCGCGAGGAAGGCATTGGCGGCGTATTTGGTGAGTTCCGCCGTCTCGACGCCGGAGAACACAATCGGGGTCTCGATGAGGTTGAGCGGCCGGTAGAGGCGCGCGAGCACGTCGCGGGCGCGATCGCTGTCGGCCCCGATCACGACACGGTCCGGTCGCATGAAGTCGCCGATCGCGCTGCCTTCGCGGAGGAATTCCGGATTCGACGCGACGTCGAAGTCGAGTTCGGGCCGAGCCTCCCGGATGATACGGGCGATGCTGCGGCCGGTCCCGACCGGCACCGTGCTCTTCGTCACGACGACGGCGTAGTCGTCGAGCGCCAGCGCGATCTGCCGAGCCGCCTCGTGCACGTAGGTGAGGTCGGCATGGCCGTCGCCTCGCCGTGACGGGGTTCCGACCGCGATGAACACCGCCTCCGCGCCCCGTACCGCCACCTTGAGGTTCCGCCCGAACTCGAGCCGCCCGGCCGCCACACCTTCGCGGACGAGGATCTCGAGACCGGGCTCGTAGATGGGCATGCGACCATCACGGAGCATCGCGAGCCGCGCCTCGTCCACCTCGACCACCGAAACCTCGATACCGAAATCCGCGAAGCATGCCGCCGAAACGAGGCCGACATACCCGCCGCCGATCACTGCGATACGCATGAGCCAACCCGCTTCGGGGGTCGAGGGATGATGGACCATGCGGATGCGGTCCGAACAGGTCGGACGCTTCGCCGGCGAAAACGATCACGCTGCATGGGACACACCAGTCACGACCTCAGTTCCGATGTCTCCTAGCCTGATGCCATAGCAGGAATTTCCTCGCAACTACCTTGCGGCACGCCATCGCGTCGATTCGGACTTGCGATCCCTAAGGGAGCGGTCCATTGCGCTTCTTGTAGCGC
Organism: uncultured Acetobacteraceae bacterium; assembly: GCA_964249205.1. Classification (GTDB taxonomy): domain Bacteria; phylum Pseudomonadota; class Alphaproteobacteria; order Acetobacterales; family Acetobacteraceae; genus CAXTPV01. The sequence goes on along the minus strand of CAXUBA010000015.1, from coordinate 15,465 downwards.
TCCGATCGTTTCTTGAGCATTATGTCCTGGCCTTCAGGCCGGTCGTGCCGCCGGACACCGGCGCACACTGGCCCAAGATGAGGTCTGGTCGATCGACGGGTTCCGGCTCCGCAATGCCTTGTTCCATCAGTTGCAGCCATGCCGCAATATTCATCTTAACAAGCGTCGTTAACCTTGAGAGAAGCCGATAGAACGAGATTAGTAGAGAAGAAAGTTTTGATGAGGCACAGTCGTGGGTCCGGAAGAGATATCGTCTTTTCCAGGACATTACTTGCAATCTGATCGGCTGTTTCTGACCTAAATCAAGATTCTGACCTCGTGCACGCTGTTGGATCTTGCGTCGACTGCCTTGCCATCCCTATGTTCGGCGCCGGGCCGGGACGAACCTGGCATTTACTCGGAGAATTCGAAATGTTCGATCGGACCTCTCGCCTCGTCTCCTACGGATCGGGAATGGCGTTAGCCGTCGCCGTGGTTGCGACGACATCGGCTCACCAGCATGCGCAACGGGCGCCCGTGAACGATACCGCCACGCAGCACAGCTCGTCCGCGGTCGACGACGGACAGGGTGTGCCGTCGCAGCCTGGCGCGGCCGTCACGAAGATCAGCTTCGAGCCGGGATGCTTCCACCACTATCCCTGATGGTCGACGAGAGGCGGCGCGAGCCGCCTTTCGCCCGCCGAGCGCCTCGCGCCGACCGCGAAACGACGCAGGCGCCGTGATCGCCGCATCCGATCGGACGTACACGGCATCGGTCTCGCCAGTTTGATGTTTGGCCGGCGGTGATTTCGGACTAAGGTCCGAACGCCCGAGCAATGGTCCGTCCGTTGCGGGACAACGATCCGGCCTCAAGGCGGTCCATGCCTCCATACGGGCGCTCAGGTTCATCGTTCTCCCGTCCCATCGTGGCGGCCGCAGTCGCGTCGGCCTGGATCGCGACCTGCGTGGCCATCCCGGCCCAAGCGGCTCCCTCGACGCTTCGCGCTTACGGGCCCGATCAGGGTCTGACCGACGTCGGGGTATCCTGTCTCCACCAAAATGCTGCGGGCCTTCTCCTGGTGTGCACGCAACACGGCGTCTACACCTACGACGGTCGTCGGTTCACAAATCTCGGCACAGCACAGGGCCTCCGCGACGGCGGCGAGGTTTACAACATCGCGACCTCCGCCGGCGGCCGTCTCGCCGTCAGCTATGTCGACAACGTCTTCGTCTCGACGGGTCCCGATGATGCGCGTCACCCCCCGAGCTCGCTGTCGTTCCGACCAGTCCTTCATCCCGAGATCTCGTTCTACAACGATGGCAACCCGAATCGCGTGGTGGCATGGCAAGACGGCTTCGTTCTTGTCGCGAACGGCCTGACGTTTCGGATCCGAGACTCCGACGGGCAAGCGGCGCGTTTCGAGGCGATGTCCTACGACCATGCGGAGCAGGAAACCCTGACGGGCGCGCGAGCCGTGTTCTCCGTGCACGGCCATCTCTGGGAATCGTTCGACGACAACCGGTTGTGCCTGGCCGATCCCGGTGCGGTCAGATGCTTTGACACGGCCGACGGCCTTCGGAGCGGGCCCTGGTTCGACGTCGTGGCAGGCGCACATGGGCAGGTCCTCGCGCGTTCGGCGTCGTCGGTGGCAACGTTCGACCCGGCCTCGCAACGCTGGTCGGTCGCCACGCTGCCGGATCAAGGTGGAGCCTACCTCAGCTACCCACTCCAGCTCGGCTTGTTCCGTACACCCGACGGCCGCCTCGTCACGCAGTCGGTGCAGGGACTGGACATCCTCGAACCGGGCGGGTGGAAAATCCTTTCGGCCAGGAACGGTGTTCCGACCGGCACCATCATGGCGGCGAGGACCGACAGCAGCGGACAATTCTGGCTGGCGATCTTCGGACGCGGTCTCGTGCGCTGGGTCGGCTACGGGCAGTGGGAAAGCCTGCAGAAGGGCGACGGGCTTTCGGCCGGTCTGGCCTGGCAAACGGCACGTACGAACGACGGCTCGGTTTGGGTGTCCACCGACACCGGTCTCGACCGCGTCGCCCGCCACGATGGATCGCTCGACGCACGGGAGATCGTTGCCGGGCCTTCCTTCGCCCTTGCGGTGACCCCGAAAGGGAACGTCTGGAGCTCGCACGGGAGCGACGGCGGCCGCGCCGTCGATCCGACCACCAACGCCGTGACCAGGATCGAGGCGTCTCCCATCGACGTGTTGACCGTCGATCCGAGCGGCGCGATGTGGGTCGGCACCGAGGCGGGATTGTTCGAGGCGCGCGATCCTGACGCCGAGCCGCCCGTCGTCGCGAGAACCACCGCTTCGCGCACGCCGGTCCTCGACATCAAGCCGGACGGCACCGGCGGCATCTTCTACATCGCAGGCAATCGGCTGCGGCACCTGCGTCGGAACGGCGTCGATGCGCCGGTGTCCGGTCCCTGGCCGGGCGGCGGCTTCGAGCCCGATGCGCTCGTGATCGATCACGCCGGCGCGGTCTGGCTGGGCGGCGCCGGAGGCCTGTTCCGCTTCACGCTTTCCGGCGATCGGATCGTTTCGTATCGCGCCATACCGGTCAGCGACACCCAGACGAACAGCATCCCCGCGCTGATGATCGATCATCGCGGCTGGATCTGGGTCGGGACGACCCTCGGGGCGAGCGTCTTCGACGGGCGGCGCTGGGTGTCGATCGACACCAGCAGCGGACTGATCGGCGACGACGTCAATCAGGGCGGCCTTCGCGAGGACCCGGATGGATCGGTCTGGATCGCGACCGCCGAGGGCGTGTCGCACCTGCTCGATCCCACCACCTTGTTCCACGCCCGATCGCTCCGGGTCATCATCGGCCAGGCGATGCTGGGCGATCGCCCGATCACCGGGCGGCGGGTTCCCTACACGCGGGCACCGTTCTCCGTCCAGCTCGGCACGTCGAACTACGGGGTCGAGCAATCGATCCGGTTCGAATTCCGCCTGTCGGGCGTCGACAGCGAATGGGAAAGCTCGTCCTCCGGCAATGTCTACTATCCGTTCGTTCCGCCCGGACGGCATACGCTGACGATCTTCGGCGTGGACGGCCTGACGCACCGCGCCTCGGCCCCGATCGCCCTGACCCTGAAGATCGCGTGGCCCTGGTGGAAAAGCTGGTGGTTCGAAGCGACCGTCGCCTTGCTCGCGCTCGTCAGTGCGGCGGTGTCGGCGGACGGCGTCATGCGGCTTCGCTACCGGTCGATCTACAAGCGCGAGGTGGAGCTGCGACGCTTGGTGGCCGAGCAGACCGCGCAGCTCCGGTTCGTGGCGTCGCACGACAAGCTGACGGGTCTCCTCACGCGAGCCGAAGTGCAGGATCGGTTGGCGGCGCGACTGGCCAGCGGGGCGGCCGACGACGAGACCGCGGTGGCTCTGATCGACATCGATCACTTCAAGCAGATCAACGACACGCACGGCCATCTCGCGGGCGACGACGTGCTTCAGACGCTCGGGCGCGTCGTGTCCCGTCATCTCCGCGAGGGCGAGTGCGCGGGCCGTTACGGTGGCGAAGAGTTCCTTCTGGTCCTCGACGATGCCGATGGCGGCGCGGCCGACCGCATTCTGGATCTGCACCACATGATCCGTGGGGCGCCCTACCCGTCGGAGGACAAGGTGCTCCGCCTCACGTGCTCGGTGGGGATCGCCTGGGCCACGCCTGGCGACGATTGGAAGTCGTTGCTCGGTCGAGCCGACGCCGCTCTCTACCGGGCGAAGCGCGACGGCCGGGACCGGATTGCCGAAGGCTCCGCCCCCGGCAAAGCGGCTCGGAGCTGAGGCGCGAACCCTTCGTGTCCCGGAGGTGCGTTCCGGTCAACCGTCGCCGGTCTGCTCCGCCGGGATGTCGAGCCCGAGAACGTCGGCGTAGAACGCAAGCTCGAGCGCGAGCACGCGCCGGATCGTGTCCTGCCGGCGAAAGCCGTGCCCTTCGCCGGCGAACTCGTGCAGTGGCGCCGCAACGCCGCGCCCGGCGAGCCGGGCCGCCATCGACCGAGCCTGGTTCGGCGGCACCACCTTGTCCTCCAACCCTTGGAAGAAGATGACCGGACAGCCGATCTGCTCGACCTTCGCGATCGGCGACCGTTCCTCGTAGAGCCGGCGGTGCCCTTCGAAGGGCGCGACCAGGCGGTCGAGATAGCGCGCCTCAAACTTGTGCGTTTCGCCGGCGAGGAGGGCGAGATCGGTGACGCCGTAGAGGCTCGCCCCGGCCGCGAACAGGTCCGAGGAGGCGAGGCAGAGGAGTGTCGTCAGGCCACCCGCGCTGCCGCCACGGATCACGATCCGGCGGCGGTCGACGCGATCGGTCTCGATCAGGTGTCGCACGGCGGCGATGCAGTCCGCGACATCCACGACCCCCCACCGCCCCTCGAGACGACGCCGATAGGCTCGACCGAAGCCGGTGGAGCCGCCGTAGTTCACGTCGGCCACGGCGAAGCCGCGGCTCGTCCACCATTGCACGCGCGGCGAAAAGGCGTCCGACGCCATGCCGGTCGGACCGCCATGCGAGATCACGACGAGTGGCGGCCTGTCCCCCTCCGGTGCCCGATGCGAGGCGCTGGCGGGCGGATACCACCAGGCGTGCCCGCTCGCGCCGTCGTCCGTCGGGAACGCGAACGGTCGCGGGCGCGAAACGTCGTCCGGCCCGAGCACCGCCGGCGCACCCCGCCGGACCGTCTCGACCGGCCCGCTGCCGTCCAGACCGACGAGCGCGATCGACGGCGACCCGTCGGGCGGCGCGAGGAGGCAGGCCAGGCGCGATCCGACGACGACGGGGCACTCGGCCACCGGATCGAGCGCGAGCGCCGTCGCGCCGCCACGATCGATCAGCACCGCGCGGCTCGACCCTTCCGCGTTCACGACGGCGACGATCCGCCCGTCCGGCAACCGGTCGTGATACCGGCGTCCGAACGCCCAGGCCGGACCGCCGATCTCGGCCGCCATGGGGCAGAGCGCGTCCGTCCGGCCGGCCGCATCCACGCGCCTGATGTTCCACCACCCGGTCTCGTCCGTCGAGAACACCAGCGCGTCGCCGTCCCACTCCGGCTGCACGATCGAACAACCGTCGCCACCCGCGACAGTGCGCGCGTCGGCGATCGTCCCGTCGGCAAGGAGCGAGCCGCGACGGAGCCGCGTCTGATCCCAGGGCATGTCGGGATGATCCCATTCCAGCCAGGCCAGCAGAGCGCCGTCCGGCGACAGTCGCGGGTTCGACACGAAGTCCGGACCGCGCACGAGGACCACGCCCTCGTTCGCGGCCGCATCGATCGCGATCTCGAGATCGAGACGGACGACGGTGTTCTCGGGATCGCTCGGCGGCCGGCCGCGCGCATCCTCGCGGACGGCGACGGCGCTCCGTCCGTCGGGCGCGATCCGGAAGTCGGCATAGCGACAGCCCGGAACCGCGGCGATCCGGCGCGGCGCGGCCGCGGCCTCGAGCACGTAGACCGCACCCTCCCGCTTGTCGCTGAAGACGACACGGCCGCCGCGCGCATGGTAGGCGCCGCCGCCGTATTCGTGCACCCGCGACGCGACGTCGAAGGGAGGCGGCGTGACATCCGCGACGCTCCCGTCGGCGGTGCGGGACACGAGCACCGTGCGACCGTTCTCGTTCGGTCGCTGCTCGAGCCAGAAAAGCACGGCCCCGTCCGCGGTGAGGGATCCGAGCGAGACGGTCCGGCCGGCCACCAGATCCACCGTGACGGGCGACGCCCAGGTGCCGTAGAGAGCGATGCGCATGCGGCGACAGTGGAGCGTGGCGCCCTTCCTGCCTAGAGCGCCGACCGCGTGCCGCGCCTGGCTTTGCGCCGCTAAAGACTTGTTCGCCGCGCCGGGAACGCGCCCCGGTTCCGCTCACTCGGGCGCAAGGGGGTAAGGCGTCCGCCCGATCGACGAGAGCGTCCGAAACGCGGAGCGACGTGTCGGTCGGACCCCGCCGCCGCGCGCCGCCCTACCCCGGTTGCAGCAGCACGAAGTAGACCGCGCGCCAGTACGGCCCGACGAAGAGCAGCACGAGGCCCGCGATCCCCGTCCACACCGCGAGGGATGCGAGCGCGAGCGGTGCGCCCATCACCCGCTGACGCCAGCCGTAGATGCTGCCTATGGCGAGCCAGGCCCAGACGAGCGCCACCGCGACGAAGAGCCAGAAATACTGGCCGGGATACTGGTGCGCCGACATCAATAGGCCCCGTTCGTCGTGAGCTGCGTGTAGAGCCGTTCGGCGAAGCGCGTCATGTGCCACCAGCGATTGCCCTGCTGAACGTCCGCGCCCGCTTCCGCCGTCGGGCAGTAGGCGATCATCAGCCCGTTCACCAGGTCGGCGCGTGTGACCTCGGGCGCCGCACTCCGGACCTTCGGGATCAGCGCATCGACGCTCTGCAGCAGGTTCGCCTCGTTCGTCCCGGCCAGCGTGGACGCGATGCCGTTCGACTTGTCGTCGAGCGCCGCCGAAAGCGCCGCGTTCCCGACCGACGGGCAGCCGTTCGGCCGCTCACCGTTCATCAGCGTGTGCGTGTCCTCGCGGATCAGCGAGGCGAGCAGCACGCTCGCGTTCGGCGGCGCCCGGTTCGACCAGGCCTGCCGGACGTAGTTGGTGACGGACGCGACCTCCGCGTCCGTCATGTCGGCGCCGACACCCGGCATCACGCCGTACGGTCCGCGCGCCTCGTGGCCGCCGTAGACGACGCGGAGCACGTCCTGGGGCCCGGTCGCACGCACCATTCCGTTGCCGTCGAGCGCCGGGATCCGACCGGGAAGCCCCTGGCCGTTCGCTTGATGGCAGGACGCGCAATGGCTGAGATAGGTGTTGCGGCCCGAGGCCATCGCGGCGGGTCGAAGTCCGGGATTGGACGCCGCGTAGGCCGGCGTCGGCGGCAGCGACAGGAGATATGCCGCGACGGCATGCAGGTCCTCGTCGGTCAGCTTCATCGTGCTGATGTCGATCGTTTCGCCCATCGGGCCGGCGACCGGACCCATGGCTTCGTCGTGTCCGTGCTTGAAGAAGTCCGCCAGCTGGTCCTCGGAATAGTCGCCGATCCCGGTCAGCTTGTCGGGACGGAGGCTCGGCGCGTACCACTTGGTGATCGGGCCGCCCAACAGCTTCTCGGCGACCTCGGTGTTGCCGAGGAAGTTGCGGTGGTTGTGGCACTCGCCGCAGTGCTCGAGACCGGTCACGATGTAGCGGCCGCGATTGACCTTCGGGCTCTCCTTCGGATCGTAGGTGAAGCGACCCGAAGGAACGAACAGCATGTCCCAGAGCGCGATGGCCGGGCGGAGCGTGAACGGGAACCAGATCTTGTTCGGCTCTCGCGGGGCGTAGACCGGCTTCAACGTGAACAGGTAGGCCTTGATCGCGAGCAGATCCGCGTCGCTGACGGTCGTGTACCAGGGGTACGGCATGGCCGGGTAAATGTAGTCGCCCTGTCGCCCGATGCCCCGATGCATCAGGCGCAGCCATTCCGCGTCGGTATAAAGGCCGATCCCGGTCGCCTTGTCCGGCGTGATGTTGGGTGTCGAGATGTCGCCGAACGGCATCTCCATGTACTGGCCGCCGGCCATGTAGGGGCGACCAGCCCCGACATGGCAGCCGGCACAGTCGCCCATGTCCGTGAGATACTTGCCGCGCGCGACCATCGCGGCCTGGGCGGCGTCCTCCGTCCCGACAGCGCTGCCGTCGCCCGTTGCCGCCCGGACCGGAGATCCGGACGTGAGCCAGACGAGCGCGGCGGCGACGACTAGGAGACGCTTCACGGACTCGCTCCGGCGTTGGCGGGGTATGGAGTCGGCTTGTCGGCGAGCAGAGGATACGCGGAAAGCTCGCTCGCGCCGTAGAACGGCTTGTAGGCTCCCTGGTGGCAGGTCAGGCAGTTGATCTTCGGAACGTCGCCGCCGGGGCCGAGACGATCGGCCGGGAACACCGTCCGGATGGGCTCCATGAACTGCCGGTTCAGGGCGCGCACCATCTCGATCCCGTACCAGGCGGTCACGCGCGCCGGCGTGCCCTGATCCCATTCGGTGAAATCACGCGTGTTGTGGCAGTAGGTGCAGCCGACGCCGAGCGAATGGCCGAAATGCGCCATCAGCCCGTACGTCCACTCGGTCTGCTTGGTCGACGAGTTGCTCGTGCCGGCGGGGAGCGCCGTATGGCCCTCGACGCGGATCGGCCGGCTGTCGAGCAGGAAGGGCGTGAACGGATCGGTCGCGAGCTCGGTCAGGCCGGAAGCCTGGGCCGGCTTGGCCTGACCGGTGTCCACTTCGGCCAAACCGCCGCTATTCCGCGGCGCGACCGGCGTGAACCAGACGAACTGCGGCACCGAATGCCCGCGATGGCAGGTGTAGCAGGTGACGCCCACGTTGCCGACGTGGCTCTTCCAGTCCGTGTTGATCGTCCGCGTCATCTCGATCATGTGGCGCGCGACCGTCTTCGTGTAGAGCGTATCGGACGCCATGTTCGCGAGGCTGTGACAATAGGCACAGCCGAGCGAGGGCGCGATCCAGTTCGGGAACGCGCCCATCAGGCGCAGAAACTCGTTCGCGTCGGCCCCGTGCAGCACCTGGATGTTCTTGTAGGCGACCTCGGCGGTGCGGCCGGCCGGAGGCACCGCGGGCAACGGCACGAGCGGACGGTTCGCGTCCATGTGACGCGCGACGATCCGCACGTTCCAGTTCTGCTGCATGCCGGTGCCGCGGAAGCCACGCTGCACGCTCTGGATCGGCAGTCGCTGCAGCGTGAACGCGAGCCCGACCACGATCAGGGCCGACAGCAGCGCCGCGACGGAGAGCACCCAGCGCCAGGGGTGCTCTGTGACGGAAAGGACGCTCCGCTTCGTCGCGAACGCGACGGCGCCGAACGGCGCGACAAGCGCGCGCATCAGCCGTTGGCTCCGCGAAGCAGGCCGGGATCCTGGATGTGGTGCGGCCAGACCTGCGGATAGGCCGGCGCGATGCCGTGCTTCACCCCCCAGAGATACCAGTTGTCGACCACGGTGCCGGTGAGGAGGATGCCGATCGCGCCCGTGAAGGTGCAGAGCACCGCGAACCACCAGGCCCAGTAATGAATGGACTCGAACGACGCGTTGAACCCCATGACCCAGCGCCAGAACAGCCCGCCGCGCTCAGCCGCCGTGCCGCGATCGATGGCGAGTTCGTGCTCGCGTTCGCCCCAGTACCGGCTGGTCGCAAGGATCGTCCCGCCATGCATCGCGAAGAGCAGCGTCGACCCGTAAAGGAAGACGATCGAGAGCATGTGGAACGGGTCGTAGTAGAGGTTGCCATACCGGATCGACAGCGCCGCGGTCCAGTCGAGATGGGCGAAGATGCCGAACGGCACGGCCTCGCCCCAGGAGCCCATGAGCAGAGGCCGGATGAAACCGTCGGTGAGGTAAAGGAAGATCGCCGAGGCGAAGGCCCAGGCGACGTGCGTCCCCATGCCGAGCATCCGGGCGCGCCGGTAGACACGCACCCACCAGAGCAGGATCGACACGGTGAGGAAGAAGCCGGCCATCAGCCACCAACCGCCCTCTGCGAGCGGCGGGATCCGGAGGCCGTAGCCAGGCGCTGGCGGCTCGAGCGCGAGCCAGGGCAGCTGCCGGACGAACTGCACCGGGTCCCAGTTCACGGACGCGAACATGTTGAGGCCGATGATCTCGAAGGCGATGAAGCCGCAGATGATCGAGGCAAGCCCAGTCGCGCCGAGATAGAACGGGCCGACTTGAGCCGCCCCGATCGTGCCCATCAGGCGCGACGAGAACGGCGCCCCGATCCGGTTCCGTTCGCCCCCGTCGAGGAGCGGCGCCCCCTCGTCGACCGGGCCCTCCACATGGATCCGGTTGAAGAAGTTCTGATATTCGACGCCGAACCTCGTCTTGTAGTCGAACATCGGTTCAGTTCCACAACGGAAGGTTGAGCCACCAGTTCCACCATTCCGGCCAGCCTCTGGTCCAGAACGGTCCGCTGAGCACGATACAGAGCGCGCTCCAGAGCCCCGCATTGACCGCGCAGAACCAGCCGAGCCGGTGGATGCCGAGCGGGCCAATCGAGTAGACGATCAGGTCGCGGAAGAAACTGTCTTCGTAATCCGCGGGCTTGGTCGGCTCGCCGGCCGGCGGATTGAGCGTCGACAGAATGACGCCGCCATGCATCGCGAGCAGCAGGGTCGTGGTGAAGAAGAACGTCACCGCGAGCATGTGCGCCGGATTGTAATGGAACTGGATATACTGGTAGCCGACGTTCGAAACCCAGTCGAGATGGGAGATGATGCCATAGGGAAAGCCGTTCCCCCAGGCGCCCATCAGCAGCGGCCGGATCACTTCAAGCGTGATGTATGCGGCGATCGCCGCACTGAACGCGAGCGGGATGTGGAGCCCCATGCCGAGCTTTCGCGCGATCTCCACCATTCGGAGCGCCCAGGAACAGAAGGCGCCGATCGCGCAGAAGGTGATCCACTGCCAGAACCCGCCGTCCCGGAGAGGCGCGAAGCCGAGACCGTAGCTCAGATCCGGCGGCGGGATGTTGATCCGCCAGATGTTCCAGGTCGAGCCCTCGGCCGCCGCCCAGATGATCAGCAGCGTGCCGAGGATGGAGAAGAACGCCGTCGTGACGCCGAAGAAGCCGACGTAGAAAGGCCCGAGCCAGAAATCGAACAGGTCGCCGCCCACGAGCGTGCCGCCGCGCACCCGATACTTGTACTCGAAACTCATCATTGCCATGACGAGGATCCTCGCGTCCTGGATTGCGGCGGCAGGCCCGTTGTCACGGCTGCTTCGGCGGTGGCGGTACCGGCGTCATCTGCTGGATCGGCTGGCTCATGGCCGAATCGTGGTTCGGCGAGCCGAGCCAGTTGAAACGGTCCGTGCTCAGCAGGATGAAATGAATGATCAGCGCGAGCGTCAGCAGGAAGCCGAAAAGCCCCAGCAGCGCCCGGCGCGGGTCGTAGAGTACCCAGATCCGCCACATGATCAGCTCTCCTCACATGCCCCAGGGACGCCACAGCCACGCCAGGATATGCGCGACCACGGCGATCGATACGAACACGACGAAACTCAGCACGAAGAAGCGGTTGAACTCCTTCGCTTCCAGTTCGGTCAGTCCCGAAAGGACCGATCGTCTTTCGTAGTCACTCGGCATGGAGATCTCCCTTCTCAACGAGCGGCGGCGGTTGCGACGGCGTCGAGCGTGCGCCGCACGAGCTCGACGGTGACGTCCGGGCGCCCCGCTTCCCGAGCGGAGCGCTCGACGGAGGCACGGAGCTCGGCGGCAGCGGAAATCCGCACCAGGAACGGCGATCGCTCCACGTGGCGGTCGAGGAGCGATGCCGCCTCCTCGCTCCAGGCGAGTTCGGCGCGCGGACGCGCCGGCGTCGCGTCGATCCGATCAAGATCGGTGCCGAGCGGCAGCATATGGAAGAGCGCGTCGAAGAGCGCGTTGCAGTATTCCTGGACGAGCCAGGTGGCGCCGGCATAGCCCATGAACGGCGTTCCGGTCGCGCGTCGGACGACCGTCCCCGGGAAGGACGCCGCGACGTGGACCGTGCGGGCCCGACACTCGGCGGCATAGATCCGCTCGTTGTTCGAGCCGAACATGACCAGCGGCGCCTTCGATCGGACAGCCTCGCGCACCGCCGCATTGTCGGGCTTCTCGCCGGGACGACGCTCGAACGCGAAGGCGCAGGCGATCCCGAGCTCGCCCTCGAGGAAGCGACGGATCCCGCGCGCGTAGGTCTCGGTCGCGGCGACCGCGAAGGAGCCGGTCGCGAAGAAATCCTGCGTGACGCTCCGCCAGAGATCCCAGACCGGCTTGATCGTCGTCCGCTTCTCGCGTTCGATGAACGGCTCGGGATCGAGGCCGAGCGTTTCGCCGAGGCTCCGGAGGAACGCGGTCGTCGAGAAGATGCCGAACGGCGCGTGGAACCACGGCCTGCCGAGTTCCTCACAGAGCAGCCGGCCGAACTCCCGATAAAGACAGACGCTCGCGTCGGCGTCCATGAGCCTTGGCGTGTCGTCGAGATGCGCCCCGAGCGGGTAGACGAGGTTCACCTCCGCTCCTATCCCCTCGATCAGCCTTCTCACCTCGGCGAGATCCGACGGCATGTTGAACGTGCCGTAGATCGCGCCGACGATGTTGACGCGCGGCCTCCGCGTTCCGGTCGCGGCGGCTTCCGGTCGGCGCACGGCCGTGCCCTTCTTCCGCGCGGTCCCGAACTGGCTATGGAGCCAGAACAGCGCGCGGTCGGCGCATTGCCATTGGTCCTCGTCGATCGTGCGCGGAACGAAGCGGAGAAGATTAGATCCCTCGGGCGCGACGCCGCCGCCGATCATCTCGGCGATGCTTCCGGTCACGACGACGGCCGGGCGCGGATCCGCGAGGTGGCTCTCGGCGCGCCGGAGCGCGTCCTCCGTCCCGTTCATCGAAAGATTGTCCTCGGACAATCCAGTGACCGCGACCGCCAGCTCATGCGGCGGCAGCGCGTCCGTGTAGTGCAGCACCGCCGTCACCGGCAGGTTCTCGCAACCGACCGGCCCGTCGACGATCACCCGAAGCCCATCGAGCGCGCCGAAGACGTAGACCGCTCCCCAGTAGCCGCCCGCCCGGTCATGATCGGTGACGAGCACGTCAGCGACCCTCCGGCGAGAAGAAGGACACCATTCGGCGGAACCGCTCGCGCCCGTTCGCCTGGGCGGCCACGATCGCGGCGACCGAGGGAAGCCCGGGCAGCCCGAGCAGCGGGCGACCCGACACCATGTTGGTGAAGTAGATCGCGGGGGTTCCGCGCTCCTTGGCCTTCTGGACCACCGGCGTCGTGCCGATCGCGAGATCGGGCCCGACCGCTTCGAGTGCGGCAAGGTCCTGTTCGAGCGAGGCACGGAACTGGACGTGGACACCGCGGCTCTCGAGCCAGATCCGGTCGGCGTCGTTCCAGTCGCTCCGCGGCAGCGCCGTACCCACGTAGGGGAGGTCGGCGCCCGCCTCCACGAGCAGACGTGCGACCAGGAGTTCCGATCCCTCGTAGCCGGACAGGGTGATCCGGGCCGAGATGCGGTTCGCGACGAGCGCGGCGCGGAGCGGCGGCAGCGCCGCGTCGAGCGCCGCGCCGGAGTCGGGCG
>CAXUBA010000015.1:0-2353 GCA_964249205.1 uncultured Acetobacteraceae bacterium | reverse complement strand
CGCCGCATCGAGCCGCGACGGCGACAGCGACAGTGCGCCGGCGACGCGCGCGAGCCAGGCCTCGGTCGCCGCGACACCGACCGGCGCCGACGCGATGACCGGACGGCCCGCCTGGCCGAACTCGCGTATGGTCGCGGTGTAGAACGGATGGATCGCGGCGGCGACATCGCAGTCGAGCGCGCCGTAAAGGTCGCGCCACTCGCGCGCGGGAACGGGCGGGGCGACTGCGGCGCCGAGCGGCGCGAGCAGAGTCCCGACGGTGAGCGGATCCACCGGGAACAGCTCGCCGATAAGCGCGACGGTCCGCGGCCCGTCCGCGCTCGGCACGGGTCCGCGCGGCCGCGCGACGGGGCCCGACTCGATCTCGCCTCGGGCGACGCGCAGCATGGCGCTGGCCAGCACGTCCTTGGCCTCCGCATGCGTCGGCACGCCGAAGCCGGGCACGTCGATCCCGATCACGCGCACGCCGTCGACCGTCTTCGGCAGCAGATCGAGCGGGACGCCGGACGCCGTCGGGACGCAGAGATTGATCACCACCACGGCGTCGAGCGACGCCGGATCGGCGATCGCGCGGACCGCGTCGGCGATGTCCTCGAACACTTGGCCGCGCACCAGGCTTTCCGAGTTGAACGGCACGTAGTGGACCGAGCGTCGTGCGCCGTAGAAGCGCGACGTGAAGCTCAGACCGTACACGCAGCAGGCCGAGCCGCAGAGGATGGTCGCGACCCGACGCATGCGCAGGCTCGAACGGAGCGAACCGAACGCCGGGCACATCGATTGCGGCTGATCGTGCGGGCCGCGCTTGTAGTCTGCGAGTAACCGGTCGAGCGTTTCCGACCGACCCGCCTTCCGTGCGGCGTCGAGCATCGTTTCGCGACCGCCGTGACAGCCGCCGCCGTGCGGTTCGAGCCCGTCAGGCATCCTCGTACACCACTTCGAGCGACCGTTTCGGCGCCGGTGCGACGCCGCCGCACATGTCATCCATCGTGGCGGGCTCGAGCACGACGTCGCGGCCGACCGCGTCGCCCGAGAAGAGCCCAAGCAGATCGTCCTGCGAAAGCGGCGTCGCCTGGCCGGGAGGGGCCGCCACCACCGCGTCGGCGAGCGCCGAGAACAAACCCGTCCAACGCCCCGGACCCGTCCCGACGATCTCGTAGGAGGCGCTCTTCCGGCGGATGTCGTCGTCGGCCGGGATCGAGGCGAGCACCGGGATCCCGACCGCCCGCGCGAAGGCCTGCGCCTCGCCGGTGCCATCGTCCTTGTTCACGACCAGCCCGGCGACGCCCACATGCCCGCCGAGCTTCCGGAAATACGCGACCGCCGAGCAGACGTTGTTCGCGACGTAGAGCGACTGGAGATCGTTCGAGCCGACGACGATGACCTTCTGGCACATGTCGCGCGCGATCGGCAGGCCGAAGCCGCCGCACACCACGTCGCCGAGGAAATCGAGCAGGACGAGATCGAAGCCCCATTCGTGGAAGCCGAGCTTTTCGAGCAGTTCGAAACCGTGGATGATTCCCCGCCCGCCGCAGCCGCGGCCGACTTCGGGACCGCCCAGTTCCATCGCGAAGACGCCGTTCCGCTTGAAGCAGACGTCGCCGATCGCGACTTTCTCGCCCGCCGCCTTCTTCCGCGACGAGGTCTCGATGATCGTCGGGCACGACCGCCCGGCGAACAGTAGCGACGTCGTGTCGCTCTTCGGATCGCAGCCGAGCAGCAGAACGCGCTTGCCGCTGGCGGCCATGTTGCAGGCGAGGTTGGCGAGCGTGAAGCTCTTTCCGATGCCGCCCTTGCCGTAGATCGCGATGATCTCGGTTTCCTTCGCGTTCATGCGGCCTCCTGCCAGTCCAGAACCATCTTGAGGCAGGCGGCGTCGCCGAAGGCGGTCCGGTAGGCGCCTTCCGCGTCGGACGCCGCAGCGCGGTGGGTGACGAGCCCGTCGAGCCGCAGCGCGCCCCGATCGACCAGCGAGACAACCGCGTCGAGATCGGACGGCAGGAACTCCGCCGCACAACGGAGCCGCGCCTCGCGCATGAAGGCGGGCGGAAAGCTGAACGAGACCGGCCCTGCGTAGAAGCCTGCGAGCACGATCTCGCCGCCGCGCGCCAGCCGGCCGACCAGCGTGTCGAGGATCGTGCCGTCGCCGCTCGCATCGAGAATGCGGGTGTAGTTTCGTCGCGGGTCGAGCTCGCTCGCGACGGCCGGACGGTCACCGTCGCCGTCGCGGCGGGCCGGGTCCCGTTCCCAGACGGTCGGCGGCGCGTGCCCGAGCGACACGGCGACGCGGGCGACGAGGCGACCGAGCACGCCGTTGCCGACGACGAGTTCGGGCGGCGCGCCGACCGTCTGGGAA
>CAXUBA010000014.1:8265-32749 GCA_964249205.1 uncultured Acetobacteraceae bacterium | reverse complement strand
GCTCGCCCGTCCCGCCTTGGCCGCCAACGAGGCCGTGCTCGTCGCGCCGCCGCCGCCGCCGCTCGCCGCTCCCCGACGCGCCCGATCCCGCTGAGCGGTCGAGTGCCCACCGACCGTCGCGGCCTCGGTCTCGACCTGCTCAACTTCTTCGTCGCCAACCTGCAGACGGCGTTCGGACCGTTCATCGCCGTCTACCTGACCGGCGAGCACTGGACCGAGGGACAGATCGGCGTCGCGCTGTCGATCGGAACCGCGTCGGCCATGGTGAGCCAGGTGCCGGCCGGCCTCCTCGTCGATGCGATGCGGAACAAACGCCTCGCCGCCTTCGCGTCGATCGTCGCGATCGTCGTCTCCTGCCTGATCCTGGCGGCCGTTCCCCAGCAGCTGCCCGTCGCCTTCGCCGAAGTGCTGCACGGCTTCGCGTCCTGCATGCTCAATCCGGCGATCGGCGCCATCACCCTCGCGATCGCCGGTGGCGCCGCGGGCGGACTCGGCGCCCGGTTCGGCCGGAACTTCCGTTTCGCGGCGATCGGCAGCGGTGTCGCGGCCGGGTTAATGGCGGGCACCGGCTATCTCGTGTCGGCGCGGTCGGTGTTCTTCCTCGCCTCGTTTCTCGCCGCGCCCGGGCTGCTCGCGCTCCGCTGGCTGAAGGCAAGCGACGCCGCGGTGCCCGCCGAGGCGGGTCCGGCGATCGAGCGCGTCACCCCGCACGGCCCGGTGCGCGATCTGTTCCGCGAAAGGAACCTCTACGGCTTCGCCGCCTGCGCGGTCTTCTTCTATCTCGCGAACGCCGCGATGCTGCCGCTCGCCGCGTCCGAGGTGACGCGGGTCGCTGGGTCGGCGGGCGAGCTCGTGATCGGCGCCTGCGTCGTCCTGCCGACGATCGTGACCGCGCTGCTGTCGCCCATGCTCGGCCGGGCGGCGGAACGGATCGGACGCCGGCCGGTGCTGCTGATCGGGTTCGCGGCGCTTCCGATCCGGGGCCTCCTGTTCGCGGCGACCAGCAATCCGTGGCTGATCATCGCGGTGCAGATGCTGGACGGCGTCAGCAGCGCGGTGATGGGCATCATGCTGCCGCTCATCGCCGCCGACGTGTCGCGCCGGACGGGGCGTTTCAATCTCGCGCTCGGCGTCCTGGGCCTCGCGATCGGTGCGGGAGCCACGCTCAGCACCACGTTCGGCGGCTACACCGCGGAGCTGTCCGAGCGTCTCGCCTTCCTGGCGCTGGCGGGCGCGGGGTTCGTGTCGCTCCTGCTGGTCTGGCTGCTGATCGGCGAGCCGAAGGGCGACGTGGTCTCAGCCGAGCCATGACGGAACGGGGAGGTTCCGCTCGCGAAGGAAGTCGGGGTTGAACAGCTTCGACTGATAGCGCGCGCCGCTGTCGCAAAGGATCGTGACCACGGTGTGACCCGGTCCTAGTCGTTCGGCGACGCGGATCGCGGACGCGACGTTGATGCCGCTCGACCCGCCGAGCAGCAGCCCTTCGGTGCGGAGCAGTTCGAAGACGATCCCGAGCGCTTCCGCGTCGTCGATCCGTTCGGCGCCGTCGATCGCGGCGCCGTCGAGGTTGGCGGTCACCCGCGACTGTCCGATGCCTTCGGTGATCGAGTTTCCTTCGGAACGGAGCTCGCCGGTCGAGATCCACTGCGCGAGTGCGGATCCGTGCGGGTCGGCAAGCACGATCTCGACGGTACGCCCGGCCACCGCGGCTGCCGCCTTCAGCGCGTCGGAAACGCCGGCGAGCGTGCCGCCGGTGCCGCAGGCGCAGGTGAAGGCATCGACGCGCCCTCGCGTCTGTTCCCAGACCTCGGCACCCGTGGTGTCGCGATGACCGGCGCGGTTCGCACGGTTGTCGAATTGGTTGGCCCAGAAGCCGCCGATCTCGCCGGCGAGACGCTCGGACGCGCGCACGTAGTTGCCCGGATCGGAGTACGGCTTCGCGGGCACGAGGCGGAGATCGGCGCCGATCATCCGGAGCGTCTCGATCTTCTCCCGGCTTTGCGTGTCCGGCATCACGATCACCGTGCGGTAGCCGCGCGCGTTGCCGACGAGGCAGAGACCGATCCCGGTGTTTCCGGCAGTGCCCTCGACGATCGTGCCGCCGGGCGGGAGCGCGCCGCGCCTTTCCGCGTCGACGATCATCGCGAGCGCCGCGCGATCCTTGACCGACCCACCCGGGTTCATGAATTCGGCCTTGCCGAGGATCTCGCAGCCGGTGCGCTCGGACGCGGCGTGCAGCCGGATCAGCGGCGTTCCCCCGATCGCGTGCGTCATGTCGGACACGGGGTTCGACCAGCCGCGCGTCGTGGCGTGCGGCGCCGGCGCGACGTTTGCGGTCTGTGTCATGGGCAGGCAACCTCCGGATCCGGAACGGGGAGAACAGCAGATGATCGCCAACGTCTCATCGCGCGAGGCCTGGACCGCGCTCGAACGCGACGGCGACGCGGCGCTGGTCGACGTGCGGACGGTGGCCGAATGGTCGTATGTCGGTCTTCCCGATCTGGCGCCGCTCGGCAAGCGGGTGATCCTCGCCGCGTGGCAGGAATTCCCGTCGGGGGCAGTCAATCCTGACTTCGTGTCCGAGCTCCGCGCCGCAGGGCTCGCCCCGGAGACCGACGTCTACTTCATCTGCCGGAGCGGCGCGCGAAGTCTGGCCGCGGCGCAGGCGGCGGCGGCGGCGGGGTTCGCGCGGGTGACGAACGTCGCCGACGGGTTCGAGGGTCCGCGGGACGACTCGCATCACCGCGGCACCACCGCGGGTTGGAAGGCGGCCGGACTGCCCTGGCGACAGAGCTGAACCGGGCGTGCTCCGGTTCCGGGGGGCGACGTCACTCGTCGGGCACGCTCTCCGCGTCGTAGGCGACCTGCAGGACACAGAGCCAGGGATAGCGCGTGTCGATGATCGTGCCGTCCGGGAGCGCGAGCTTTCCGTCGCCGCCGACCGGGACGTGCGTCAGCGTCACCGCGTCGTCGACGTTGCCACCGATCACCGAGATCACGTTCGCGTCGCGCGCGACCACGATCGCGCAGTGGGCGGGAAAGCCGTAGGAGGTCGGCAGGTCGCCGAAGCGGACGCGCGCGCCGGATCCACGGCCGGTGCAGATGATGTCGCCGAGCGCCGGCGCGTAGCTCGCCGGCGACCAGGCTCGGAGCGCCGGTGATCCGCCCGAAGCGGCCTCGTTGATGTAAGTCGAGTGGTTCGGCGCGTACGGAAAGCGATCGCCCGCGCCGGCGACGCGCATCACGTAGGAGATGAAGGCGGCCGACCAGGCGTAATGACCGTCGATCCGATAGTCGAAGCTGGCGCCTTCCGCATTGTGCTTGCCGGTCCATGAGCCTTCGCGCTCGTCCGGATCCTGTCCGATCCACCAGTACTCGCCGACGCGCTCCCACAACCCCGGCCGTCGCTCGGGCTTGAGCAGCGGCGTCGACGGATCAGGACGCGCGTCGGGCGCGTCGTCGTCGACCGGCATGCCGAAAAGGCGCCATTCCCGGATCCCGATCGCGACCGCCTCGTCGCGCGCGAAGGGCTCGAAGTTCCGCTGTGCGAAATCGGGGACGTGATCGTCGATCCCGTACGGCCCCGGTCCGGCCCTGGTCTGCGAAACCGGGGTCGGTGCGGGCGTGGCGGTGGGCGTAGGCGGCGTCGCCGCGCAGGATGCGAGGGCGACGGAGGCGGCGAGCACCGCGGGCAGGGCGCGCATCCGGTCAGCCGCGGCTCTCGGCGGGGAACAGCGAGGCGAGCCCATCCGCGGTGGCGTCGCAGCGTCCGCGCTCGGTCACGAGACCGGTGACCAGTCGCGAAGGCGTCACGTCGAACGCGGGATTGGCGGCGGGACTGTCGGTCGGCACGATGCGGACGGTCGCGATCGCGCCGTCGAGCCCGCGACCGGTGATCGTCGTGATCTCGGATGCCGCACGTTCCTCGATCGGGATGTCGCGGACGCCATCCGACACGCGCCAGTCGATGGTCGACGAGGGCAGCGCGACCCAGAACGGCACGCCGTTGTCGCGCGCGGCGAGCGCTTTCAGATACGTTCCGATCTTGTTCGCGACGTCGCCCGTCCGCGTCACGCGATCGGTGCCGACGATCACCAAGTCGACATCGCCGCGTTGCATCAAGTGGCCGCCGGCATTGTCGGAGATGACGGTGTGCGGAACGCCGTGCCGTCCGAGCTCCCACGCGGTGAGCGACGCGCCCTGGTTGCGCGGCCGCGTCTCGTCGACCCAGACATGGACCGCCATCCCCTCATCGTGCGCCTTGTAGATCGGCGCGAGCGCTGTTCCCCAATCGACGGTCGCGATCCAGCCGGCGTTGCAATGGGTCAACACGTTGACGCGGCGCTTGCCGTCGTCGCCGACATGGGCGGCGATCAACGGCAGGCCGTGCGCGCCGATCGCTTCGTTCTGCCTGACGTCCTCGTCGCAGATCGCGGCGGCTTCGTCGTAGGCGACGGCGACGCGGTCGTCCGCGCGCGTGTTGCGAAGCCGCGTCAGCATGCGCTCGAGCGCCCAACGGAGGTTGACCGCCGTCGGCCGCGTCGCGTTCAGCATCGCGGCCGTCCGCTCCATCGCGTCGGTGGCTGCGTCGGAGCGGAGACCGAGCGCCAGCCCGTAGGCGGCGACGGCGCCGATCAGCGGCGCGCCGCGGACCTGCATCGTGCGGATCGCGTGCGCGACGGCGTTCGCGTCCGTGAGGCGGATGATGTCAAGCGACCAGGGGAGCTTGGTCTGGTCGAAGATCCGGACCGACCAGCCGTCCTCATGATCGACCCAGACGCTCCGGTAGGGTGTGCCGTCGATCCTCATGACTGGTCGGCTCCTGGTCGATGCGTCGTCTGGATCGAGGTCAAGGACATCGTCGGGCGCTTCGTCAAGTCGGGATCCGGGCCGGCGGGCAGGACCGGTCGGTCGCCATCGGCGGCCTCCGCGCGGAGGTCGTCGCTTCGGAGATCGAGCTTGAGGAGGACGGCGGCGAGGCCGCCTTTGATCGGCCGCAGCAAGGCGAGGCAGAGCAGCACCGCGAGCGGAAGGGTGATCAGCAGGATCGCAGCCGAACCGAGCGCCGTGTCGCGAACCAGCAAGAGCGCGAGCAGGATCACCGGATGGGCGGTGACGAGGATCGTGAGATAGGGCGGCGCGTCGTCGGCCGGAAGCTCTCCGAGCGGTGCCGCGCAATGCTCGCAGAGCGGAACGATGGAGAGGCCGGAGCGGAACAGCGGCGCGTCGCCGCAGGCCGGACATCGTCCGGAAACGCCGCGCCGGATCGCGACGGTCCAGCTTGGCATGACGACGCGAGTGGCCGGCAGACTTCGGCGCCGCTCCCACCGTCCCGGCGCCGGCTCTAACATCGCGCTGCCGACCGGCGCTCGATCCTCGTCATGCAGCGGATGTCGCGATCGAAGGCGGTCGTCGCAAGAGGCTCGTCTCCTTGCGTGCCCGACGTCGCGGGTGCACGTGCTCGCGACGAAGGTTTTCGCGGAAGGGAAGCATGATCGTCGTCGAGAATCGATCTGAGCTTGTGGGCGCCCTCGAGAACATGCGCGTGGGCAGCGCACGCGTGGCGCTGGTGCCGACAATGGGCGCTTTGCATGACGGGCATCTCGCGCTCGTGCGCGCCGCCCGAGCCGCCGGTGCCGGCCGCATCGTCGTGTCGATCTTCGTGAATCCGCGCCAGTTCGACAACGAAGCGGACCTCGCGCGGTATCCGGTCGAGCGGGCGCGGGATCTCGGGATGCTTGCGTCGGAAGGTGTCGACCTCGTCTGGACGCCTGCGGTTCGCGACATCTATCCCGACGGACATGCGACGTCGCTCCGGGTCGGCGGCCCGGCGATCGGTTTCGAAGGGGCGGCAAGACCCGGGCATTTCGATGGCGTCGCCACCGTGGTCTCGATCCTTTTCGGCGCGGTGCGGCCTGACGACGCCTGGTTTGGCGAGAAGGATTGGCAGCAGCTGCAGGTCGTGCGTCGTCTCGTGACCGATCTGTCGCTCGACGTTGCCATCCGTGCGCTCGCGACCGTGCGCGAGCCGGACGGCCTCGCGATGTCCTCCCGGAACCGGTTTCTCGAGCAGGACGCGCGCGCAGCGGCGCCGCTTCTCAGCCGGACGCTTCGGATGACTGCGTCTCGCCTTGCCTTGGGCGAAGCCGCAGCGCCTGCGATCGCCGACGCCGTTTCGATCTTCGGGGGAGCTGGCTTCGTCGTCGAGTACCTGGCGCTCGTGCGCGGCGAAACCGTGCAGCCGATCGAGGCGGGGGCGCCCGGCGCGAGACTCATCGCCGCCGTTCGCGTCGGATCGGTCCGACTGCTCGACAATGTCGGCATCGATTGAAGAAGACGCCAAGGACGCGATGTCGACCGACGCAACCTTCGCGTAACAAGCGCTTTCCGTTGACAGGCTGACATCCAGTCTGGGATTGCAGTCGATGTTGAACGCGTTCCCGAATCGACAAGTCGCGGGTGTGGTGCAGCGTGCCGGAAGCGCGATGACGACGAGCTGGCGAAACGAGCCGGGTGGTGCGGGCAAGAAGCGGGATGGGCAGGCTTGTCCTCCCGGATCAGTCCAGAACGGGAGGTTGAGCACATGAGTACGGACGACAAGATCGATAAGCCGAAATCGGCGAAGGCAATGGCGCTGCGGGGCGGCGGGCGGCGCTCCGGGCCGGCGACGCGGAGCGGCACGTCTCGCCGCACGACCTCCGGAACCAAGGCGTCGTCTTCGAAAACGGCCGCAGCGACAACCAAGACGCGCGGCGCCGCGTCGAAGAGCGGCAAGCCGGCGCGGGCGTCCGCAGCCGCCTCGACCACCCGGAAGAAAGCGCCCGCGCGCACCGCGGCCGCGTCGACCCGCGCGACGACCCGGTCGGCCAAGGCAGCACCGAAGCGGGGTCGACCGGCAGCCGCAGCGGCGAGAAGCAGCAAGACTGGAGCAACTCGCTCCGCTTCAAGAGCAACGACGCGGAGCGCCGGGACGGCGGCGTCCACGCGACGGGCGAGCACGCCGCGCAAGACGGCGCGGAAGACGACGCCGCGAACGGCCGCACGTCCGGCATCCGCCCGAGCGACGTCTCGAACGGCGCCTGCAGCGCGCGGCGCGAAGTCGACGACCACGCGCGCCACGCGCACGGCGTCTTCGCGGAAGACGGTCGGCGCGTCGGCGACGCCACGGTCGCGTGCGGCGGGACGCGCGACGACCAAGACGACCCGATCCGGCGCAGTCGCCGCGAAGTCGACGCGAGCGGCTCGCGGCACCGCGAAGACGACGCGGAAAACGCGTTCGTCCGGCGCGACGCGAAGCGCGGCGACACGAAGCGGGACGACGAACGCGACGACGAGGACGACTCGTACTGCGTCCACCCGGAGCCGGACCAGCAAGCCCGACGCGGAGACGCCGAAGGTCGATCGTCGTACCACGGCGGGTCGCGCAACCGTGGCACGACGGATGCGAAATGCGCCGAGTGCCGCCGAGCGCAAGGAAGCGGCGGCCGAACTCGGAAGCACGTCGAACAAGCCACGTCGTCGTCGCACGCAACGGACCGAGGCCATCGAGACTCATGAGAACGATGCCGGGGGCTCAGTCGAACCCGCCGAGGCGACGTCGGAAGGCGCGAGCGGGTCAGAAGGCGACACAGGAGAGTGATCCGGCCCTCGACCGTGTGAGGCGCCGGTTTCGGCGGCTCTCACGTGCCGGTCGTCGGCTTCGGCGAGACCCGCGCCTTGCTCAAGCCCGGCAGGATCCAAGCATCCTGCCGGGTCTCGACGTGACCGCGAGTCCGCTCCGACCGTAGGACTGGACCGGAAGCGACCGACGCGACGC
Source organism: uncultured Acetobacteraceae bacterium (assembly GCA_964249205.1). GTDB lineage: Bacteria > Pseudomonadota > Alphaproteobacteria > Acetobacterales > Acetobacteraceae > CAXTPV01. Next base: position 24,933 of record CAXUBA010000014.1, on the reverse strand, counting down.
GTCGGCGATGATCCCGACCAGGACGTGCTGGACGCGCATCGCATGCTCGAGAGCGTGCTTGTTCCGATCGATCTCGAGTCGAAGCTGCCGCAGCGCGGCTGTCGCGTCGGGGATCGCGCGGAGCGAACCGTCGACCGCAAAGTCGCGAACGACCGCTGCCAGCCCTAACTTCTCCTCCAGCAGCGCCGTCGCGCTCCCGATGTCGCTGCGCTCAAGACAGGAGGACTCATGAGCAAGGAGCTGGTTCAGCCGCGCGAGACACGCTCCCGGATCCTGCCGCTTCATCGGCGACGATCCTTCGCCTCTGACAGCTCGCCCATCTTCTGCTCGATGAGCGGCTCGAGACCGAGGCCGCCTTTCTGCTCCATGAGCTTGGCGAACTCGGTCACCAGCATCGGTTTCAGAATCCCTTCAGCCTCGCCGCCGCCGAACAGGTTGCTCGTGTCGTCGATGGTCGAGAACATCGGCTGGAGGAACTCGCCGATGGCCATTGATTCGAATTCGTGCGCAGAGGCGGACAGGGCCTTGCCGGCCGCTCCGGCGTCGGGCGACGCCATGGTGCCGCCGTTCTCCGGCGCTGCGCCCGTCGCACGGGTCGCGATTGTCGGGAGCGGGTTCATGTCGATCAATCGTCACCTCACCTGAAGATCAGCCTGCAGCGCTCCGGATGCCTTGATGGCCTGAAGGATGCTGATCATGTCGCGCGGTCCGACGCCGAGTGCGTTCAGACCCGCGACCAGATCGCGGAGCGTTGGACCTTCGGTCAGGATGCCGAGCTTGTGCGTCGAGTCGGTCTGGACCTGGAGCCTTGTGCGCGGAGCCACGACGGTTCGCCCGCCTGAGAACGGCGTCGGCTGCGACACCTCGGGGTCGTCGCTAACCCGGATCGTGAGGTTGCCCTGGGCGATCGCGACCGTGCTGATCCGCACATTGTCGCCCATCACGATCGTGCCGCTCGCCTCGTCCACGACGACGACGGCAGGCGTGTCCGGATCCACCAGCAGATCCTCGATCCGCGCGATGGTCGCGACGACATCCGTTCCTTCGAGGTGCAGTTCGACCGTTCTCGGGTCGGTCGTCCTCGCGAGCCCCGGCCCGACCGCCTCGCTGATCGCATCCTCGATGCGGCGGGCGGTGGTGAGATCGGGATTGCGCAGTGAGAGATGGAGGTCGGGGTGATCGCCGAGCGTGTAGTGCACTTCGCGCTCGATCGAAGCGCCGTTGGCGATATGGCCAGAGGTCGGAACATTCCGGGTGATCGACGCGCTGGCGCCGCGAGCGGAGAAGGCATTGGTGACGAGGGCGCCCTGTGCGACGGCGTAGACCTCGCCATCCGCCCCGAGAAGCGGCGTCACGAGCAGTGTGCCTCCGGTCAGGTCGGTGGCATCGCCGATCGCGGACACGCCGACATCGATGCGATTGCCGCCCCGGGCGAACGCGGGGAGATCGGCCGTTACCATCACTGCGGCGACGTCCTTGGTCTCGAGCTTGGCGGCCTGGTCTCGCGTGTTGACGCCGAGACGCTCCAGCATCCCGATCAGCGACTCTCTCGTGAAGATCGAACTGTCGAGCTTGTCGCCGGTGCCGTTCAGGCCGACCACGAGGCCATAACCGACCACCGGGTTGCTCCGCACACCCTCGAGGTCGGCGATGTCCTTGATCCGCACGCCGTGTGCCGACGACAGGCCCGGGATGAGAGCAAGCAGGGCCACGAGCGCGAGGCGGGCGATCTGCGACGAGCGGATCATGCGACCTTTGCCGGACGTCAACCATTTGACGGCACCATTGTGGGGAGTGGAAGCAAACAAAGCCTGAACGGTGTCGTGCGTTGGACCAGGCGGGAGAAAGGCTTTGAGGACGGTCGGCGTGAGCCCGCGCAACGATGTTACTTCGGCATTACGAGGCGCCGCGTTCGAGGGATGTGGAGCCGCCTTCGAGGCACATCTCGCTCCTCAGACAATTCCTGCGATCCCGCCGGAGAACGACGTCGCTCGTGTGTCTCAAGTCGAGCTGCCGATCCTGCTTGAGGAGGCAGAAGTTCGGACGATGCGCCGGCGTAAGGCGGTCGAGCGCGGCACCGGGATGCTCGCGCTTCTCGACCTGTTGCGTGACGCGGATCTCGGCGACGAGGCCGTGTCCGCGGATGTGCTGGACCGCTTGGCCGCCTGTCTCGTCGACAACAAGGCCGCCGAAGCCGACGACATCGCCACGGTGCTGCACGAGATCGAGACCAGAGTGCAGGTGGAGCTTGCCCGTCGCGGTCGGTAGGACCTCACCGCCGTTTCGGCCCCCCGTCCGACATGGGGCTTGGCTGGCATCGGAGCGGTGGCTATAAGCCGGCAGCCCAGCACCCGAGCACACGCCGATAAACGGATGGTCCAGTGATGCTGACGTTGCCTCCCGACTACCGACCCTCCGACGACGAGGACTTCATGAACCCTCGACAGACGGAGTATTTCCGTTTGAAGCTGCTCCGCTGGCGGACGGACCTCCTGAAGGAGGCGGACGGGACGCTTGAGAGCCTCTCGCAGGGCGGTATCCACGAGGCCGACATCACCGATCGAGCCACCGTCGAGACCGACCGCGCCCTTGAACTCCGTACCCGGGATCGTGCGCGCAAGCTGATCAGCAAGATCAATCAGGCCCTGATGCGTCTCGAGAGCGGGACCTACGGCTTCTGTGAGGAAACCGGCGAGCCTATCGGTCTGAAGCGGTTGGAGGCACGTCCGATTGCCACGCTGTCCATCGAGGCGCAGGAGCGTCACGAACGCATGGAACGCGTCCACCGCGACGAATAGGGCCGTCAGAAAGGCAGTAGGATATCCATGAGCTGCTGGCCGTAACGAGGAGTCTGCAAGTCCGTCAGCTGCCCTTCGCCACCATAGGAAATTCTCGCATCCGCGAGCCGATCATGGGTCACCGTGTTGTCGCTCGCGATGTCCTGCGGGCGAACGACCCCGGCGACCTGCAGCACGCGGAGTTCGCTGTTGACCCGAACTTCCTGCTTGGCTGTCACTACGAGGTTTCCGTTCGGGAGGACCTGGGTAATGATGCCCGCGAGGCGAAGTGTCACGGTTTCGTTGCGCTTGATGACGCCTGTCGAGGTGTTGCCGTTCGCGCTGTTCGTGCTTACCAGGGTCGGGTTGCTGGAGAGCAGCTTGAGCTTCGATTGAAGCCCGAACAGATTCGGAACGCCGAGATTTTCGGACCCGTTCCGCGTCGCGTTCGTTCCATCTTCCACGTCCGCGGCGTCGGTAATGTTAACCAGGATGGTCAGAATGTCGCCGACGTTAGCGGCGCGTTGATCCTTGAAGAAGGCTCGACTCCCCGGTCGCCAGAGACTCGCGGCATCGTCCGGTGGCGGCTGTGGTTGCGGCATGGGCTCCGTCAGTGGCCGGTAGTCGGGTTCGCGGGTCGGGTCCGTCATCCTGGACATCGGCGGCGGCCGACCGATGTTCGACAACCGCTCGAGCGAACCACAACCCGAAAGGGCGACGAGCAGGATCACCAGCAGCGATCTCAAGGTGCAGCTCCTGCATAGGCAAGACTCGTTCGATCCGGGAAACCGGGCGGCAGAGTAGCGTCGCCGATCCCGCTGCCGACGATCATGGGCGTGCTTCCGGCATCGATCGTCACGGTCGCACGGCCGGACACCGTGCCCACGAGAACTGCTTTGGAGCTCGGATTGACGACCCGGACGCGGTCACCAAGCGCGCCGGTGTCGGCCGCAAGTCCGCCCGCCGAAAGGCTGAGCCCTCCTCCGATCAGCCGAAGCATCACGACCGAACCGCGAACGACGAGGGAGGGCGCGCGCAGGGCAGAGCGATCGATGGTTGCGCCCGTCGGGAGAGGTCGGGTGGCAACCAGACCGATGGCATCGGACATCGATCGGATCGCGTCGGCGCTCAGCTGATCGCGGGGACGCTTCGTGACCACCAGGTCATCCTGGCTCAAAACCTGCCCGGCCATGATGGGTCGAGCCGAGACGAGGATCGCCTCGATCACGGTTGTCCTTCCGTCGACGGGGATCTCCTCGACCGTCTGCCCGCCGAAGGTGAGGGTCAGGACGGCAGAAAAGCGACCGGATAGCCGATCGAACGCCGGCGCTCTGACGGCCACACTGGTGCCCGGATCGACGACCCTGTCCGTCCAATCGGACAGGTTGACGTCGCTCTCGGCGTCCATGCCGAGGACGGTGAGTGCCCTGCGGACCGCTTCGACGACGGTGTCGCGGTTCAGCTTCTCGCCTGGACGGGAAAGCATGACGTTCTGCGATCCTTGGCCAGCGCTCCAACTTACGCCGAACTCGTCCGCAATTGCCTGCAACTGGGCTCCGCCGACGACGATCTGCTCGCCTGGCGCTGGTGCAGGGCCGAGCGTGCAGTCCTGTCCCGGCTCGAGGCCCGAGAAGAGGTCGGAGAGGTGGACCGCCGTACCACCAACGGTCACATATGGCCGCAGACGGGCGGCTCTCGCGACCGAACCCGTTCCGGCAAGGATGATGCCGGACAGGATTAGGATACCAGTCAGGACCAAGCGGTTCATCGAAGATTAGTCAAGGTCTGCAGCATGTCATCGGATGCCGTGATGACCTTGCTGTTCATCTCGTACGCGCGCTGTGCCGTAATGAGGTCTGTGATTTCGGAGACGACGTTCACGTTCGAGCTCTCGACGAACCCTTGCTCGACGCTCCCGAAGCCGACCGCGCCAGGCGTGCCTGTGACCGGTGCGCCGGACGCCGCGGTCTGGACGAAGAGATTATCGCCCTGCGCATCGAGACCGGCTTCGTTCGGAAAGACGGCAAGCTGCAGCTGGCCAAGCGTCTGCGGGGCCGTCTGCCCAGCGATCGTTGCCTGGACCTGACCAGTCGAATTGACGGTGATGCTTTCCGCATTCGATGGGACCACGATGCCGGGCGCCACGGCGTAGCCATCGGCGGTCACGATCGTTCCGTTGGAGGCGAGGCCGAAGGTGCCGTCCCGCGTGTAGGCCGTGTCTCCGGAAGGAAGCGTGACCTGGAAGTAGCCACTTCCCTGAATGGCCATATCGAGGCTGTTGCTCGTTTGCGTGAGGTTTCCCTGTTCACTGATCCGGTAGATGGCGGCGGTCTTCACGCCAAGTCCGACCTGAGCGCCCGCCGGGACGACGGTCCCGCTGTCCGAGCTGTTCGAGCCCACGCGGCGCAGATTCTGGTAGATGAGGTCCTGGAATTCGGCGCGTCGCCGTTTGAAACCAGTGGTCGTCATGTTGGCGATGTTGTTTGAGATCACTTCCACGTTCGTCTGTTGTGCCTGCATGCCGGTGCCGGCGATGTCGAGCGCTCTCATCCTTGTCTCCGTCGCCTGGTGAAATTAGGCCGGCACTCCGCGTCAGACCTGCGGCTCGGCTGCTAGCTTCTCGATTACGTTCTGCTGACGCTCGACTTCTCCTTCGGCGAACTGGCTCATGAACTGAAAGTCTCTTTGGAGCTGCATCATTCGCGTCATCTCGATCATCGGCGACACGTTGCTGCTCTCGACTCCTCCCTGTGTGATCGCGGGCGCATCCACGCTGGTGGTTGGCGTGTCGGCACGGAAGAGCCGGTTTCCTTCGGCAAACAGCCGGTTCCCGTCTGATGGTTCGACGACCCCGATCTTCGCGATCTGCTGCCCGTTGGCGCTGACCGCTCCGTCGCCCGCGACTGTGACGGAGGCTGGCGATCCGGTCAGCAGAACCGGAGAGCCCGCACTGTCGAGCAAGGCGTCGCCGTCGGAGTCGACGACCGTTCCGTCACCCTTCAACGTGAAGCGTCCGGAACGCGTCAGGCGAACGCCATTCGGCGTCGAGACTGAGAAAAATCCCGCGGTTCCGAGTGCGAGGTCGAGAGGATCTCCGGTGTGGGTGATCGATCCTGCGGACTGATCCCGCCATGTCGCGCGATCCTGCGTAAAGGCGAGGGCACGTTCGCCTTCAGCCTCGGGCTTGCCTGTCTCCGGCAGGAGCCAGTCACTGAAAAGGACGTGCTCGGCTTTGAACCCCGGAGTGTTACTGTTCGCGATGTTGTTCGCGATCACGTCCATCGTCCGTTGCTGCGCCATCAGGCGCGACAGCGCGATGTATGTCGGGTTTTCCAACCTCTGTTCCCCCGGTCGTCCGAGTGGGATCCTGCCGCCTCACGGTTGAGAAAGGGTGAACAACGTGTCGCCGGTGTTCAGCCTCCGTTAACCGGTCGCGTCAGAAGATGCCTCGGAGCAAAACGACATTTCGGAGGCGCCGATGACCGGCAGGCAGCAGTCAGACGGCGATGCGAGCGTCGAGCCGAAGCAGAACAGGCGTAAGCTCGTTCTAGGAGTCTCCTGTCTCGCAATCGTGCTGATCGCAGGCTCGGTTGTTGCCGTTCTGACGGGGCTGGGTCCGTTCCGCGCGTCGCGACCTGTCAGGCCGCTCAAGGCGCCGGCAATCGGCATCGTCCAGCCGATCTATGTCGAGACTCCGGAGATGCTCACCAACCTCGATGCGGGTCCACACCGGATCGCGTTCGCCAAGCTCCAGTGTCGTATCGAGGTCAACCGGGTCGCTGACGCGACGCTCGTGTCGGCCGCGATGCCGCGCATCGTCGACATGGCCGAGACATATCTGCGAGCGGTAAAGCCCGAAGAAGTCCGGAGTGACACCGGCGCGTATCTGCTTCGCGAAGCCATGATGAACCGGCTGGCCGTCGCGGTGCCGGGTGCAGCGATCTCTGACGTCCTGTTCGAAGAGTTGCTCGTTCAATGAGCGGCTTTGAGTGGCTTCTCGAGACCGCCCTGGTCCTGCTGCTGTCGGTCACGCTGTTCCACGCGATCCGCCTCGAGCGAGCGCTCGGCGTTCTTCGGCGAGACAGAGTCGCTTTAGAAGCACTTGTCGCCGGATTTCACGAGAGCACAAGGCTCGCCGAAGACGGAGCCGAGCGCCTTCGCTTGGCGGCCGAGATCGCCGGGAAGCAGATCACGCGCCAAGTCGAGCGAGCGAATGGCCTAAAGGACGACTTGGTCTTCCTGACCGAACGGGGAGAGAAGCTTGCTGATGCCATCGAGCGTCGGGTCGCCGATGCAAGGGCCGCGCAGTCCGGCCGCGGCGTGGCATCCGCCCCGGTGCTCGGCGAGGAGACCGGACGCCATGCCGACCGGGACGTTCCCGTCAGGAGCAAGGCCGAACGGGATCTGATCCGCGCGCTGCGGCTCGGGCGGGCGTGATGGACGGTTTGCCGAACGCTCGTTTCCTCCCGGTGACAATCGGTGTGCTCGCGGTCCTCCTCGGCGTGAAGGCGATCGCGCTGACCGAGACCGCACTGGCCGGGGAGAGCGGAGAAGGAACACGAGCGCCCGCGATCGTGCGCGTGGACAGGCCTTCAGACCCGTTGATTTCGCCTCATCCTAAGCAATCGGTGATTGTGGCGTCCGCGGCGCCTGGGCATATGGAGCCGAGCAGGAGCGTCTCGGATCCGAGCCTGCTGGTGGACCTTCAGCAGGAGAAAGCGTCACTCGATCGCGAGCGATCGGCGTTGAAGGTCCGAGAGGCGGCGGCTGACGCGGTCTCCGAAGCTCTCGAGCGTCGCATGACAGCGCTCGACGCACTCAACCACAAGCTCGCCGAAAGCGTGACCTCTCGTCAGGCGCAGGACGAAGCGGCCTGGGCTGGCTTGGTCAAGGTCTACGAAGCGATGCGTCCGGACGATGCGGCGACGATCTTTAATGGCCTAGAGATCCACACGCTTCTGCAACTTCTTGCCCGGATGAACGAGCGGAAGGCGGCTCTCGTTCTCGGAGCGATGCAGCCCGAGCGCGCGCGGGTGGCCACGCAGATGCTTGCCCAACAACGTCTTCGCGATCCGATTGGATCGACACCGGTCATTCCGCAAGGCTGATGCGGACGTCATCCGCCATCTTTTGGCTGCTGCTGATCGTTCCTTTGACGGCACGGGCCGGCTCGATACGGATCAAGGAGCGGTCCTTCTCCGATCACGAGCACCTGTTCGTGCTCGGCCTGTCGGCAAGGACGACCGTGACGTTGGATGGGCAGAAGCTCGTTCTCGACGATCCGGCAAACCCTGCTGCCTTGCGGCTTTCGGACAGGTTGCCTCGAGCCCGTTATGTAACGTGCGTAAGCCTTGAGCACGGGCGTGTCGTCGTCACGCTCGATCCGGGGATCTCGGCGAAAACTCGCGTAGGAAGGATCGGCGTCGCGATCGATCTCGTGATGCATCCGCGAACAGACGACATCGTGCATGGCATGCGGGATCAGGCTCCGATCTCTCCGCCGAAGCCGCTGTCGGGATCCCGTCAGGCCCATCTGCCCGACCGCCTATCCGAGATCCCGGCGCCATTTCTTGCGACCGTGGAAGGGGCCGTCGACAAGGTGCTTTCGCGGTCGTCGTCGTCCGAGCGCCACGAACCGCCCGCGACCGATCGGACGGCGGCTCCGGGCAATACGGCTGTGCCGGCCCCGTCGAAGCCAAGCGAGCCGACCGACCTTTTCCGCCTTCCGTTTCCAAAGGGTGCGGGCGTTGCCGCGCGGAGACACGGTCGTGATCTCCTTCTCATCTTTGATCAGGAACGACCGGTCGACACTTCCATGTTCGCCCGAGATCATCGGATCCGCGAGGTGAGTGCCGCATCAAGCAACGGCGCAACCGATCTGCGGCTTCGCTTCGAGGACGCACCATCTTATGAGCTTCTCTGTGACGACGGGGGGTGGTCGCTGCGATTGCAGCGCGGGAGCAGCGCATCGACCTCAATCTCGCTGAGACAGGAGCAGGATGAAACCCTCCTCTTCGGCGTCGCACGCCCGGGTCGGAACGTGGTCGTCTCCGATCCCGACACCGGGCAACTACTCCTCGTCGGCACGACCGCCATGCCGGGGCAAGGTATCGATTCCGACAGGCGATCCGCTCTGTTTAGCATCGCCGAAACGGACGACGGGCTGATCGTTGCTCCGTCATCCGACCATTTGTTGCTTCGGCCGGCGGCCGGCGGCTTCGCGCTCGCGACGGACGACGGTTCTCCGCTTCACCTTCCCTGGGGCTTCACGGGAGAGCGCCATCTCGCGGATCGATTCCGGAAAACGCTCGAACTTCCATCCGGGTCGGTCGCCGAACTGTCTCGGCGGCTGCGAGCTGCGGCGGTGTCGGCCGCCGTGACACCGATACGGGATCGGCTCGGGCCGCGCTTGTCGTGCATCGAGACGCTGCTGTCGCTTGGGCTCGGTCGCGAAGCGGCGACACTTCTCGCTGTAGCTCTCGCAGACGCACCGGTTGGGGCTGAGGACGAGCGGATGCGATTGCTCCGCACGATCGTCGGAGTGCTTGAACCAGGCTCCCGATCGAAGGATACGGCGTCGTTTCCAGATTCGGGTGCGAGCATCACGGACGACAGCGTTTTCTGGAACGCGCTTGCCGCTCGACCGAGCGACGATATTAGCCGGCGACGTGATGCAGACCGCGTTCGTGACAATCTCAACCTCTATCGCGCTTACCCGCCGCTGCTCGCGCGCGCAGTTTCCCGACGGGTTGCCGAGACCCTGCTGGCCGGGGGTTCAAAGGCTGATCTCGAAGCGGTGACTACGATACCGTCGGATCCGGGTGCCGACCTCATGAAGGCGATCGCCGACGATAGACTTGGGCAGTCCGTCAAAGCGCTGAAGGAGCTCGTCGACATCGAGCGAGGTCCGGATCGCGCCCAAGCCGCCGAGGCGACGCGCCGAGAGGTCGAGATACGGTCCCGCGATGAGACCCTGGCGCCGAGTGTCGCCGCGGGGATCCTGGCGACGCATCGCCTTGACTGGCGTCTTGCAGGGGAGGACGGCCCTCTTTTGCTCGAGGAAGCAGAGTTCCGGCTGAAAGCCCGTCAGGTCGCACGAGGCCTCGCACTTCTGAGGCTGGCCGGACAAACCGATCCCGCCTTGCGGGGGAAGGTTTCGGAAGCGACCGGAGAAGCGATCGGCCGATTGGCCGATCCTCGGAACGCCGACGTCATTCCCGACGCAAGTCCCGTTTCGCTATCGGATCAGTATGCCGACCTCATCCGGTCAAACCCAGTTCTGGCAGCGAAGATCGCCACGATCCGGGCGGAGAAGCTGGTGCGGCTCGGTTTGCCGCAGCGTGCGGCGGAGTCGATCGAAGGCGTCCTCTCCGACGAGAAACCAGGATCCGATCGCGCGGCGCTCGAACTCCGCGCGGCGGAGCTCCGCCTCCAACAGGGCGATGCGGAGGCATCCGCTCGATTGCTCCAGGCCGCCGACGCCGACGCGGTGCCGCCGACGCTGGCCGCGCGTCGCGCCCTCGTCGCGGCGCATCTCCTCGCCAGAGCAGGACATCCGCAGGAAGCCGTCGCCGCGTTGCGAGACCGCACGGATCCCGCGACGCTGGACGCTAGGGCGGATTTTCTCGCCGATACGGGTGACTGGAAGGGCAGCGAGAGCGCACTTGCGCCACTTGTCGCCGCTTTGCCCGCAGCGGGGCCACTGTCCGCGCATGACGAGGATCTTGTTCTACGGTTCGCCACGGCGGCCTTTCGGGCGGGCGATAAGGGGGTGCTGCGTGAGCTCGACCACCGGCAAGCGGCCCGGCTCTCGGACGCGGGCGATCGCGTCGCGCTTGCCCGTTTCGCCCGGTTCGACGTTGCTCTTCGGCCAGGTCTCACGGGCGCGGATGTCGCGGCGGACACCGGGCCGAAATAAGCAGCCAAGCTGGCGTTTTGCCTTGCATCCGGGAGGGTGAGGCCATATCTCACGCCGCCTTGGCCCAAGGGGGCGTGCGCGCCTTACAGGCCGTCTACTGGTACGGGGGTACGTGATGAACGCACTTGCTCGACTGGGGATGGTCTCGGATATCCCGAGCAATGTCCAGACTGATGCATCGTCTCGGGACGAGCACGAGGAGCGTACGGACTATTTTGTCGAACGCGACGGGATGGTCTTCGCAGGAAGCCATCTCCTTGTGGACCTTTGGGGCGCCAGCAATCTTGACGATCCGGAGGTGATTGACCGCGCCCTCCGCGAGGCGGCGATCGCGTCCGGCGCCACGATCCTGCACGGACATTTCCACCACTTCACGCCGAACGGCGGTGTGTCGGGCGTCTTGGTTCTGGCCGAGAGTCATATCTCCATTCACACTTGGCCCGAGCGGGATTTCGCCGCGATCGACGTGTTCATGTGCGGTGCATGCGACCCTCGTCACGCGGTTCCGGTGTTCCAGGCGGTCTTCAATCCGTCGCGCATCGACGTGAGCGAACAGCGTCGCGGCCGCGTGGCCTGAGCCTCGGCGGGCGGCTCCCGGGCCGCCAACTTCTCGACGGCAGCAGGAGGTCCGATGGCGCAAGCCGAGTGGGTGGCGGAAACGCTGTATCGTGATTGGGGGCAGCGCTTCCTGGTCACGAACGAACTTGCCCATGTCAGGAGCGAGTTCCAGGACATTCGTCTCTTCGAGACGACTTCGCACGGACGCGTCCTGCTACTCGACGGCGTGGTTCAAATCACCGAACGTGACGAATTCGTCTACCAGGAAATGCTGACCCACGTCCCGCTGCTTGCGCACGGAGGCGCGAAGCGCGTGCTGATCATCGGCGCGGGAGACGGAGGCGTGTTGCGGCGCGTTCTCGAGCATCGGGACGTCGAGCGCGCCGTCATGGTCGAGATCGACGGCGAGGTCGTCCGTCTCTGTCGTGAGTTCCTGCCGTTGATCTCGGGCGACAGCTGGGACGACCCACGCGCGTCAGTGATCATCGGAGATGGGATCGATCACGTCGCGAACGCGGCCGACGACAGCTACGACGTCATTATCGTCGACAGCACGGACCCGATCGGCGTCGGAGAAGTGCTGTTCACCGACTCGTTCTACGCGCATTGCGCGCGTGTCCTCGCTCCGGACGGCCTCATCGTCAATCAGTGCGGGGTGCCGTTCATGCAGGCGAGCGAGCTGCGCGAGACGAGTGCACGTCGCGCGCGCCATTTCGCGCACGTTTCTGCCTACGTGGCCGCGGTCCCGACCTATGTCGGCGGATTCATGACGCTCGGCATCGCCTACAAGGGCGATCGTCTAGTTGTTTCGGACGTGGATCGCCTCCGTCGCGCGGCGGAGGCGGCTGGGATCGACGGGGTCTCACAATACTGGTCGCCCGAAGTTCACGCCGCCGCCTTCTCCTTGCCGCCATTCATCCGGATGCATCTTCCCGGTTGATCCGGATCAGCCCGGACCGAAGCTCTCGACCAGACTGCCGGCGACGAGATGCCAGCCGTCGATCAGCACGAAGAAGATGAGCTTGAACGGAAGCGAAATGCTGTTCGGCGGCAGCATCATCATGCCGAGGCTCATCAGGATGCTCGAGACCACCACGTCGATGACCAGGAACGGCAGGTAGATCAGGAAGCCCATCTCGAAAGCACGCCGAAGTTCCCCGACCAGAAAGGCCGGCGCGAGGGCTCGCCAGGGCGTCGCCTCCGGCGAGGCCGGTGGATGCAGGTGGCCAAGATCGAGGAAGAGCTGGAGGTCGGCCGGTCTCGTCGTGCGCGACATAAAGCTGTGGAACGGCGCGGCGGTCTGGTCGAGGCCCGCCATCGTGTCAATCTGGCCGTGCACCATCGGCGCGATGCCCCGCGACCAGGCGAGATCGAGCGTTGGCTGCATCACGAAGAAGGTCAGAAAAAGGGCCAGCCCGATGAGAACCGGGTTCGGCGGCGTCCCCTGTGCGCCTAGGGCGCTCCGGAGCAGCGACAGGACGATGATGATCCGGGTGAATGCGGTCAGCGTCACCAGCAAACTGGGAGCGAGGGATAACACGGTGACCAGGGCCGTCAGCTGGACGATGTGCCCCGTCATGCTGCCGCCCTGCGCCCCGCCCAGGTCGATGCTGAAGGACTGCGCTTCGGCGACCGAAACGGGAAGAACAGCGAAGGCGACGGCGAACGCGCCGAGCCAGAGGCGTCGAGCCCTCATGTCGCATCGGCTTCGAAGGAACCCGACCCTGCTTCGTCGAACCACCCAAGGAACGTGTCGCCGTTCGGGCCCGTGAGAAGAACCGCTCTCCGATCCTGACACGAGACAAGCAGGAGGCGTCGTTTGGGATCGATCGCCAGCACGGACCTTATGGCAAGGGGTCGAGGTCGCGTCGTTCTCGACATCGGCGCCAGACGTTTCCAGCAGACGACGCGTCCCCATCCCCAGGCGAGCAGCACGACGACGGCGAGCGCGGCTAGAGTGGTGAGCAACTCAATCAGCGGCATGGCTTGGCCTTTTGCCTGTGGGCATAGGTTCGCCGCCTTCTGCGGCAGGCCGATTAGAGACTCCATGTCGTTACGCATTCGTTAAGGCCAGGCTGCGGTTCTAGTTCACGCTTCGTTCATCATTCGAGATCAGGTTGGATGTCCTGGGAGACCGGACATGATTGCGACCGACGCGCCCGACTTCTTCAATCTTGCCGCGGGAAAGCTCGACTGGCTGAACCAGCGTGCGACTATTCTCGCAGGGAACGTCGCCAATGCCGATACGCCCGGATACAAGCCACGCGACCTCGCGCCGTTCTCGTCCTTCCTGTCCGGGTCGTCGCTTGGCCTGACCACCACCGACCCGGCGGACCTTCCCGCGGTCGGCTCGTCAGCCTCCGAGCTTCGGCCCACCGACGACTCGGAGACGGCGCCCGACGGGAACGGCGTCTCGATCGATCAGCAGATGCGAATGGTCGCTTCGAACGATCAGGAGCAGAGCGTCGTGACGGCCTTGTTTAAGAAATATGTCGGCATGACCGATCTCGCGCTCGGCGTTGCGGGCTGATCCTGATGGATCTGTCTTCGACTTTCGACATTTCTTCGAGCGGAATGGACGCGGAGGCGGCTCGTCTACGGGTTGTCGCCGAGAACCTTGCGAACCAGGACACGACCGGCTCGTCGCCGGGAGCCGACCCCTACCGACGCAAGACGATCACGTTCCAGCCCGTCGAAGAGGGCTCGGCCTCGGGTGGGGTGGATGTGGAAGAAATCGGTTCGGACGCCACGCCGTTCGAGCAGCGCTACGATCCATCGAACCCAGCCGCCGACAAGTCCGGCTACGTCAAACTCCCGAACGTCAATAGCTTCGTCGAGATGATGGACATGCGGGAAGCCGAGCGGTCGTACAACGCCGACCTCGGCGTGCTGGAGGTCAGCCGGACGATGTTCGCCCGCACGCTCGAAATCCTGAAATGAACGCGAACACGTTGGTCGTTACACCGAGCGCGGCGGCAAGCGCGTATCAGCGCACGAACTCGCCAGCCACGGCCGGCACCGAAGAGGGTTTCGGCGCGACGTTGGAGCGTGCGCTCGGGCAGGTGGTCACGACCGGACAGGAGGCGGACGCGACATCGATGGCTGCCGTCGTGAATGGCGGCGACCTGACGCACGTCGTGACGGCGGTGTCGAAGGCGCAGCTCGCGCTGCAGGAGGTCGTCGCCATACGGGACAAGGTCGTCTCCGCGTACCAGGAGGTCATGCGGATGTCGATCTGACCGCTTGGCCGGCATCCTGAGAACTTGAGGACAGGCCATCACCAAATGGAAAGGGGTTGCCCCCCATGACCGAGACGGATGTCGCGCTCGCGATGCGAGACACGTTCATCATCATCGCGAAGCTTTGCGCCGGGCCGCTGCTCGCGGTGCTGGCGGTCGGCATCCTGGTCTCGCTCGTTCAGGCGGTCACGCAGGTGAACGAGCAGACGTTGTCGTTCGTGCCGAAGCTTGCGGTGCTGATCGGGATCCTCGTGCTCGGCGAGCACTTCCTCTTCGCTTCGCTCGACGCCTACACGGTCTCGATTTACGACCGGATCGTGGTAAGTGGTGGCAACTGAGATGGCTTCCTTGTCGTCGATCGTCGCCGACTTACCTTCGACTTCGCTCGTCGTCCTGCTCGTCCTATGCCGCGTGTCGGCGGCGGTCATGTTGCTGCCGGGGCTCGGCGAGGCCGATCCGCCGCCAGTGCTCCGTGTCGGTCTCGCGATCGGCATCACCGTCCTGATCGCGCCTTCCCTGTCGGACACGGCGCACGGTTTCCAACCCTCGTTTTCTGCCCTCGCGCTCGCCATCGTCCGCGAGATCCTGTGCGGTCTGTTTCTCGGCCTCACGTCACGGATCGTAGCCTTATCCCTGCCGATCGCGTCCGAGTTCGTGACGCTCGCGGTCGGGCTGACCAGCCTCGTGCAACCTGATCCGGCACTTGGGGCGCAGTCGAGCGCATTGTCGCGCCTGTTCTCCTTAGCGGCACCGGTGCTTCTGCTGTCAAGCGGACTTTACCGGCTGCCGCTCGAAGCGGTGGCAGACAGTTACACGCTCGTTTCGCTCGGGGGTGCCCTGCCGGTCGGCGACGCGACGACGGTGATCGTTCGGGCCGTGAGCGGGAGCTTCTCCTGCGCCTTCCGCCTCGCGTCTCCTTTCCTGATCGCGGGCACGCTATGGCAGGTCTGTCTCGCCATGCTCACGCGTTTCGTGCCGAGCCTCGGGCCGGGATCCGCGACCGCGCCCGGCCAGCTGCTTGGTGGCGTTCTGCTGCTGGCGATCCTCGGCTCGACAATGCTCGGCGACTGGCTCGGCACGACCCGGGCGATGTTCTCGGACCTGTTCGCGGCGGCGAGCCATGGCTGAGGGAGGCGAGGCGGCCGACCGTAGCGAGGCCCCGACCGCCAGGCGGCTGCAGAAGGCGCGGGAAGAGGGTCAGGTCGCGGTGTCGCGCGAGGCGGTGATGCTCGTCACGATGGCCGCCGGGGGCATCGCGGCTGTGTGTGCGATCGCCTCGGGCGGAAGAAGCCTCGCCCAAACGCTGCGGGGAGTTCTTGCGCTTTCCGGCAGGGAAGACCTCGCACCGGACGACCTCGCCGCCGTGGTGGTCACGGTGTTCGGTCGCGCGCTGGTCCTTGCCGGGCCGGTCCTCCTCGCCGGCGCGCTCGGTGCGATCGGGTCGGCGCTGCTGCAGACCGGCTTTCTGTTCCGGCCGGCCGCGCTCGTTCCCTCGCTCGACCGGATCAATCCTGTGAGGGGGCTTGGTCGACTGGTCGATCCGACGAGCGCGATCGAGGCCTTGAAGGCGGTTGCGAAGCTCGGCTGCTTCGGGGTCGTGCTCTTTCGGGTGGTGGAGGGCGCGCTGCCGGCGCTCGCGTCTGCGCCGTCCCGACCTCTCGCGACCACGATCGCGCTGTCCGCCTCGGTGATCCTTCACGCGACGGCGGCACTTCTCGTCGTCCAACTGGTGATCGCCGGTCTTGACGTGATGTGGTCGCGCCACCGCCTGCAACGGCGTCTCCGAATGAGCAAGCAGGACCTTCGGGACGAGCACAAGGAGAACGACGGCAATCCTCATGTCAAAGCGCGGCTCCGTGCGATCCGTCGCCAACGCGCGCGACAACAGATGATGCAGGCGATTCCGAAGGCGGCGGTGGTGCTGACGAACCCGACGCACTACGCGGTGGCGCTGGCCTACGAGCAGGGAAGCCGGTCGGCTCCGCGTGTGATCGCGAAGGGTGCGGACGAGGTGGCCGCCCGCATCCGTGCGCTCGCCAGGGAACATCGCGTTCCGATCGTCGAGAACAAACCCCTCGCGAGAGCGCTGTTCACCGTGCCGCTCGATGCGGAGATCCCGCGGGAGCATTTCCAGGCGGTGGCCGCCGTGATCGCCTATGTCTGGCGCCTGGCGCAG
>CAXUBA010000014.1:0-8165 GCA_964249205.1 uncultured Acetobacteraceae bacterium | reverse complement strand
GGAGACCGGAAGCCGGCCCGGCGCGACGACCGGCCCTCGCGCCGCGGCGCGCACGATGCGGTTCCGCAACGTTTATGAGATCCGGACACCTTGATGTTCCCTTTTCGATCTGGCAGAACATGAATGGAACGCGACTCCGCGGTCATCATCGATTTCGCGAGTTGCGGGTATGTCCGCGTTCATGGGAACGTGAGGACGCGAGGGCGAGTCGGCTGTCCCGTCGAATCTGCCGATAGCCGGGCGGCAAAGGAAAATCCGATGGACAAGGCCAAGGCTCTCGAGGGCGCTCTCAGCCAGATCGAGCGCGCGTTCGGCAAGGGCTCCGTCATGCGGATGGGGCAGCGGCCCATCGATCAGCAGATGGAAGTGGTGTCGTCGGGTTCGCTCGGTCTCGACATGGCGCTCGGGATCGGCGGTTTCGCACGTGGCCGGATCATCGAGATCTACGGGCCGGAAAGCTCCGGCAAAACGACGCTCGCGCTCCATGCCATTGCCGAAGCGCAGAAGCTCGGCGGGACCTGCGCTTTCATCGACGCCGAGCACGCGCTCGATCCTTCATACGCGCGGAAGCTCGGAGTCGACATCGACAACTTGCTGATCAGCCAGCCCGATGCCGGCGAGCAGGCTCTCGAAATCGCGGACACGCTGGTGCGCTCCGGCGCCGTCGACGTGCTGGTGGTTGATAGTGTCGCGGCCCTGGTGCCGCGCGCGGAGCTCGAGGGCGACATGGGCGACAGCCATGTCGGGCTCCACGCGCGCCTGATGAGCCAGGCGCTGCGGAAGCTCACCGGCACCGTGTCACGGTCGAAGACCACGCTGATCTTCCTTAATCAGATCCGGCTGAAGATCGGCGTGATGTTCGGCAACCCGGAGACGACCACTGGCGGCAACGCGCTCAAGTTCTATGCTTCCGTCCGGCTCGACATCCGGCGGATCGGCCAGATCAAGGAGAAGGACGAGGTCGTCGGCAACCAGACCCGCGTGAAGGTGGTGAAGAATAAGCTTGCGCCGCCGTTCCGTCAGGTTGAGTTCGACATCATGTACGGCGAAGGGATCAGCAAGGTCGGCGAACTGATCGATCTCGGCGTCAAAGCCGGGATCGTCGAGAAATCGGGCGCCTGGTTCAGCTGCGACAGCCAACGGATCGGGCAGGGACGGGAAAACGCTAAGCAGTTCCTCCGCGACCATCGCGACGTCGCGAGCGGGATCGAGCGTCGGATCCGCGAGCAGTCCGGGGTGGTTGCGAACGCGCTGCTGGTCGAGCCGACGACGGAAGAGGCCGAAGAGGCCGACGCCGCGGACTGATCCGCGCGACGAAGACGGCCTGGCGCCGGCGTACCGTTGACCTTCGGCACACGTCAGGAGAGTCCGGAGTTCGGGATCCCTGAACACGCGCTCGCCGCGGCCGATCTTGCTCTCGTCGAGGCGGCGCGCGAGGTGGTCCGTCGCCACTACCGCCCATACTGGCACATGGTCGGTGCGGCGCTCCGCGGACGTGATGGCCGCGTCTGGACAGGGATCCATCTCGGCGCCACCGTCGGCCGGCTTTCGGTCTGTGCCGAGGCGGTGGCACTCGGCCGCGCCATCCTAGACGGCGACGGCACGGTCGAGAGCGCGGTCGCGGTGCGTCATCCGAAGCCGGACGAGCAGGATCGAACGATCGCGGTGGTGTCGCCCTGCGGGGCCTGCCGCGAGATGCTCCTCGACTTCGACCCCGACGCCGCGGTCATCGTGGGCCTGCCTGGTGCACTCCGCCGTGTCGCGATCCGCGACCTGCTGCCGACTCCTTACCGACGGTAGAGCGTGTCCTGCGCCGTCGGGCGTGCCCGGGGGCTCGCGACGAGCGGCGTGTTGTTCTACGACCGAAGGAAGCCGTCGGCCCGGGACACGGGCGAACAAACGGACCTAGGAAGGTTGGCGCATGGAAAAGATCAAGGTGAAGACCCCCGTCGTCGAGCTCGACGGTGACGAGATGACGCGCATCATCTGGAGCTTCATCCGAACCAAGCTGATCCTGCCGTATCTCGACATCGAGCTCGAATACTACGATCTCGGGATTGAGCACCGGGACGCGACCGACGATCAGGTCACCGTAGACGCGGCGTACGCCATCCGCCGGCACGGCGTCGGCGTGAAGTGCGCGACGATCACGCCGGACGAGGCGCGCGTCGCTGAATTCGGCCTCAAGAAGATGTGGCGAAGCCCGAACGGCACGATCCGCAACATCCTCGACGGCACGATCTTCCGCGAACCCATCGTCTGCGCGAACGTCCCGCGCCTCGTGCCGCACTGGAGCCAGCCGATCGTCATCGGGCGCCACGCGTATGGGGATATCTACCGGGCCGCCGAGACCAGGATCCCGGGCCCTGGTCGGGTCACGCTGACCTACCAGCCCGCCGATGGCGGTGCGCCGCTCGAACTCGAGGTGCACGACTTCAAGGGACCCGGCGTCGCACTCGGCATTCACAACACGCAAGCCTCGATCGAGGGCTTCGCGCGCGCGAGCTTTGCTTACGGGCTGGCGCGCGGCTACCCCGTCTATCTCTCGACCAAGAACACGATCCTTAAGGCCTACGACGGCATGTTCAAGGACGTGTTCCAAGAGGTGTTCGACCGCGAGTTCAAGGCGCAGTTCGACGAGCGGGGTCTCACCTACGAGCACCGCCTGATCGACGACATGGTCGCCGCCGCGCTCAAGTGGACGGGCGGCTACGTGTGGGCCTGCAAGAACTACGACGGCGACGTCGAGAGCGACATCGTCGCGCAGGGCTTCGGCAGTCTCGGTCTCATGACCAGCGTCCTGCTCGCGCCCGACGGGAAGACCGTCGAGGCCGAAGCGGCGCACGGAACGGTGACGCGCCACTACCGGCAGCATCAGAAGGGCCAGCCCACCAGCACCAATCCGATCGCGTCGATCTTCGCGTGGACGCGCGGCCTGATCTATCGCGGCCGCTTCGACGACACGCCCGCGCTCGTCCGTTTTGCCGAGACCCTCGAGCGGATCTGCGTCGAGGCGGTCGAGGCCGGCGAAATGACCAAGGACCTCGCCCTGCTGGTCGGCCCCGCGCAAGGGTGGCTGGACACCGAGGCCTTTCTCGACCGGATCGACGCGCGCCTCCGGATTGCGATGGAAGCCGGCTGAACCCGCGGGAGGTCGGGAGGCACCGAACCTCCCGCCTCCCGCGGCTTCAACGTGCCGCGCCGGAGGTGGCGTCCATCAGCGGTTTGGCGGCTGCCCGCTCTTCCGCCTGGATTTCCGCCAGAGCTCGGTTCCAGTATTCATCGTTCCGACCGTGCGGGCGACCATCCTGTTCCCACAGGATGTAGGCCCGGACCCGGACGCGCTCGTCGGTCTTCTTGGCTTCGTCGTTCACGATACCCTCCGCGCCGGCCCGGCTGATGTCCTGACGCTCGCTTCCTCTCATTTAGTCACCCTGTCGGAACGGCGAAAGTTCCGACAAGGCCGTCATTTCGAGCCGCATGGCTGGACGTTCGGCGGCCAGCGAGGCGGCGACGGCGGCGCGCAACCCGTCATGCGCGATCCAGTGCGCGGAGTAGGTCGGTTTCGGCAGGTAGCCCCGCTGGATCTTGTGCTCGCCCTGTGCGCCCGCTTCGACCCGCGACAGCCCCGACCGGATCGCGAAGTCGATCGCCTGATAATAGCACAGCTCGAAATGGAGGAACGGCCACTCTCCGTCAGAGCCCCAGTTCCGGCCGTAGAGCGCGTCGGGCCCCTTCAGGTTGAGCGCGCCGGCGACCGGTTCGCCATCCCGGTCGGCAAGCATCAGCACCACGCGCTCGCCGAGGCGGTCGGACAGCAACGGGAAGAAGCGTTCGCCGAGATAGGCCGTCCCCCATTTGCGATCGACGGTCGAGACGTAGAAACGGTAGAAGGCTCGCCACTCCGCCGGCCCGATCTCGGACCCCTGCAGGGTCCGGAAGGTGAGGCCGCAACCCTGCGCGTCCCGCCGCTCGCGCCGGAGCGCCTTGCGCTTGCGCGCGTTGAGCGCGCCGAGGAAGTCGTCGAAGCTGCCGTAACCCTGATTTTCCCAGTGGAACTGCATCCCGAGACGTTGCAGCCAGCCTTCGGCGGCGAGCGCCTGCCACTCGTCCTCAAGGCAGAAGTTCACGTGGACGGAGGACAGGCCGAGCTCGACGCAGCTCTTCCGGAGCGCCTGGCCGACGATCGCCGCCGTCGCGCCCCGCTCGGGATGGACCAGCAGGCGCGGGCCCGGGACCGGGCTGAACGGCGCGCCAACGAGGAGCTTCGGGTAGTAGCGGCCTCCGGCCCGCTCGAAGGCGTTCGCCCAGCCGTGATCGAACACGTATTCGCCGTAGCTGTGGCCTTTCGCGTACATCGGCGCGCAGGCGACGAGCGCGCCGGCATCGTTCCGGATCGCGGCATGCTGAGACAACCAACCCGTGCGCCGGCCCGTCGACCCGCTGTCCTCGACGGCAGACAGGAAGGCATGGCTGACGAAGGGATTTCGGTCGCCGCCGCAGCTGTCCCATTCGGCGGCGTCGATTTCGTGGATTGAGCGATGAAGGCTGAGGGAAAGCGTGTCGGGGTCGCGTGTCATCGCGCCGGAATATGGGCCGGGAGATCCCGAAGCCGACCCCCGGCCACGCCTACGCGGAAGGGAGAACCGCAAGCACCGCCTCGATCTCGACTGGCGCGCCGAGCGGGAGGGAAGACACGCCGACCGTACTCCGAGCATGGCGTCCGCGATCGCCGAGCACGGCGACCGCGAGATCGGACGCGCCGTTCATCACCTCGGCATGACGCATGAAGTCGCCGGGAGACGCGATGAAGCCGCCGAGACGCACCACGCGCTCGATCCGGTCGAGATCCTCGTCGAGCGCTGCGGCCGCCTGCGCGAGGAGATTGAGGAGACACGCCCGCGCGGCCTCGATGCCGGTTTCGACCGCGACGGTTTCCCCGAGACGCCCCGTCGCGACGAGGTGGCCGTCGACCAGCGGCAACTGGCCCGAGATCGTGAGCAGGGCGCCATGCCGGACAAAGGGCACGTAGTTGGCGACCGGCGCCGCGGCGACGGGAAGTGCCAGGCCAAGGGCCGTGAGGCGCTCGGCGACGACCCCGCTCACGACGACCGCACCAGGCGGAGGTGGCGGCGCGCCGCGGCCGCGGACGTCTCGGCGGCCGCGGTCGGCAGCGCCATCGGCAGCAGCGGATCGGCTTCAGCCGGGCCGTCGGCAATCGCGGGCGGGGGATCGGCGACCCGTCTGCCGTCATAGGCGTCGGACAGCGCCCGGAGCGCGTAGTCGAGCGGCGAGCTCGCCGTCGCGATCGCCGGATCCCCTTCGACGGCGCCTTGCGGCCCGAACCGTCCGTGCGCGAATGCGTCGACGAAGGCGGCGAGCGGCACCCCATGCTGTAGCCCGATGCTGATCGCCGCCGACACCGCATCCATCAGCGCGCGCGAGCCGCCTGCGGTGACCGAAATCTCGCCAAGGGTCCCGTCAGGAAACTCCGCGGTGCGGACGAAAACTCGATGGCCGCCGATCGCGACCTTCTGCGTGAAGCCCTTTGCACGCGCCGGCAGCCGGCGTGCGCGCGGCGAGGCGAGCCCGGGCGATCTCTCCGGCAGGTCGGGCGTAACGGGCGTCGCCGCGCGGTCGAGGGAGGGGACGAGCGCGGCCACCATCACAGTTTCGGCGCGGTCGCCGGGTCGTTGCAGCGGGAGGTCGCCCGCGAGCGCCAGCGCCAGCGCCCGCTCGGGCGACAGGCCGCGGGCCGCGAGACGCCGCTCGGTCGCGGCGGTCAGCGCGAGATCGCCAGTCACGGGCGAGAACGGAGCGGCGATCCCGGCCGTCTCGACGCCGAGCAGGGCGTCCGCCGCGCCGGCTTCCACGGCGACAAGCGCAACGGCTCGATCGCGGGCCTGGAGCGAGGCCCGCACGCGGCGGACGACGTCGGCCGCGATGTCGCGTCCGGCTTCGCTGTCGTAGGCGAGACCGAGCGACGCCAGCATGCCGTCAAGGCCGCTGATCCGAAGCGTGGCCGTGGCCGCGCCGCGCTCTGCGCGCGCGAGCGATAGCGCAGTCGAGACCGTCGCGACCGCCTCGTCGAGCGCGGTCGTGTCGAGCCCGGCGGCGGGCTCGGCGAAGGCAGCGAGATGGAGCACGAAAGACGGAGGACCGTCCGCCTCGCCCCGCCAGGCCCAGCGGTCCGGCGCCGCTTGGCGCAGCAGGAGCAGCCAGTGAAGCGCCGGGCCGAGCGCGTCCGACAGACCCTGCGCGCGGGCGAGCCGGTCGAGCGGCGCGATCCAGCGTGAAGCTTCGTCCGGCAGCCGCGCGGGCTCCCACGACGGGCGCAGCTCCGGGCCGATCAGGGCGACGAAGCCGGATGCGGCGGTCTCGTCCCACGAGGCGGGGATTGCGACGCGTCGGCTCGGCGCGTCCGCGTCCTCCCCCGTCTCGAACACGCGAAGCCGGACGCCGTGCCAGGGGAGAAAGGATGTCATGGCGCTAGCCTACAGGCTCCGTTGTCGCCGTGAAGGGTATTTTGCGTGTCCGGCCGCATCCGACCCACATGATATTGTGGCGGCTGGGAAAGTGGACCGCCTCTTCCCCTCGTTCTAAGGTCCCGCCATGGCGACCATCGGAACCCGACTCTTCACCCGATTGCGGGGGCGCCTCGTCGCTCGCGATGATACCGGGAACAGCTACTACGAGGAGCGTAAGCGCCGTCGCCCCGGACGACCCAAGCGGTGGGTGATCTACGGCGGCAAGGACGATGCATCCAGCGTGCCGCCGGAATGGTGGGGCTGGATGCACCACACTTCCGACGCCCCGCTGCCCCAAACAGTCCGGAAGGGGTGGCAGATCTCCTTCAAGGCCAACCAGTCCGGCACGGCGGAGGCCTACCGGCCGCCCGGGCATGACTACGAGGGCGGTGTCCGCGCGCGCGCGCCCGGGGACTACGAAGCCTGGTCGCCCGACGCGTGAGCCGGCGCGCGTAACGGAAGCGTGGCCATGTCCTTCAGCCTCGCGAACGAGGCCCGCACGGGCAGGACGGAGACCGTCGTCGGCCTTGCCGTGATCGTGTGCGTCGGCGCCCTGCTCGCCTTTGCCCTTGGGAGCGGCTTTGCGCGACCGGCCGGCACCGAGTTCCGCGCGAGTTTCGCCCGGGTTGACGGCCTCGGGGCCGGAGCCGACGTCCGGATCGCCGGGGTCCCGGTCGGCAAGGTCGTGCGCACTTCCGTCGATTCGCGGACCTTCCTCGCGACCGTCACCTTCCGGATCCGGCCCGACATCAAGCTCCCGGACGACACGAGTGCGTCGATCACCAGCGAAGGGCTGCTCGGCGGCAACTACCTGTCGGTGTCGCCGGGCGGGGACCGACGGGATCTCCCCCCCGGTGGCCTGATCAGGGCGACCGAGAGCGCGATCGGCCTGCAGGCCCTGCTCGGGCAGTTCGTCGGCAGTGTGACCGGGCTGATGGACGCCGTGAAAGCCTCGAACGCGCTCGGGACCGCCGCGTCGACGCCCCGGTCGGCCAAGCCCGCGCCGCTCGGCGGCGACCTCGGACCGTGACCGTGCCGGACGCGAACGACACCGACTCGGTCCGTTGGCTCGGCGAGGACGGCGCGCCGATCAGCTGCCGCGAGAAGCTGCGGGTTTTACGCGAGAACCGGGACGAGATGGCGTCCGTGTTGCGCGACAGCTTCGAGGACGCCGTGCTGATGGGCGTCGATGCCGAAATGGTTCGTCGCGACATGCATGCCCTGGTCGACCTCCTTCGTTCGCCGAAGCGGCCGTGACCTCCATCCGCCTTGCCGCGTCGGCCGTGCTTGTCGCCTCGACCGGTTGTGCGGGCTGGGGCGGCGTGGCCCATGCGTCATCGACCCTCCAGGCGCCGGTGCTGCCGGCGCCCGGGACCTGGATCCAGACCACCGGCGGCTCGATCCGGGTGCTCGACAAGCAGAAGGCGGTGAGCCGGGTGCTGGCGCTCCGGGTCGGCGAAACCGCGCATTTCGAGACGCTTGCGGTGACGCTCGAAGCCTGTGACGCGCACGCGCCGAGCGTCCCGGCGGACGCCGCAGGTCGCGTCACCATCACGGACAGCCGCGCCGGCGAACCGGGCTATGTGGGGTGGATGTTCGCCAACGAGCCCTGGGTCGCGATGCTGCAGAGCCCGGTCT
>CAXUBA010000013.1:460-32836 GCA_964249205.1 uncultured Acetobacteraceae bacterium | reverse complement strand
GAAACGCACCGGGTCCGCGTCCTGCCGAACCGGCACCGTGCGCCGCGAGCAACGCCGCGCCGCCGCCGAGTGCCGCGCCGGCGGCGATCGCGCCCGGGTGGATGTCGTGCGGAGCCGCCGACGTCGGCACCGCGCCGGGACGTCCCGCTTCGACCTGGGCGTGCGATCGGAGACCGGGGAGGCCGGCAGCCGGAGCGCCGCCAGCGGCACCGTTCCGTGCCGGCCCTGCCCGGAACGGCAGGCGCTGTCCTCCGAGCGACGCGGGATGGAAGGCGCCCGGCACGAACTCCGGACCCCGCGCTGACGGCCCAGACGCGCGCGTCCCGGGTGATCCGAGGACGTGCCGGCCCGCGATCGGCCGCGCGGCGAAGGCCGCGGGCTCGAACCCGTGCGCGCTCGCGCGGACCGGGGAACCATCGCGAAGCACGGTCGCGGACACCAGTGTCGCGGCACCGCGGTTTCGGAAGGTGCCGAAGGTCCGGCCGCTCCAGGCTTGCGCCGGATCGATCCGGCCGACGTCGCGGACGTTCATCCGGTTGAGCCGGTCGAAATACGGGCGATCGTACCGGTAGGGCGGGACGTAGGCTTCGCCCGGTCCGAGCGGAATCCAGCCGATCGCGCCGGCCGCCAGCGCGCCCAACGCGGCGCCGACGATCAGGCCGTCGCCCGCATCCGTCCAGCCGACCAGGGCCGGCGCGTAGACCGGTTCGGGGATCCCGTCGTCGATCGGCGTGTCATCGCCCGGGATCCAGGCCCAGCTGCCGTCGATCTCCGCCCAGCGTCCGTAGTGGAATGGTGCGAACCCCCAGGGCTCGTCGTCGGTCCAGGTCCAGCCCCACGGGGCGACATAGGCCCAATGGCCTTCCCGATAGGGAACCCAGCCGGCCTGCACCGGCGGGTACCAGACCTGCCCATACTGCGTGGTCGGTGCCCAGCGTCCGGTGTCGGCGAGCGCCTGACATCCGGTCATGCCTGCGACGTTGGGCGGCAGACCCGCGCTGCGGAACCGAATGAGAGTCGTCAGCATGGCGGCGAGGAACCCGTCCGCCGCCGGGCTCGG
Organism: uncultured Acetobacteraceae bacterium; assembly: GCA_964249205.1. Lineage (GTDB taxonomy): Bacteria > Pseudomonadota > Alphaproteobacteria > Acetobacterales > Acetobacteraceae > CAXTPV01. The sequence continues at coordinate 31,776 of CAXUBA010000013.1, read as the reverse complement.
CGCAACCGCGCCGGTGATCTGGTCGGTGCCGTTCAGCGTCGCCGTCTCGCCCGGTCCGACCCGGAGCGACAGACCCGTGGTGGTGATCCGCGCCGATCCGCTCACCACGGTCACGGTGGTCGGGATGAGGGTGTCGCCCGCCGCGATCTCGTACGTGCCGGCCTCGAGCGCGACGGTGCCACGCGGAGTCGCGAGGGTTGCGGACGCATCGGCCGGCAACGGCCCGAGCGCCGCGAACAGCCGCCCCTGCGGCTCGCTCGCCACGATCTGCTGCGTCGCCAGCGTCGCGACGTCGAGCTCGCTGCCGCCGTCGAGCGCGAACAGGTTCGTTCCCGCCTCGATCTCCGCGTGCGAGCCCGCCTCGGCGAAGACCGCGTCGCCGCTGCTGACCGGCTCGTTGATCGCGGCGGTCGTCCAGCCGTCCGCCCCCGCCTGATGGAAGGACACGCTGCCCGCCAGCGAGCCAAGCCGGCCGACAAGCGCGGGAGGCGGCGATCCGTCATCCGCCTGCGGCGCGGCGAGTGGCGGCACGAGCAGCGAAAGCGAGAGTCCACTTGAAGCCAGCAATCGTCTCCCGCCCCGGATCGACCAGCTCATCGCACAGCTCCAGACGTCTTTCCGGAAGGTGATCAAGCATCCGTGGCCGAATGAAGACGGGTTTGCGGCCGGAGCGGATGATCAGGCCGCGTGAACGAAGATCCGGTGAACGGCGGCGCTGAGATAACCTTTGATGTTCCAAACGTCGTCCGGTCTGGCGGGCTGCGTTTGACCGGCGTCGTCCCACGCGCGCACGGCAAGTTCGTGCGGCCCGGGGCGGAGCGTGACCGTCGCGCGCCAGAACCGCCAGCTCCAGACCGATGCGTCCGGATGCTCCTCGAGCGTCGCCTCGTACCAGCGTCCGCCGCCGTCCGAAGAAACATCCACCCGCACGATCCGCCTTCCGCTCGCGACCGCCCAGCCGCTGATCGGGACCGCGCCGGCTTCGACGGTCGCGCCCGAAGCCGGCACGCAGATCGCGGCATTGACCGGCATGGCGTCGATCGTGACGCCGCGTTCCCATTGGATCCGGTCCACGCCGTCGATGTCGGGCGGCAGCATCTTGTAGTCGCGTTGCTGCATGTGGTTATCGCTCGGCCGGTCCTGCACCGTGATCTCGGTGAGCCACTTGGCGCTGCGGACGCCGGCGTAGCCGGGAACGACGGCCCGGAGCGGAGCGCCGTGCTCGGGCCGGAGCGGCGCCCCGTTCATCGCCCAGGCGCAGAGCGTTTCCGGAGCCCGTGCCTTCATCATCGGGATCGACACGCCGAAGCCGAACGTTCCTTCGCCCTCAATCGTCACTTGGTCAGCGGATCCGAATGCGACGTGCAACGCGGGATCGTCGGACGCGCCCGCCGCCTCGAGCAGGTCGGCGAGCGCGACACCGGTCCATCTCGCGTGCCCGATGGCCCCGGCATCCCAGGGATCTCCCGTGGTCTTCCGGACCGCCTGCAGGTCGGCGCGCCGATTGCCCGCGCACTGCAGCACGGCATCGACCTGACGGACGGAGTGATCCCGCCGGATCTCGGCGAGCGAGAGCGACAGAGGCTGCCGGACGCGACCGCCGATCCGGAGCCGCATCGCGTCCGGATCGAGGGACGGTGTATCGCCGTGACACCGGACGTAGAAGTCGTCGGCCTCGGTTCGGAAATGCGCCCGAAGCCGGGCGAGCGGCGGCTCGGCGTTCAGCGGCGATCGGGAATGGACGATCAGGCCGCGCGAAGTTGACGCGGAACCAGATGGATCGGGCACGAGGCTTCTCCCTCCCGTCCCGCGAGCCGGAGGCGGACGACGGCGCCGAAGAGAACGTCGCGGCGCGGGCAAAAGATCGCGACCCGTCAAACCGCCGGGCCTGCCGGCGCGGCCGTCGAAGCGACGGAAGTCGCGGCGATGACGCGGCGATCTCGACGTTCGCGGGCGGCATGCTCGCGATCACCCACGGATCGTTCATCATGCCGCTTCGGTTGCCGGCGGCTTCTGCCTGCTTGGCGCCTTCACCTACCTCTTCGTCGTCGGTCCGATCGCGCCGTTGCCGATGGGGCCGCACGGCCGCGACGCTCCGTCGGGCACGCATCCGGTGGTTAGCGCCGAGCTCCGACAAGACGCGGAAGCACGGTCCGCTCGCCTCGCCGCGCTCAGCCCGCCGCCGCCGCCTTCGCCCGCGACTGGATGGCGCGCGCCATGCTGTCGACACCGTTGCTCCGGTTCTGCGTGAGCGATCGGATCAGTCCGAGTTCCTTTAGGAAGATCGGATCCGTCCCGAGGATCTCCGTCGGCGGCCGGCCGGAGTAGACGCGGAGCACGAGCCGCACCAGTCCGGAGACGATCGTGCTGTCGGAGCCGCCGGCTAGAAACAGCCTGCCGTCGTCGCGGCGTTCGCCTTCGAGCCAGACACTCGCCAAGCAGCCACTCAGACGGTGCTTGTCGTCCTGCCACTCGCGGGGCAGCTTCGGCAGCTTGCGGCCCTGGTCGATGATGTAGTCGTAGTAACCCTCGTCGTCATCGAACAGGGCGAGCTCGTCGCGTATCGCCTCGATCGCGTCGCGGGCAGACGCTTCCTCGGGCGTCACGAACGGCGCGCTCACAGGATGAACCGCGACAAGTCGCCCTTCTGCGCGAGCGGCCCCACCCGGTCGCGGACATAGGCGGCGTCGATCGCGACCTCCTCGCCGCTCCGGTCCGATGCCGTGAAGCTCACCTCCTCGAGCAGCTTCTCGAGCACGGTCGCGAGACGACGTGCGCCGATGTTTTCGACCCGCTCGTTGATGTCGGCCGCGAGCTCGGCGAGCGCGTCGACCGCGTCGTCGGCGAAGCGCAGCGCGAGACGCTCGGTCCCCATCAGCTGCTCGTACTGTTTGAGCAGCGAATGCTCCGGCTCGATCAGGATGCGACGGAGATCGGCGCGGCTGAGCGGCGCAAGCTCGACCCGGATCGGCAATCGCCCCTGCAGCTCCGGCAGGAGGTCCGCCGGCTTGGCGAGATGGAACGCTCCGGACGCGATGAACAGGATGTAGTCCGTCTTGACCGGACCGTATTTGGTGGTGACCGTCGTTCCCTCGATCAGCGGCAGCAGGTCCCGCTGCACGCCTTCGCGCGACACGTCGCCGCCGCGGAACCCGCCCTCGGTCGTGCGCGCGCAAACCTTGTCGATCTCGTCGATGAAGACGATGCCGTTCTGCTCCGCGTGCTCCACCGCCTCGCGGGTGATCGCATCGGCATCGAGCATCTTGTCGGCCTCGTCGCGCGCCAGGGCGGTGCGCGCGTCGCGGACATGCATGCGGCGCGTCTGCTCGCGACGACCGAACATGCCCTTCATCATCTCGCCAAGGTTGATGACCTGCCCGGGCGGCATGCCGGGCATGTCCATCGGCGACACGCCGGGCGATCCGGTCTCGGCAACCGAAACCTCGACATCCTTGTCCTCGAGATCGCCGGCCCGGAGCATGGCACGAAACTTGTTCTTCGTGTCGGCCGAGGCGCCGGCGCCGACGAGCGCATCCACCAGCCTGTCCTCCGCGGCCTTGTCGGCGCGCGCCTGCACCTCGCGGCGCCTGCCGTCACGGAGCATCGTGATCGAGACCTCGACGAGATCGCGGACGATGCTCTCGACATCGCGCCCGACATAGCCGACCTCGGTGAACTTCGTCGCCTCGACCTTCAGGAACGGCGCCTGCGCGAGACGCGCGAGCCGGCGGGCGATCTCGGTCTTGCCGCAGCCTGTGGGCCCGATCATCAGGATGTTCTTCGGGACGACCTCGTCGCGAACCTCCGCCGGCAACTGGGCGCGTCGCCACCGATTGCGAAGCGCGATCGCGACCGCACGCTTGGCGTCGTTCTGCCCGACGATGAAGCGGTCGAGTTCGGAAACGATCTCGCGCGGCGAATAGGTGGGCGTATCCATAACCTGCCTTCAGCTCGCGATCGTTTCGACGACCAGCGAATGATTGGTGTAGACGCAGATCTCGGCAGCAATTCCCATTGCGCGGCGCGCGATCTCGTCGGGCGAAAGGCCGCCGACGGTCATTAGCGCGCGCGCGGCCGCAAGCGCGTAATTGCCGCCCGATCCGATCGCGATCACGCCGTCCTCCGGTTCGAGCACGTCGCCGTTGCCCGTCAACGTGAACGAACGCTCGCGATCCGCCACCGCCATCATCGCCTCGAGGCGTCGGAGGTAACGGTCCGTCCGCCAATCCTTGGCGAGCTCGACGCAGGCACGCTGGAGATCGCCCGGGTAGCGGTCGAGCTTCGCCTCGAGGCGCTCCAGCAGCGTGAAAGCGTCCGCGGTCGCGCCGGCGAATCCGGTGAGGATCTGACCTTCCGCGCCGATCCGGCGAACCTTCTTCGCGTTGCCCTTGACCACGGTCTGACCCATCGTGACCTGGCCGTCGCCCGCCATGGTGACGCCGGCTCCGGTCCGCACGCAGAGAATGGTGGTCCCGTGCCAGCCGACGGGATCCCGGAGATAATGATTGGACATGATGGGCTCGAAGTTGGGCGGCCTGTCCGGTTGCCGCAAGCACCGGGTCGCGAGAGCGCCGGCGAGACACGGTCGGCGTAGCGAGCGCGCGCGGGATCCTTTAGGAACGCCGCCATGGATCAGGACATGATCACACCGCATCGCACGGCCGCCGCGGAACGTCGGACCGCCGAGACGTCGATCCGGGTCGCCCTCGACCTCGACGGCGCGGGCACCCCCCGGATCAGAACCGGCATCGGCTTCCTTGACCACATGCTGACCGCGCTCGCGCGGCACTCGATGATCGATCTCGCGGTGGAGGCCGACGGCGACCTTCATGTCGATTTCCACCACACGACCGAGGATGTCGGCATCGTCATCGGGCAGTGCCTGCTGCAGGCGCTCGGCGACAAGGGCGGCATCCGACGCTACGGCCATGCGGCCGTGCCGATGGACGAGGCGCTCGCGGTCGCGGCGATCGACCTTTCGGGCAGGCCCTACCTCGCATGGAACGTCCGCTTCCGGCGGGACAAGATCGGCGACATGGACACCGAACTCTTCGCGGAATTCTTCCGGGCTCTCGCGACCGAAGCGCGCCTGGCGCTCCACCTGTCGGCCCCGGCCGGCAGCAACGACCACCATGTCGCGGAAGCTTGCTTCAAGGCGACCGCACGCGCCCTGCGAGAAGCCGTGGAACCCGACAGCCGCGCCACCGGCAGGGTACCGTCGACCAAGGGGTCGCTGACCGAGCTATCCACCAAGGCGTCGCTGTCGGCGCCTTCCGCAGGGTCGCGCGCCGGGAGAACCGAGCCATCGCCGACCGGCGAGGACGACGGGACGCGCGCCGGGTGACGATCTTCACCGTGCACCGTCTCGGCAGCCGGATCCGCCTCGTCCCCGACCGGTTCTGCTGGACCGGGTTCCTGTTCGGCCCGCTCGCGCTCGCGATCGGCGGTGCCTGGCTCGGCGCGCTGCTTCTCCTGCTTTCGTGGTGGGCGGCCATCCACTGGAATCTCCCGCTGATCGCGGCGACGCTTCCCGTCGCGACCGGGCTGTTCGGCTTCGACTGGAAGCGCTTCGAGCTCCGGCTCGGCGGCTGGATCGCCGACGGCGTGATTGCCGGTCAGGGTCGCGATCACGCGCTGCTCCGCCTGATCGAACGCGCGGCATGACCGGCGGCGGCGCGAAGCAGACCGTCGCCGTGGTCGACTATGCCGGCGGCAACCTGGCCTCCGCGGCACGCGCGCTCGAAGTCGCCGCCGAGCGCGCGTCGGTGCCGGCCGCGGTCGCGGTCACCGACGACGCGGGCACGATTCGGCGCGCCGACCGGATTGTGCTGCCCGGGCAAGGGGCCTTCGCCGACTGCCGTCGTGGCCTGTCCGCGCGACCGGGCCTGCTCGATACGGTCGAGAACCGCACCGTCTCGGGCGGCGCCCCCTTTCTCGGGATCTGCGTCGGCATGCAGTTGATGGCCGAGCGCGGCCTCGAACACGGAACGACCGAAGGGCTCGGGTGGATCGCGGGCGAGATCGCGCGCATGACGCCGCCGCTCGGCGCGCCGCCGCTCCGACTGCCGCAGGTCGGCTGGAACGCGCTCGCGCTTCGCGACCCGACGCATCCTCTGCTCGATGGCGTGCAGGAGGGAGACCACGTCTACTTCGTCCACTCCTACGCGCTCGAAGGAGGGGACGATGACGACTGCCTCGCCACCGTCGATTACGGCGGCGCCCGCGTCGGCATGGTGGTGCGCGGCGGACGCGCCGGCACGCAGTTCCATGTCGAGAAGAGCCAGGAGGTCGGGCTCAGGATCCTCGCCAACTTCCTCCGCTGGGATCCGGAGCGTTGAACGGTGGCGTGCGGCCCGGGGTTCGGGTGGAGCGGATCACCGCGCTTGCCGACGACGACATGCAGGCGCTCTGCGAGGCGACCAACGCGGCGATCCTCGACGGCGGCGGCTTCGGCTGGGTTCACTCCCCCGGGCGGGCGACGCTCGAACGCTACTTCGAGGGCCTGCTCCTCGTCCCCGAGCGCATCCTGTTCGTCGGACGCCTCGACGGCGTGATCGTCGGCGCCGCACAGCTCGTGCGCCCGTCCCGCAACATGGAGGCGCAGGCGCTCGCCGCGACGCTGACGCATTCCTACGTCGCTCCCTACGCGCGGGGTCTCGGGATCGCCCGGCTCCTGACGCTCGAGGCCGAGCGTTGCGCGCGCGCCTACGGCTACCAGGTCATTAATCTCGACGTTCGCGAAACTCAGGAAGCGGCGATCCGACTCTACGAGAGCCTCGGCTTCGAACGCTGGGGCGCCCACCCTTGCTACGCGCGGGTCGACGGGCGGACGGTCGCAGGCTTCTACTACTTCAAGCGCCTGCAGACGGGCGATAAGTCCGGCCGGATCGGACCGGCAGAAAAAGCATGACGCGCGCGCTCACCCTGTATCCCGCGATCGATCTCAAGGATGGTCAGTGCGTCCGGCTGCTGCAGGGACGCATGGAAGACGCGACGGTCTACGGCGACGATCCCGCGGCGCAGGCGCGCCTGTTCGTCGACGCCGGCGCCCAATTCCTGCACGTCGTCGATCTCGACGGCGCGTTCTCGGGCCGCTCAGTCAATGGCGGTGCGGTTGCCGCGATCCTCCATGCGGCAGGCACCGTTCCGGTGCAGCTCGGCGGCGGCCTCCGCGACATGGCGGCGATCGGCGGCTGGCTCGAACGCGGCGTGAGCCGCGTCGTGATCGGCTCCGCCGCGGTCAAGAACCCGGCCCTCGTACGCGAAAGCTGCCTCGAATGGCCGGGCCGCATCGCCGTCGGGATCGATGCGCGCGACGGGCTGGTCGCAACCGAAGGCTGGGTCGAGCAGACCGGGATCGAGGCCGGCACCCTCGCCCGCCGGATGGAAGATGCCGGCGCGAGCGCGATCGTGTTCACCGCTATCGGCCGAGACGGCACCGGAGGCGGGCTCGACCTCGCGGCCACCGCGACCATCGCGTCGCAGATAGGCATCCCGGTGATCGCGTCGGGCGGCGTCGGCACGCTCGCGCATCTCGAGGCGCTCGTCGCCGCGGCCGAGGACAACCCCGGGATCGAGGGCGTCATCGTCGGGCGCGCGCTCTACGACGGCCATGTCGGTCTCCGCGAGGCGCTCGACCTCCTGGCGGAAACCGCGTGAGATCCTTCTCGTCGACATCGACCTGACATGCTCACCACGCGCGTGATCCCCTGTCTCGACGTCAAGGATGGCCGCGTCGTGAAGGGCGTGAACTTCGGCTCGCTGCGCGACGCCGGTGATCCGGTCGAGCAGGCGGCGATCTACGACCAGGCGGGCGCCGACGAGCTCGCCTTCCTCGACATCGGCGCGAGCCACGAGGAGCGAGACACGATGGCCGACGTCGTGTCGCGCACCGCGGCGCGCATCTTCCTGCCGCTCACCGTCGGCGGCGGCATCCGGAGCACCGCCGACATGCGTCGCCTGCTGCTCGCGGGCGCCGACAAATGCTCGATCAACTCCGCCGCCGTCGCACGCCCGGACCTCGTGGCGGAGGCGGCCGAGAAGTTCGGCAGCCAGTGCGTCGTCGTGGCGATCGACGCGCGCCGGCGGACCGACGGCGCCCCCGGCTTCGAGGTCTTCACCCACGGCGGTCGCCGTCCCACGGGACGGGACGCGGTCGCCTGGGCGCGCGAGATGGCGACGCGCGGCGCGGGCGAGATCCTGCTGACGTCGATGGATCGGGACGGCACCGGCGAAGGCTTCGATCTCGCGCTGACGCGCGCGGTCAGCGAGGCCGTACGCATCCCGGTGATCGCGTCAGGGGGCGTCGGCACGCTCGCCCACTTCGCGGAAGGCGCCACAGCCGGCGCCTCGGCGCTGCTCGCGGCCAGCGTGTTCCATTTCGGACGCTTCACGATCGCCGACGCGAAGCGGGCGATGGGGGAGGCCGGGATCCCGGTGCGAAACGCGCCGCCGCCCGGTTCGCGGCTGCCGTTGCCCATCCCCGCCGAGCGCGGCGACGACGCCGGCCGGTGACGAAGCCCCCCAAATGGCCCGTCGCGGCGCCGGTCAGCGCGTCGATCCTCGACCAGCTCCACAAGGTGGTCGGCGAGCGCAGGAACGCGACCCCGCGCCGCTCCCATTCCGCTCGCCTGCTGGCCCGCGGCACGTCGAAAGTCGCCCAGAAGCTCGGCGAGGAAGCCTTCGAGTGCCTCATCGAGGCGGTCGGCGGCGACAAGCGGAAACTCGTCGGCGAGAGTGCCGACGTGCTCTACCACCTCGTCGTCCTCTGGGTGGATCAGGGGATCATGCCGGACGAAGTCTGGCGTGAGCTCGAGCGCCGGGAAGGCACGAGCGGTCTCGACGAAAAGCGCGCGCGCGCCGCGGTCGCGGCGGACACGAAGGAGCAGACTTAGATGGCGGTGGACGGTCTCGGGACCTACGACGAAGGCAACATCTTCGCCCGCATCCTGCGGGATGAGATCCCGGCGACGCGCATCCACGATGACGCCTACGCGATCGCGTTCGCCGATCAGGCGCCGAAAGCGCCGACCCACGTCCTCGTGATCCCGCGCGGCCCCTACGTCTCGTTCGCGGACTTCTCGTCGCGTGCGTCGGATCGCGAGATCGCCGGCTTCTGGCGCGCGGTCGGCGCCGTCGCGCGCATGCTCGGCGTCGAGGCCGACGGATACCGGCTGCTCGCGAACACGGGGCGCGACGCCGGACAGGAAGTCCCGCACTTCCACGTCCATCTCTTCGGAGGCGCCCCGCTCGGGCCGATGCTGACGACCGGTCGCTGAGAGGCCCGCATGCCGGGAGCGCTGTCGGTCCTCCGGACCGCGGCGGATTTCGCCGCGCGCGCGCGCGGCCTCTTTGGCCTCGAGAACGGTCTCGATCCCGCCGCCCTTGAGGCAGATGCGACGCAACGAAGCGGCATCGACGCTCCCCCGACCGAGGACGTCGGCGACGCGCTCGCGATCCTCGCCGCGAGCCTCGAACGCGAGGCGGGCCTCGACGCCTTCGGGACGCTCGGGGCCCGCACCGATCTCCGCGGCAAGCTCGTCAACCTCAAGCGCATGGACGCGGCCGAATGCCGCGACCCGCTGATCCGGACGCGCGAGGTCCGGGCCCCGATCGTCATCACCGGACTGCCGCGAAGCGGCACGTCGTTCCTTCACGCGGTCCTCGCGCGTCACCCGTCGCTGCTCGCCCCGAGCACCTGGGAGGTGATCGACCCGTTGCCGGAGGACGCGGACGCGTCCCGCGCCCGGGTTGCGCGGGAACTCCGCGTCTTCGGTCATCTCGTGCCGGATCTCGCGAAACTGCACCCGCTTTCCGCGGACGCACCGCAGGAATGTTCCGAGATCCTCGGCCACGTCTTCCGCAGCCTGCGTTTCGAGACGACCTTCTCCGTGCCCACCTACCGCGGCTGGCTGCGATCGGACGGGTTCGCGACCGCCTATCGCTTCCACAGGCGCTTCCTCCAGCACCGGCAAGGCGAGCGTGCCGGAATGCGCTGGATCCTGAAATCGCCCGATCACGTCTTCTGTCTGGCGGAACTCCGGTCCGTCTATCCGGACGCGGTGCTGGTCTTCGTCCACCGGGATCCTGCGCGCGTGCTGGCCTCCGTCGCCCGACTCACGGAGCTTCTCCGCAGGCCTTTCGCCCCCGGAAACGACCGGCTGTCGATCGGGCGCCAAGTGGTCGGCGACTGGATCCGAGGCATGCAGCTGATCATCGAAGAGGCCGACCGCGATCCCGCCATCCTGCATGTCCGCTACGACGAGCTCGTCGCGGACCCTGTCGGTCAGGCTTCGGCGATCCTCGAGGCGTCCGGTCTCGACCGCTCCAGCAAAGCGCTCGCCTCCATGGAAGAGCACGTCGCCGGCGACCCGACCGGCGGCTACGGCAGGAACCGCTACGAGCCGGAAGCCTACGGGATCAATCCCGACAGCTTCTCCGATCTCCGGAACGCCTACCTCCGGCGGTTCGACCTGCGGCAAGGGCCTGGGAGCCGCTCCTGAGGAGCGACGTCTTTGTCGGAGGGGTCCAGAAAGATTGCAGTCTCTCTTGGATGATGTAACAGTCGGGCAAGGGCGATACCGTTGCCGGTTGTGGCGGATCGTGTCGATCGGCAACGTCCCGGCGAAGCCGGGCTATCGGCGGTGCTGTCATGCGAACCGAAACCAGGACGGTTTCCGGCTACGCGGGCCTTCATCGTTTTCAACCGATGCAGATCGTCCGATGCGCGAGCGTCGGCGACGTGCAGGCCGCAATCCGACGCGCCGGACGCGAGCACCTGCATGTAAGACCACTCGGCCTCGGCTATTCCTGGTCGCCTTCGCTCGTGACCAACGACCTTTCGATCTCCGTCGAGCGTCTCCGCACCGTCCGGGTCGACGAAGCCCGTCGGACGGTCGTCGCCGACGCGGGGGCGAGACTAGGCGACGTGACCCTCGCGCTCGCGGAACGCGGCCTCTGCCTTCCTTCGCTGCCGTTTCTCGCCGACATGACGATCGGCGGCGCGGTCGCGACCGCCAGCCACGGCACCAGTCCGCACGCCGGCACGATCTCCGACTTCGTCCGATCGATCGACATCGTGACCGCCTCGGGAGAACTCCGCCGCTTCGGTCCCGAACGCGACAGCGACGAAACGAGAGCCGCGTCGGTCTCGGTCGGCATGCTCGGCGTGATCGTCAGGGTCGAACTCGACGCGGTGCAGATCCCCTGGGTCCGGCGACGGACGATCGAGACCGATCTCGCGACGCTTGCCGGACGGCTCGACGAGTTGCTCGAGGAACACGCCCACGTCTGGGTCCACTGGAAACTCGGGGCGGAGCGTGTCGAGGCGCTCTGTCTCGAACGGCGGTCGCGCGCATCGGACGGCTTCCACCCGTATGTCGAGGGACGGAACGCGCGTTGGAACCCGCCGGTCCGCCGCTTCGGACGTGTCCTTCCCGCCGGCGTCGCGCGGATTGCCCGTCTTGTCGGCGCGAAACGCAGGTCCGATCCGGACGCGTTCGGGCTCCGGCCGTTCGCCTCGGACCCTCACGCCGCCCTGCGCGTGAGCATGCAGTATGGCCTGCCCCGACCGCAGGCCGCGCAGGCGATCGACCTGATCGCGGGGTCACGCTTCGCCGCACAGAACCCCGATCAGGTGCTTGAGATGAAGTTCCTGAAGCGGAGCGACCGGTCCTTCATCGGGCCGAACAGCGGCCACGACGCGGTACTTTTCAACGCCTACTGGTCCGTGGCGCCGGGCCGACGCTTCTCGGCGCTCCGGTCGTTCGAAGAAATGATGCGTGGCCTCCACGCCCGTCCGCACTGGGGCAAGCTGCACCGTCCGGTCGATCTGCCGACGATGGAGCGCGCGTTTCCCGAATGGCCGCGTTTCGACCGTGTCCGCCGATCGCTCGACCCCCGACACATGTTCTCGGTCTTTGCCGAGGAACTCGCCCCCGAGGATGCGCGCGCTTCCTGGGGCCCCGATCACGATCAGCGGGCGGGGGGCGACGAGATTTCCGCCGTTCCCGCACCGGCGGGATGGCAGGTCGAGCCCTGACGGTCCGCTTCCCGTCCGACCCGGTCGCGAAGGGTCGCACGGGCCTTTTGAAGACACCCGATTCGGACTAACTCAGGACGATAGGCCGCCTGAGGAGCTTGTCGTGATCGACGGGGGCAATCCGCTCATCGTTCTCAACCCGGCCGACAACGTCGCGGTCCTGCGCGTGCCGCTCGACCCCGGCATGGCCGCGGGTTCGGAAGCCGTCGTGCCGAACCGCCCGATCGCGCGCGGCCACAAGATGGCGATCACGGCGATCGCGCGCGGCGCTCCCGTCATCAAATACGGCCAGGTGATCGGCTTCGCGGTGCGCGACATCGCAGCCGGCGATCACGTCCACAGCGACAATCTCGCGATGAGCGATCTCGAGTTGCGGCACGAGTTCTGCGTCGATGCGCGGGAACCCGACCTTCTGCCACCGGCTGGACGCGCCACGTTCCGCGGTTATCGCCGGCCCGACGGACGTGTGGGCACGCGGAACGCGATCGTCGTCATCTCATCGGTGAACTGCTCGGCCACCGTATCGCGCGCGGTGGCGAGCGAGGTCAACCGACGCGGCCTCCTCGACGGCTGCGCGAACGTCGACGGCATCGTCGCGCTGACCCACGGCGGCGGCTGCGGCGTCAACACCGAAGGCGAAGGTTACCGGATGCTGACGCGCGTCCTTGCCGGCTATGCGCTGAGCCCGAACGTGGGCGGCGTCCTGATGATCGGGCTCGGCTGCGAGACGAACCAGATCCCGCTGATCCTCGAGCGTCACGGGCTCGCCGAACACGACCGTCTCCGCACGATGACGATCCAGGCGACCGGCGGCACGCGCGCGACGATCGAGGCCGGCGTCGAGGCCGTCAGGCAGATGCTCCCCGGCGTGAACAGCTGCGCACGCACGGTCGAGCCGGCCTCGGCGCTGACCCTCGCGCTCGAATGTGGCGGTTCGGACGGCTATTCCGGCATCTCGGCCAATCCCGCGCTCGGCGTCGCGTCCGACCTGCTGATCCGACATGGCGGCACGGCCGTGCTGTCCGAAACGCCCGAGATCTACGGCGCGGAACATCTGCTGACGCGCCGCGCCGCAAGTCCCGCCGTGGCGCAACGTCTGCTCGACCGGATCGCCTGGTGGCGGGCCTACGCGGCGCGCAACGACGCCGAGCTCAACAACAACCCGTCGCATGGCAACAAGGCGGGCGGCCTGACCACCATCCTCGAGAAATCGCTCGGTGCGGTGGCGAAGAGCGGCACGTCCCGCCTGGAGGCCGTCTACGAGTATGCCGAGCAGATCACGGCGCACGGGTTCGTGTTCATGGACACGCCCGGCTACGATCCCGCGGCGGTCACCGGCCAGATCGCCGGCGGCTGCAACCTGGTCTGCTTCACCACCGGTCGCGGGTCCACCTCCGGCTTCAAGCCGGTCCCGTGCCTCAAGCTCGCCACCAACACCCCGATGTTCGAGCGTCTCAGCGACGACATGGACCTCGACTGCGGCCCCGTCGTTGCCGGCGACGAGACGATCGAGCAGTGCGGCACGCGCATCTTCCGCTATCTCCTCGCGGTCGCGTCCGGCGAGAAGACCGCGAGCGAACGCCTCGACTATGGAGACAACGAGTTCGTTCCCTGGCAGGTCGGCGCGACCATGTGACGGTGCGCGGTCAGATCTGCGCCGGTCGCAGCCTCGCCGCCCGACGGTCGGCGAGGACGAAGGCAAGAATGGCGAACGCGAGGAGATCGAAGCCCGAAAGCGAGGCGAAAAGCGGCGCGAACCCGACCGTCTTGGCGACCGCACCGATCAGCAGCGAGAACAGCGTCGCGCCGAGATAGCCCGCCATCCCGGCGCAACCCGTCGCCGTCGCGACGTCGGCGCGTTCGAAGCGGTCGGTGACCAGCGCGTACATCAGGCTGGAGAGCGTCTGGTGCGCGAACGCGCCCAGCGAGAACAGACCGATCGCCACCAGCGGGTTCGCGAAAAGGCTGACCAGAGCCGGCCCGATCATGCAGACCGCGCCGATCCCGACGCCGGCAAGACGGGCATTGACCAGCGAGAGCCGGAACACGGATCCGATGATCCGCGAAAGATAGCCGCTGAAGATGCAGCCAACGTCGGCGGCGAGGAACGGCAGCCAGCCGAACAGTGCGTAATGCTTGATGTCCATGCCGCGGACGCTGACCATGTAGAGCGGGATCCAGAACTGGAAGGTCTGCCAGGCGGGTTCCGTCAGGAACCGGGCGGCCGCCAGTCCCCAGAAGCTCGGCCTGTCGAGCACCCGGCGAACGGAGGGGGGCGGAAGCACTTCAGCGGCATCGCGCCCGTCGGCGATGAGCGCGCGCTCTGCCGTGCCGAGGCGTGCGTGACCGGTGGGATCCCGGTAAAGCGCCAACCAAAGGACCGAAACCACTAGCCCGATCAGGCCGGTCGCGACGAACGCCGCGCGCCAGCTGAAGCTTAGGGCAAGCCAGATGACGAGCGGCGGCGCGATCATGGCGCCGATCGAGCTTCCCGAGTTGAACCATCCGGTCGCGATCGCGCGCTCGCGCGCGGGAAACCACAGGGCGGACATCTTGACCCCTGTCGGGATCGCCGCCGCCTCGCAGACGCCGAGCACACCGCGAAAGAGGGCGAGCGACTGCCAGCCCCCGGCCAGCGCGTGGATCGCGGCTGCCGTGCTCCAGGCGAACGCAAAGACGAAGTAGCCGAACTGGAGCCCGATCAGGTCGGTGAGAAAACCCGCGAAAGGCTGCGTGAGGCTGTAGCAGATCTGGAACGCGGCGACGACGTAGGAATACTGCGCGGTGCTGATGTGGAGCTGCGTCCGGAGGATTGGTGCGAGCACGCCGAGCGTGTTCCGGTCGAGATAGTTCGTGATCGTGCCAAGGCACATCAGGGCGAGGATGTACCAGCGGAGCCCGCTGATCGTTCCCATCTTCTTGTTTCCTCCCCAACGGCCGCTTAGCCGATCCGCACGAGCGCTCCCGGGATCCCTTCGCGCTCGATCGCCGCGAGCGATCGTCCGACCTCG
Organism: uncultured Acetobacteraceae bacterium; assembly: GCA_964249205.1. Classification (GTDB taxonomy): domain Bacteria; phylum Pseudomonadota; class Alphaproteobacteria; order Acetobacterales; family Acetobacteraceae; genus CAXTPV01. The sequence continues at coordinate 16,725 of CAXUBA010000013.1, read as the reverse complement.
TCGGCGAGGCCGGGCAGCCGCGAAAGATCCTGTCCCCAGAGGGAAGGATCGGACAGGACGAGGTGCGCGAGCGCGCATGGGTCCGCTTCGTGCGCGCGCCAGGCCGCGTTGATGGCGGCAAGCGCGGCGCCATCGTCTCGGATCGGATAGCGCCCACCGGCCCGCAAACCGTGCCAGCCTTCCCTGTCCTCGTCGCCGCGGACAAAACGGATCAGGGCCGCCAGCGAGAACGCGAGATCCCGCGAGGCGACGCCATCGCGCCCGATCTGGTCGAGCAGGCTCGGCAGGATTCGGATCTGCCACTTGCCGATCGCGCCGACCGAGATCGACAGCAGCGCGTGCCGGACGAACGGGTTGGCGAAGCGCTCGAGCACCGCGTCCGCGTAGGCGCGCCGCGCGTCCGGCGGCAGCGGCACGAAGGGCAGGATGTCGCGGTCGATCATCCGGCGCAGGAAACCCGCCAGCGCTCCGTCGTCCATCATGTCGCGAACGGTGTCGTGGCCCCGGAGAAAGGCCGCGAGCGCGGTCGCGACATGACCGCCGTTCAGCACCCGGATCTTGCTTTCGCGCCAGGGGGTCAGATCCGCCGTCCAGACCACGTGGAGCTCGGGACAGTCGAGCTTCAATCGCGCCCGTTGCCCCTCGTCGCCCTCGATCGCCCACAGGTGGAACGGCTCGGCGGCAACGGCGAGCCGGTCCTCGTACCCCCAGGCCGCGAACAGCGCATCCGCCTCGTCGCGCGGGAAGCCCGGCACGATGCGATCGACCAGCGTCGACAGGAAGTCGACCCGTCGCTCGATCCAGTCCGCGAAGTCGGCGTCCAGGTCCCAGCGGGAGGCATGCGCGAGCACGATGCGCCGCAGCACGCCACCGTTGTTTTCGATGAGCTCGCAGGGAAGCACCATCAGCGCGCTGTCGTCGGTGTCGCCGAGCGCCGTCCAGCGGGCGTGAAGCAGGGCCGCGACACGCGCCGGGAACGAGCCAGGTGGCGTTTCATGGGCGGGCCGCGCCTCCGGCTCGTCGACGATGCCGCGTTCGGTCGTGTTCGAAACCAGCGCCCGGAGCGCCGGCGAGGACGCGACCGCGCAAGCGTGCGCCCAGTCGTGCTCGAGCGAGAACGCGTCCGAGACCGAGCGCACGATCCGACGCTCCTCGACAGCGCGGCCGTCGCGGAGACCGCGCACGAGAACGGTGAACATCATGTCCTGTCGGCGAAGCTGTTCGACCGTCGAAGCGTCGGTCGACACCGCCATCGCGACCGATCCGTCGAAATCCCCCTTCTCGTTGGCGACATCGACCATCCAGTCGAGGAAGCCCCGGAGGAACACGCCGCCGCCGATCTGCAGGATCCGAACGGGCGGCGCGGACGGTGCCCTTGGCGGCGCGATGTCGCGACCGAGAAGCGTCATGGTTCGTGTCCTTCGCCGAGGAGCGCCGGCGTCACGAGCCCGCGCGGGATGATCGCACCGGGATGGCCGATCACGATTGCCGCGACCCGATGTCCCGTCCGTGCGGCGTCGGCCGGATCGAGACCGCGCAGGCGCGCCGCAAGATAGCCGGCACTGAACGCGTCGCCGGCGGCGGTCGTGTCGACGACCGACACGTCGGGCGAAACTGGAACGTCTCGCGTCCGGCCGCCGTGGCGAACGAGACAGCCCGACGCGCCGAGCCGGAGCACGGTCTCGCCGACACGGTCGGCATCGGCATGCGCAAGGATCGCGGCGGGATCCGTGTCGCCGAACAGGTCCGCCATGTCGTCGCCGCCGAGAAACGCGATGTCGGTCCGACCGAGTTGCTCCTCGTAGGCGTACCGCGCCGCTGCGCGATCCGGCCAGAGACGCGGTCGCCAATTGGTGTCGAACGCGACGGCGATGCCGGAAACGCGAAGATCGTCGAGGATGCCGGCCAGGATGCGCCGTCCCGTCGCGCCGACGATCGCGAGCGTGATGCCGGACAGATAGACGAGCGACGCCGAGCGGAGCGTCGACACGAGCCTGTCGCTGTCCGGCAACGTGAGCATCTCGCGCGCCGGCGCCTGATCGCGCCAGTAAAGGAAGCGACGTTCACCACGCGCGTCGACGTCGATGATGTAGAGACCGGGAAGCCGACCTTGCGCCCGCAGAACGCCGGCGGTCCCGATCCCCTCCGACCGCCAGCCGGCGAGCATGGCGTCACTTTCGGGATCGTCGCCGAGCGCGGTCGCGTAGTCGATCGCGACGCCAAGCCGGGCGAGATAGATCGCCGTGTTCAGCGTGTCGCCGCCGTTGCCCTGCGTGAGGACGCCGCCAGACCGGCGCACCAATTCGATCATCGCCTCGCCGAGCGAGACGACACGGCCGGTCACAATCGGTAGGTCCGCTTCGCGAGGCCGTAGGCGAGATCGTGCGCGACGGCGACGGCCTCGTCCTCGTCGAGCGTGTGCTCGGCGACGAGCCGCGCAAGGAAGGCGCAGTCGACACGGCGGGACACGTCGTGCCGTGCGGGGATCGACGGAAAGGCGCGCGTGTCGTCGTTGAACCCGACCGTGTTCGCGAACCCCGCCGTCTCCGTCGCGACCTCGCGGAAGCGGCGCATCGCTTCCGGGCTGTCGAAGAACCACCAGGGCGGCCCGAGGCGAAGCGCCGGGTAGTGGCCGGCGAGCGGCGCCAGTTCGCGTCCGACCGTCGTCTCGTCGAGCGTGAACAGCACGACGGTCAGCCGCCGGTCGTTGCCGAACCGGTCGAGCAGCGGCTTCAAGGCGCGGACATAGTCGGTCCGCATCGGGATGTCGGCACCCTTGTCGCGTCCGAACCGCTCGTGGACCATCCGATTGTGGTTGCGGAACGCGCCCGGATGGATCTGCATGACCAGCCCGTCATCGACGCTCATGCGCGCCATCTCGGTCAGCATTTGTGCGCGGAACAACTCGGCATCGGCCGGGCTCGCCGGCCCCGAAACGACGCGCTGAAACAGCGAGACGGCGTCCGCGTCGTCGAGATCGGCGGTGGCCGCGGTCGGATGACCGTGATCCGTCGACGTCGCGCCGAAGCGGCGGAAGTGCTCCCGCCGAGAGCGTAGCGCGGCCAGGTAGCCCCGCCAGCTTCGCGTATCCTCGCCGGTCAGGGCGCCGAGCGTTTCGAGATTGGCACGGAAGCCGTCGAAGTCTGGATCGACGACCGCGTCGGGACGGAACGCGGCGATGATGCGGCCGCCCCAGCCGCTTTCGCGGATCGCGCGATGGTGGTCGAGCGTATCGGTCGCCGCGTCGGTGGTCGACAGGACCTCGATGTTGAAGCGCTCGAACAGGGCCCGCGGCCGGAAGGCATCTCGGCGGAGGTGATCCGCGATCACGTCGTAGAGCCGATCGGCGTTGGCGGCGGAAAGCCGCTCCTCGATCCCGAACAGCGTCAGGAGCGATTGCTCGAACCAGAGCCGCGTCGGCGTGCCGCGGAACAGCGCCCAGTGCTCGGCAAGCGTGCGCCAGATGACGCGCCCGTCCGTTTCGACCGCAACGCCATCCTGACGCGGCACGCCGAGACGTTCGAGCGAAACGCGCTGGCTGTAGAGCATGCGGAAGATGTAATGGTCGGGAACGACGAAGAGCTGGGCCGGGTCGGGAAAAGGCTCGTTCCTCGCGAACCAGGATGGGTCGCAGTGCCCGTGCGGGCTGATGATCGGGAGGCCTGCCACCTCCCGATAAAGCCGGCGGGCGATCGCACGCGTTCCCGGCTCGGCCGGCAGGAGGATGTCCGAATGCGGCATGGCAAGCCTCGATCGCGCTGTCCGCACCCGTATACTAATATACCAATGTTCAGACAACGATCCCGGACATGATGGGCCGCGGCAACCGATCGCAACGCGACCGGCGCTCGTCCTCGGCGGCTTCGGTCATCTACCGCGACCTTCGTGCGGACATCCTGTCGCTCGCCCGTCGTCCCGGCGAACCGATCGGGGAAGCGGAGATCACGCGCGCCTACGGGGTGAGCCGAACTCCGGCGCGCGAAGCGATGCTGCGTCTCGCCGACGAGCGGCTGATCGACATCTTCCCGCAGGCCGGTACCTTCGTCGCGGCGATCCCGGTCGACGAACTCCCGGAATCGATCGCGCTCCGCCGGGTGATCGAGGAAGCCGTCGCCCGCGAGGCGGCGATCCGCGCCCGACCGCCCGATGTCGCGGCCTTGCGCGTCGAACTCGACCGCCAGCGCGAGTGCGAGGCCGCCGCCGCGCACGAGGGCTTCCACGACGCCGACGAACGCTTCCACGCGCTGCTGGCCTCGATCGCCGGTCGCGACCGCTTCTGGCTCGTCGTGCTGCAGAACAAGACGCAGGTCGACCGCTTCCGGCGTTTGACGCTCCCGCGGGCCGGACGGATGGGTGCCGTGATCGCGGAGCATGCGGCGATCGTTTCGGCCGTCGGGCGGGGCGACTCGGCCGAGGCGGCGGACGCGATGTCGCGCCACCTCGATGCCCTGCTCGCGGTCGTCGACGCCCTGCGGACGAGCCAGCCGACGATGTTCGCCGGCCGCGAAACGAAGCGTTAACCGCGTCCGGTCATCTTGGACGAAGACGCTTTCCAACGGTGACCGCCCATGGCCGACAGCAAAGCCTACGCCGATCCTGCTGCCCGTTCGGTCCCGGTCACGCGCGCGTCCGCCGTCGCCGCCCCGCTGCCGCGCACCGTCGGGATCACGATCGCGCTCGGCGTCAGCCTTGCCATGTGGGCGGTCCTGATCGAGGTCGCGCTCCGGATCTGGACGATGCTCCCCCGTCATTGAAGCGTTCCGCGCCAGGCCGACCCCGCGCCGCGCGCGCCTATTCCGCGGCGATCAATCCGAGTGCCTGGTGCTCGAACAGCCGCCGATAGATCCCCACTTCGTCCCGAAGCAGCGACGCGTGCGGGCCGTCCTCCACCACCCGGCCCCGCTCGAACACGAGGATCCGGTCGAGCGCGCGCACCGTCGACAGGCGATGCGCGACGACAAGCACCGTTCGGCCCTTCATCAATCGCCCCATCGCCTCCTGGATCAGCAGTTCGGACTCCGAGTCGAGGCTGGACGTCGCCTCGTCGAGCACCAGGATCGGCGCGTCCGACAGGAACGCGCGCGCGATCGCCACCCGCTGGCGCTCGCCACCCGAAAGCTTGACCCCGCGCTCGCCAACCAGCGTGCCGTAGCCGGCCGGCAGCCGGTCGATGAAGATCGCCGCGTGCGCGAGACGCGCCGCCTCGGCGATCTCGTCCGCGGTCGCGGACGGTCTCGCGTAGGCGATGTTCTCGGCGAGCGATCGATGGAACAGGATCGGCTCCTGCGGCACGATCGCGATCTGCCGACGGAGCGTCGCCTGCTGTACCGCGGCGATGTCCTGACCGTCGATCAGGATCCGTCCCGCGTCGATGTCGTAGAGCCGCTGCACCAGCTTCACGAAGGACGTCTTGCCCGACCCGGACGGACCCACCAGCCCGACCCGCTCGCCGGGCTCGATCCGGAGGTCGAACCGGTCGAACAGCGGCCGTTCGGCGCCCTCGTATCGGAACCGGACGGCCTCGAAGCTGATCGCGCCGCGGGTGACGCGAAGCGGCTTGGCATCCGGTCGATCCACGATCCCGAGCCGTTCGTCGTGGATCGCGACGAGTTCCTCGGCCTCGTTCACCGAGCGCTGGACGTTGCTGATGTGCTGTCCGACGTCCCGGAGGTAGCCCTGGACGAGGAAGATCGTCGTCAGGATGTAGGCGACGTCGCCCGGGCTCGCGTGCCCCTGCCACCAGAGCCGGATCGCGTCGCCGATGACGAGCATCCGGAGCATGAGAAGCGCCAGCCCTTGCGTGTTGCCGCTGTTGGTGCCGCGCACCCAGGTGCGTCGCGTGCGTCGCCCCCAACGGGCGAGCACGGCCGCAAGGATGTCGTCCTCGCGATGCTCGGCACCGAAAGCCTTGACCACCGGGTTGCAGCTGATCGCATCCGACAGCGTGCCGGACACCCGGCTGTCCCAGCGGTTCGACAGACGTGCCGACGGCGCCACGTAGCGGAGCGTCAACGTGCTCGAAAGCACGACATAGGCGACGGACGACAGGCCGAGCAGCGCGCCCGCTTCCGGAAACCGCCAGGCGAGCAGCAGGGTCGCGAGCCCGAGCACGAGAAACGCCGGCAGCAGCAGCACGAGCAGCGTGTCGTTCAGGAGATCGACCGCCCACATCCCGCGCGTAACCCGTCGCACGATCGAACCCGCGAAGCTGTTCGCATGCCAGTCGGTCGAGAAGCGCTGCACGCGCCAGAACGCTTCCCGCGCGATCTCCGTCATGTTGTGGAGCGTAAGCGCCACGACGCCAAGGAAGGCATAACGGCGCCCGACGACCGCGGCGACGCCGAGCAGCGTCATCGCGCCGAGCGTGACGAGAGCCGCGCGCAGCGCCCCGCGCGAGCCGGCGGCGATCGACACCTGATCAACCAGATGACCCGACAGGATCGGCTGCAGCACGTCGGACGCGGTGGAGACGGCGATCGCCGTGATCACCTGGACGGCGAAACGGGCGTGGCGGCGCCAGTGCAGGAACAGGAAGCGCAGCACCGCCACAACGGCGCCCGCGCTCGATCTCTTGGCGGACATGAACTGGGTTACTCGAAACGAGGGAGAAAAAGGCGCCGGCGAAAGCCCGTCGATCAGGCTGTCCGCGGCTTATCGGATCGAGGACGATCCGGATTTCGACGCGCGGAGCGACGCGACCACAACGACAGCGATCGCGAGGATCGCCGCGGAGAGCTCAGTCGTCATCAACTCTCCTCCCTCGGCTTGAGGGCCCAAGTTAGCAGCGGCCGGCGGCGCGGCGCCAGGACAAATCAGGCGTCCCGAAGTTGCACGTTGTCGAACCGCGGCGACCGGAGATCGGCGAGTGCGGCGGCCAGGGCCTCACCGAGCGCGCGCTTCTCATCCTCGCCGAGCACGCGCGCGATCTCGATCGTGACCCCCCGTCGACGAAGCACGAGGCGGGGGACGGTGCCGGGCCGCTCCTCAAGCGCGACGGCGAGCCAGGCGGTGGACAATGCGCGGCGCCGCACCCGCCCGCGCCCGTCGTCGCGCACGACATGGATCGTCCGGTCGGTCAGGCGCACACGTTCCGCCTCGCATCCCGCGCGCGCGTGCCGCACCAGCAGCATCGCGGCGAGCGCGATCTCGGCCCCGGAAAAACCGAGGACGGGCCAGGCCCCGAGCCAGGCGAGCGCGCCACCGAGCGCTATCGAAAGGCCAGACAGGACGAGCGCGACGGCGATCGCCTGCCGGCCCGTAAGGCTTCGGTGCGGCGTGATCACCGCCTCGAACAGCGTGCGGTCGTCCTCGTCCATACAGTGGAGAATGCGCACCGTGGGCGGGTTTGCCAGCCCGGCCGCCGACGGGCACAGACATGTCATGACCGAGGCCGATCCGCAGACGCCGCCCGCACGACCGGCCAGACGGCGACGTGCGATGACGCGGGACGAGGTCCGGCTGTTCCTCGAGGCGCTCGCCCGCGCACGACCCGAGGCCGAAAGCGAACTCCGCTTCCGCAACGCCTTCGAACTCCTCGTCGCGGTCGTGCTGTCGGCGCAGGCGACCGACGCCTCCGTCAACCTCGCGACCCGGACGCTGTTCGAGCTGGCCCCTAACGCGGCGACGATGGCGGCGCTCGGCGTCGAAGGCATCGCCCCGCACATCAGGCGGATCGGGCTCTGGCAGGGAAAGGCTCGAAATGTCGCGGCGCTGGCCCGGATCCTCGTCGAGCGGCATGGCGGCGCGGTCCCGGAAGATCGGGCCGCCCTCGAAGCTCTGCCGGGCGTCGGACGCAAGACCGCGAACGTGGTGCTGAACGTCGCCTTCGGCGAAAGCACGATGGCCGTCGACACCCACATCTTTCGGCTTGGCAACCGGACCGGCCTCGCGCCCGGCAATACTGTCCGCAAGGTCGAGGATGGGCTCGTCCGGCGCATCCCGAAGGCGATCCTGCGACCGGCACACCACTGGCTGATCCTGCACGGACGCTATGTCTGCCGGGCGCGGCGGCCGGAATGCTGGCACTGCGTCGGCGCGCCCTGGTGCCGCTACGAGGCCAAGCTGTCGGCGCCGCCGCGGCCGGCGAAGCGAACGAAGGAAAGCGACGGCTGAGCCCATCCGGACGCGGCAGGCGCGGTGCCGTCCTCCCGCGGCCGCCACACCGATCGCACTTGAGGCGAGCGGCCGATCCGAGATCCCCAGCCGGCGCTGGTCAGAGATCCCATGCGGCGGAGGCTTCCTCGTCCCCGATCCTCGCCTCGACCCAGCGCGAGGCTCCCGAGCGGAAATGCTCCCGCTTCCAGAACGGTGCGCGCGTCTTCATCCAGTCGATCAGGAAGCGCGTCGCGTCGAGGGCCGCGGCACGGTGCGGGGCGGACGTCACCACGAGGACGATCGGCTCGCCCGGTCGCAGGACGCCGACGCGGTGGATCAGCGTGCAGGCGCCGAGCGAGAACCGTTCGATCGCGGCGTCCGCGATCTCCGCGAGCGCCTGCTCGGTCATGCCCGGGTAGTGCTCGAGTTCGAGCGCCTCGACCGGGTCCTCGCCCCCGGTGGTCGCCCCGCCTCCGGTCGTCGCCCTGCCCTCGATCGGCGCGCCACCCCGGACCACGCCGACGAAGCAGCCGATCCCGCCATCGGCGGCCGACTGCACGCGCGCGATCTCGACGCCGGCATCGAACGGCGCCTCCTGCACGACGACGCGGCGCATCAGCCGCCCGTGACCGGCGGGAAGAACGCCACCTCGTCGCCGGCCCCCACCGGCGACGCGTCGCGCGCGAAACGCCGATTGACGGCGCAGCGGAGGATCGCCGCGTGGGCGAGCGCGTCAGCTTCGCGCCCCCCGCGCGCGCGGAGCCACGCGACGAGCGCCCCGACCGTACGCACGGTGTCCGGTGGCGTCACGGCCTCTTCCGAACGCCCGGCCCGGTCGCGGAAGGCCGCGAGATAGAGGATGCGGATCGGCGTGTCGGTCGGCGCCATCGTCACGACATGGGTGCTCAGGGCGCCCCCGGCGACGGGGCAGTGCTGGCCTTCGGCGTCGGGATGACGTGGACCGCACCGTCGGGCGAGATCACCGTGCTGGTTCCGTTGCCGTTCGGGATGACGATCGTGCTGGCCGCGTTCGCGTTCGACTTCATCTCGAAGCGCTGGCCGCCGGGCGGCGGCGGGAGAGCACCGCCCGTGCCGGAGCCGGCGGCCGACGCGCTGCTGGCGCCCGTTCCGGTCTGGCCCGCCGACTGCGTTTCGCGTTCGACCTGGCCAAGGGTCGGGAACGGCTTTGGCTGGCCCGGCCACACGTTGCCGGATTCGGGCTCGAGCGGCGGCACACTCGTGTCCTTCGCCTCGACGCGGAGCATGGTCTCGCTCGCGCCGCCCGGCAGTGCGGGGTTCGCACCTGGAAGGGTCAGGGTGTCGCTCTCGAAGCGCCCGAGCCCCGAGCAACCGGCAAGCGGGATCAGCGCGAAAGAGACGAGCGCGAGGCGACGCATGTTGACTTCCCTTGAAGATCAGGCGGGCTGACCGATCGGTCGACGCGCAACCGGAATGTGCCGCGCCGCCGGACGGAGCTCAAGCCGAGGGGCCGGAGGCCACGTGGCCGGTCTCAGGATGGGCGCGCCTCGCCGGGCCGACCCGCGACGACCCCGACATGACGAAGCCCGGCGGTCAGATAATCCCAACCCGTGATCAGGGTGAGCACGGCCGCCACCCAGAGGATCGCCGCGCCGAGCTCGGACGGATGCAGCACCCCGAGGCGAAGCACCGCCGCGCCGTCGTCGCCGGCAAGCAGCAGGCCGAGCGCCACCATCTGCGCCGCGGTCTTCCACTTCGCCAGCCGCGTTACGGGCAGGCCGACCCGGAGGCCGGCGAGGTATTCGCGCAAGCCGCTCACCAGGATCTCGCGGAGCAGGATCACGATCGCCGGATAGAGCGACCAGAGCGGCAGCCGTCCGGCACCCGCCAGGATCATCAGCGAAGCCCCGACCAGGAGCTTGTCGGCGATCGGGTCGAGCATGCGGCCGAGATCGGACAGCATCGCCCGGGAGCGCGCGATCTGTCCGTCGAAGTAGTCCGTCACCGCGGCCAGCACGAAGACAAGCGTCGCACCGAGATCGGCGTCGGGACGATGCCAGGCGACCAGCGCCACCAGCACCGGCACGGCGGCGATCCGTGACAGGGTGAGGAGGTTCGGAAGGTCGGTCAGCATCCGGCGACCATACAGCCTTGCCCCCGCCCCGGTCATCTTCCCTGATCGGGCCGCCAGTCCGGGTGGAAATGGCCGTAGACGCGACGCGCGGTCTCGCGTGAGATGCCGGGCGCCTGCTCGAGATCGACGAGTCCGGCGGCGCGGACGCCGCGCGCGGATCCGAAATGGTTCAGCAACGCGCGCTTCCGTCCGGGGCCGATCCCGTCGATCTCGTCGAGCTCGCTCCGGACGAGCGCCTTCGACCGACCCGCCCGATGGGTGGTGATCGCGAACCGGTGCGCCTCGTCGCGGATCCGCTGCAGATAGTAGAGAACCGGATCGCGCGGCGGCAGCTGGAACGGCGGCTTGGCGGCCGTGTGAAACCATTCCCGACCCGCGTCCCGGTCCGGTCCCTTGGCGATGGCCACGAGCATCACGTCGGTGACCCCGAGGTCGTCGAGCACGGCGCGCGCCGCCGAGTACTGGCCGGCACCGCCGTCGATCAGCACGAGGTCGGGCCAGGCGGCAGTCGCGGCCAGGGTCTCGCCGTCGGCACCCGCGACGGTCTCGGCTTCGACGACCTCGGCGAGTGCGGCGCGGGCGCGGACCGCCTTGCCGAAACGCCGCTCCAGCATCTCGCGCATCATCGCGAAGTCGTCGCCGGGCGCGATCGGCCCCCGGATCGCGTATTTCCGATACGCCGCCTTCCGGAAGCCTTCCGGTCCCGCGACGATCATCACCCCGTAGGCGCTGGTCCCCATGATGTGGCTGTTGTCGTAGACCTCGATCCGTTCCGGGGTCGTCGCGAGCTCGAACAGGGCTGCGACCCCGTCGAGCAGCTTCGCCTGGCCGGCGCTTTCGGCGAGCCGCCGCTCGAGCGCTTCCCGCGCGTTGGTGGCGGCATGCTCGACGACCGCGCGCTTCTCGCCGCGCACCGGCACGGCGAGCTCCACGCGGCGTCCCGCCTTGACGGTCGACGCCTTGATCGACAGCGCGTCGGCGACGAGCGCCGCCTCGGGGAGCGCGTGGCTGAGCAGGATCAGCCGCGGCGGCGTCTTGTCGTCATAGAATTGGGCGACGAAGGCGGCGAGCACCTCGCCGTCCTCCTCGCCCCTGGTGTGCGACGGGAAGAAGGCACGGTTGCCGTTGTTCCGCCCGCCGCGGACGAAGAACACCTGAACGCAGCTCTGGCCGGCGATCTGGTGAACGGCGATCACGTCCGCGTCGTCGAGCGACGCCGGATTGACCACGCCGCCGCCCTGGACGTGGGTCAGGCCGCGGATTCGGTCGCGGAGCGCCGCCGCGCGCTCGAACTCCAGCCCTTCGGCTGCCTGCTCCATCTCGACGGCGAGCTCGCGCTGCACCGAGCCCGCGCGGCCCGACAGGAAACTCTTCGCCTGCGCGACCAGCTTCCCGTAGCCTTCCGCATCGATCCGACCGACACAGGGCGCCGAGCAACGCTTGATCTGGTGCAGAAGACACGGCCGCGACCGGTTGCTGAACACCGTGTCGGCGCAGGAGCGCAGCAGGAAGACACGCTGCATCGCAGTCACCGTCTGGTTCACCGCCCAGGCCGACGCGAAAGGCCCCCAGTAGCTGCCACGCCTTCCCTGCGCGCCGCGATGCTTCGCGATCTGCGGGAACGCGTGGTCCTCCGTCAGCATGAGCCACGGATAGGACTTGTCGTCCCGGAGCACGATGTTGAAGCGCGGCTTCAGCCGCTTGATGAGGTTCGCTTCGAGAAGAAGCGCTTCCGCCTCGGTATGCGTCGTGACGATCTCGAGCGACACGGTTTCCGAGATCATCCGGCGCAGCCGCTCGGGCAGCCGTGCGGGCTGGGTGTAGGCGGTCACCCGCTTCCGCAAGGATCGCGCCTTGCCGACGTAGAGCGCCTCGCCGCGCGCGTCGAGCATCCGGTAGACGCCCGGCGACAGCGGCATGGTGAGCAGCGCCGCGGCGATCGCGCGGACCCCCGGCGGCGCGTCGCCGGGAATGGACGGCAGAACGAGATCGGACATGTGGGCCTCATCGTGGGATGCGTCGGGCCCGTGCTCAAGCCTCCTCGAGATCGGCGCTTATCCCCCGACCCTGTGGACAACTCTGTGGGAAGACGGTCGACAGTCTCGGTCTTGCCGCTGATTTCCGCGAGGGACGCGCCTTTGCCTCCTTTCGAGGCACGGAAGCTTAAGTCCTTGTTTTCATTGCTCGCGAGCACAGGACACCTGTCATCGCATCAACACATTGCCGCACGCCGTTGATTTCGAACGGAGTCAATCCCGGCTGGTGGACAAATCAGCCCCGGATACGCTCGATCTCGACGCCGACCGACACGAGATCCTCGTAGACGTCGAGCTTCTCGACCCGGATCCGCGCCGAGATGATGCGCCGATCGAAGAACGATGCCGCGGCAATCCGTTCCGCCAGCGTCTCGACGAGGCGGACATGCCCCGACGTCACCGTGCTCCGCACCACGGACGCGAGGCGGCCGTAATCGACCACCGCGCGGAGGTTGTCGCCGACCGGACCCGCCTCCTCCTCGACCAGGATGGCCACGTTGATCCGGACGCGCTGCCGACGGCCCTGCTCGTCGGGATTAACGCCGATCTCGGCGCCAAGCACCATGTCCCGGAGGAAGACGACGCGACGTCCCGGCGCAGGCTCCCAGAGGATCAACGCATCATTCCTCGACGCCGGTGCCGCCATGCGGCGCCGGCTGCCATTGGAGATGCTGCCCGCCGTCCGTCGCGATCATCTGCCCGGTGACCGACGGCAGCGTCACGAGGGCGAGCACGGCGTCGGCGACCTCGTCCGGCGACGTTCCGCGTCCGAGCGGAAGCGATCGGCACTGCCGCTCGAACTGCCGCTCGGTCTGCCGCGCGCTCGGCGCCGCCGGTCCCGGCCCGACGGCGTTCACCCGGATCCGGGGCGCCAGCGCCAGCGCCATCGACTGCGTCAGCGCCCAGAGCCCCGCCTTCGAGACCGTGTAGGACACGAAATGCGGCGTCAGCGACCAGACCCGCTGGTCCAGCATGTTGATCACGACGCCGTCGCGGTCGGCCGGGAGCAGCCGCGCGAAGTGCTGCATCAGCACGAAAGGCGCGCGGAGGTTCGGCTCGAGGTGACGGTTCCAGCTCGCAGTCGTGGCGTCGTTCCACTCGTCGCGCTCGAACACGCTCGCATTGTTGACGAGGATGCCGATGGGACCGAGCGATCGGGTGGCGCGCTCGACGAGCGACGCGGCCGCCGTCTCGTCGGCGAGGTCGGCGTCGAGCACGACCGCCTGAACCCCGAGGGCGCGGCAGGAGGCCGCCGTGTTCTCGGCCGCCGCGAGGCTCCGGCGCGCGTGCACCGCGACCGAAACGCCGTTCTCCGCGAGGCGCAGCGCGATCGCGCGTCCGAGCCGGACCGCCCCGCCCGTCACGAGCGCAGCGGGCGGAATCGCGCGGGGGATCACGCCCGGATCCGGCTGCTGAGCGCCGCCCGGAGCGTGCCGTCGTCGAGCACATCGAGCGCGCCACCCATCGGCACGCCGTGACCGACGCGCGTGACCGCCGGCGCCCCGACCGCGCCCTCCGACGCGTCGGCGACGAGCTCGGCAAGCCAGTGCGCCGTCGTGGTGCCGTCGACGGTCGCGCCGAGCGCCAGGATGATCTCCCGGACGTCGCCGTCCCGCACGCGCACCAGCAGCGGGGCGGTGTTGAGATCGTCCGGCCCGCGCCCGTCGAGCGCGGATAGCGTGCCGCCGAGCACGTGGTAGCGGCCGCGATGGACCGCCGCACGCTCGAGCGCCCACAGGTCGCCCACCCCTTCGACGACGCACACCGTCGCGTGGTCACGCGCGGGATCGGCGCAGATCGCGCACGGATCGGTGCTGTCGAGATTCCCGCAGCGCGAGCAGCGTCGGACCGCGCGCGCCGCGTCGGCGAGCGCCGCGGCGAGCGGCAGCATCCGCGTTTCCGGCTGCAGCAGCATCCGGAGCGCCGCGCGACGGGCCGAACGCGGACCGAACCCCGGCAGGCGGCCGAGCAGTCCGATCAGCCGCTCGATCTCGGGTCCGCCCACGACCGCCGCTCCGTCAGAACGGGAGCTTGAAGCCCGGCGGCAGGTTGAGGCCGCCCGACACCTTGGCCATCTCGGCCTCGGTGCGCGCATCGAGATGACGCTTCGCGTCGGCATGCGCGGCGACGATGAGGTCGGACAGCATCTCGGTCTCGGACGGATCCATCAGCTTCGGATCGATCGCGATCGCGCGGAGCTCCCCCTTGCCGGACAGCGTGACGCGAACGAGACCCGCACCGGACATGCCGTCCACGGTGAGGAGGTCGAGCTCCTCCTGCATCCGGCGCATCTTCTCCTGCATCTCGCTTGCCTGCTTCATCAGGCCGGCCAAGTTCTTCATTCGTCGTTCTCTTTCTCTCGGTTCGCTTCGGTCAGCTCGGCCTCCGCCTCGGCCTCAACGGCGCCGCCCAGCACCGCCGGTGCGGCGCCCTCCTCGCCAAGCTCCTCGTCCTCGATCCCGTCGCGGACGATCGCGACCGTGGCGCCGGGAAAGTGCCGGAGCATGCCGGCGACGAGCGGATCACCGAGCGCCGCCTCGTATTCGGCGTCGCGACGCGCCTGCCCGCGCTCGGCGAGCGTGGGGTCGCCGGGCTCGCTCGACAAGGCGACCGTCCAGCGTTCACCGGTGATCTCGCCGAGCAGCCGGGACAATCGGGACGCGAGGTCGCGCGGCGTCGTCCCGTCGGGCCGGATCTCGACGATCCCGGGCAGCACGCGCACCGGATGGACGGCGTGCCGAAGCTGGGCGAGCAGGATCGGATCGCGCCGGGTGGCGGCGACCGCGGCGACCACGTCGCGCCAGGTCGCGAGAACCGGTCCGAGCGCCGGCACCGGCGGCGGATCCGCCAGCGGCGATACCGGGAGCACGCGTGCGAGCGAGCCCTCCGTGCCCGCAGCCCCGTCAGGGCCGCCGCCGGACGGTCGTCGACCGGATGGTGGTGGCATGGACGTCGGCGGTGACGGCGGCCCGGGCGATGGCGGCGGTGCGGAGTCCCCGGATATCGGCGGGACCGCCTCGGGTGACCGCTGTTCCAGGCGTCGCACCAGCTCGCCCGGCGTCGGGCCGGACGCGAGATGGCACAGCCGGATCAGCACCATGTCAGCCGCGGCCTGCCGGTCCGGCGCTGCCTCGATCTCGGCGATGCCCTTGAGCAGCACCTGCCAGGCGCGGCCGAGCACCGGAACCCCGAGCGCGGCGGCCAGCGCCCCGCCACGCACCCGCTCGAGCTCCGGCAGATCGTTGCCAGTCGCAAGCGCGGGAACCAGGCGCAGACGGGTCAGAACGTGGACGACGTCGAGAAGGTCGCTGAGCACCTGCGCCGGATCGGCGCCGCGCGCGGCGAGCTCGGCGGTGGTCGCGAGCGCATCGGCGGCACGTCCCGCGAAGAGCGCGTCCGCGAGATCGAAGATCCGGCTGCGGTCGGCCAGGCCGAGCATGGCGGCGACCGCGTCGGCCTCGATCGCGGGCGGGCCACCCGTCGCGACCGCGGGTGCGGTCGCGATCGCCTGGTCGAGCAGCGACAGCCCGTCGCGGACCGATCCGTCGGCCGCACGCGCGATCATCCGCACCGCATCCTCGTCGGCCGCGACGCCCTCGCGCGCCGCGATCCGCGCGAAATGCACGGCGAGCACGTCCTGCGGCACGCGCCGGAGATCGAAACGCTGGCAGCGCGACAGAACGGTGACCGGAACCTTGCGGAGCTCGGTCGTCGCGAACACGAAGGTGACGTGGTCGGGCGGTTCCTCAAGCGTCTTGAGCAGCGCGTTGAAGGCGTTCCGCGACAGCATGTGGACCTCGTCCACGATGAACACCTTGGCGCGCGCCTGCATCGGCCGGAACCTCGTCGCCTCGATGATCTCGCGCACGTCGTCGACGCCGGTCCGCGACGCCGCGTCGAGCTCGAGCACGTCCGGATGGCGATCGGCGCCGATCGCGACGCAGTTCGGGCAGACGCCGCACGGATCGGCGGTCGGGCCCCCCCGGCCCCGCCGGGCGCCGCCGGGGGGGGCGCGCGCGGGG
>CAXUBA010000013.1:0-450 GCA_964249205.1 uncultured Acetobacteraceae bacterium | reverse complement strand
CGGTCGGACCGCCCGTCCCGTCCGGGCCGACGCAGGTGAGCGCGCGCGCGATGATCCGCGCCGTGGTCGTCTTCCCGACGCCGCGGACGCCCGTCAGCATGAAAGCATGCGCGACCCGCCCGGTCGCGAAGGCGCGACGGAGGACGCGGACCGTCGCGTCCTGGCCGATCATGTCGTCGAAGCCGAGCGGTCGGTAGGCGCGCGCGAGAACCCGGTAGGACGTCGCGACCCGCGGCGTCGCGGCGGCCCGCACCTCGCCGAAGAACCCCATTCCCGCGGGCGCGGGCGGTTCCGGCAGCGCGGTGTCGTCGAGAGCGTCGTCGGGCGCGGTCATGACCCTCGCGTGACCGAGCGGCCGAGCAGCACCGGCGCCGGGGTGGTGGGAGGCCGAAACGTCGACCCGTGCGGAGACCCGTTGCGGCTGCTTCCTTCCGGACCTGACCGGGTTGG
>CAXUBA010000012.1:0-33146 GCA_964249205.1 uncultured Acetobacteraceae bacterium | reverse complement strand
ACTGGGGGGTCTGCGATCCCGCGGAACCGCGGAACCGCCGCAGCCGCACCGCGCTGGTCGTCGAACTGACGCCGGGACGGCGTTTGCTCGTCGACACCGGGCCGGAACTCCGTACCCAGTTGGTCGACTGCGCGATCCCGAGCGTGGACGCGATCCTGTTCACCCACGCGCACGCGGACCACGTGTCCGGGATAGACGATGTCCGGAGCCTGAACCGGCTGTCGGGACAACCCCTTGACGCCTACGCGTTCGCGGAAACGCTGTCGGAGCTGCGCGGCCGCTTTTCCTACGCGTTCGGGCCCTGGACGCCGCCGATGTTCTTCCGGCCGGTGCTGGTGCCCCGGACGGTGTCGCCGGGCGATCGTGTTCCGCTCCTCGGCGCCGAGATCACGATCTTCTCGCAGATCCACGCGCGGGTCCGCACACTCGGACTGCGAGCCGGCTGGTTCGCCTATTCGACGGATGTCAGCGATCTGGACGAGGCAGCGTTGTCGGCACTGGCGGGCGTCGACACCTGGGTGATCGACTGCTTCCAGCGCGAGGAGCACGGTGGCCATGCGCATCTTTCGCGGGTGCTGCGATGGGTCGAGCAGCTCCGGCCGCGCCGTACCGTGCTCACCCACATGGGGCCGGATCTCGACTGGGCGTGGATGCAGCGTCATCTGCCGGCGGGCGTCGAGCCCGGCTTCGACGG
The DNA here is from genome assembly GCA_964249205.1 of uncultured Acetobacteraceae bacterium. Taxonomy (GTDB): domain Bacteria; phylum Pseudomonadota; class Alphaproteobacteria; order Acetobacterales; family Acetobacteraceae; genus CAXTPV01. The sequence continues at coordinate 32,452 of CAXUBA010000012.1, read as the reverse complement.
CATGGTGATCGAGCCTCCGCCGCGATAACGCGTGGTTCGCGCGCGATCACGCCGTGAGCTTTGCGCCACATCGTGGCTCGGCCTTTGCAAAGGCGTCCGAGGAAAGCGCGATTGCTGTTGAAAGCGCCGTCAGGCCAGCGATAGCGTGATGACCATGGACGCAAACGCAGACTCGCCGACATCCGGACGGATGACGACGGTTGCAGCGAACGGCGACACACACACGTAGGAGATCACATTCGCGGCTTGCGTGTCTCACTGACCGGCGCGGTCACCCGAATTTGATCGCGACAGGAGTGCATCTGAACAGGACCGGTTTTGACCGGGCGGCGCGGGATGGCTCCGAACAGCCTCGACGGAAGCCCGGGTCGCCGATCGGTCAGGAGGATTGACCATGGCTCCGCTCGACGACGTCTTCTCGCTCGCCACATCGCTGCGCGAACAGCGGCGCGAAACCGAGATGAGCTTTTCGGCCTATCTCGACCACTGCCGGACGGACCGATCGGTCTTTGCCGGCCCGGCCGAGCGGATGCTGAAGGCGATCGGCGAGCCGGAAACGATCGACACGTCGCGCGATCCGCGCCTGTCCCGCATGTTCATGAACCGGACGCTGCGGGTCTACCCGGCCTTCGCCGACTTCCACGGCATGGAAGAAACCGTCGAGCGGATCGTCGGCTTCTTCCGTCATGCCGCCCAGGGCCTCGAGGAGCGGAAGCAAATCCTCTACCTGCTCGGACCGGTCGGCGGCGGTAAGTCGTCACTTGGCGAGCGGCTCAAGTCGCTGATGGAGCGCGAACCGATCTACGTGCTCAAGGCCGGGCGCACGCTCAGTCCGGTGTTCGAAAGCCCGCTCGGCCTTTTCGATCCGGAGCGCTTCGGACCGATGCTGCTGGAGCGCTACGGCATCCCGACCCGTCTGCTGACCGGGATCGCGAGCCCCTGGGCCCTGAAGCGGCTCGAGGAGTTCGACGGCGATATGTCGCGCTTCACAGTGGTGAAGCTGCACCCGTCGCGCCTCCGGCAGATCGCGGTGGCGAAAACCGAGCCCGGCGACGACAACAACCAGGATGTGTCGGCGCTGGTCGGCAAGGTCGACATCCGACAGCTGGAAAGCTTCAGCCAGAACGATCCGGACGCCTACGGCTTCTCGGGCGGGCTCAACCGCGCCAACCAGGGCATTCTCGAATTCGTCGAGATGTTCAAGGCGCCGATCAAGATGCTGCACCCGCTGCTGACGGCGACCCAGGAAGGGAACTACGCGGGTACCGAGAACATCGGTTCCATTCCGTTCAACGGCATCATCCTCGCACATTCGAACGAGTCGGAATGGCAGACCTTCCGGAACAATCGCACCAACGAGGCTTTCCTCGACCGGGTCTCGGTCGTGAAGGTGCCCTATTGCCTGCGTGCGTCCGAGGAAACCAGGATTTACGAAAAGCTGCTCCGGACGTCGGAGCTCGCGGTCGCACCGTGCGCGCCGCACACGCTCGAAATGCTCGCGCGATTCGCGGTGCTGTCGCGACTTCGTCCGCATCCGAACTCGACGCAATGGGCAAAGCTCCGCGTCTACGACGGCGAGAACATCAAGGAGACCGATCCCAAGGCGCGGACGATGCAGGAGTATCGTGACGCGGCCGGCGTCGACGAGGGGATGGACGGTATCTCGACGCGATTTGCGTTCAAGGTCTTGTCCGCGACCTTCAACCACGACGCGACCGAAGTGGCCGCCGATCCGGTCCACCTGATGTACGTCCTGGAACAGGCTGTGCGTCGTGAGCAGTTCCCGGCCGACACCGAGGCGAACTACCTCGCGATGATCAAGTCGGAGCTGGCGGGCCGCTACGCCGAGTTCATCGGCAATGAGATCCAGAAGGCTTATCTCGAAAGCTATCACGACTACGGACAAAACCTGTTCGACCGCTACCTGGATTTCGCCGACGCCTGGATCGAGGATCAGGACTTCAAGGATCCCGACACCGGCCAGATGATGAGCCGCGACCTGCTGAACGCGGAGCTGACCAAGACCGAAAAGCCGGCCGGCATCGCAAACCCGAAGGATTTCCGGAACGAGGTCGTGAAGTTCGCGCTCCGGGCACGCGCGAACAACAGCGGCCGCAACCCGTCCTGGACGTCCTACGAAAAGATCCGCGAGGTCATCGAGAAGCGGATGTTCAGCCAGGTCGAGGATCTGCTGCCGGTCATCAGCTTCGGCTCGAAGCGCGACAACGAGAGCGAGAAGAAGCACGGCGACTTCGTCGAGCGGATGGTGTCGCGCGGCTACACGGAGCGGCAGGTCCGTCGCCTCGTCGAATGGTACATGCGGGTGAAGCAGTCGGCCTGACGCGGAACAGCCGGTCGCGGGATCGACATCCGGACTTCAGGGAGAGCACCGACCACGTGTTCATCATCGACCGACGGTCAAACCCTCACGGCAAGAACACCGAGAACCGCCGGCGCGTGCTGGTCCGAGCCCGGGAGTCGATGCTGCGTGCGACGCGCGAGGCAGTGACCTCGGGCAAGCTTCGCGACGTGGGGCATGACGAGGCGGTCAGCGTCCCGGCCGACCAACTGCACGAGCCGAGCTTCCACACGACGTTCACCGGCGGCGCGCGCAATGTGGTGCTGACGGGCAACCGGCAGTTCTCGAAGGGCGACCGGATCAAGCGACCGGAAGGAGGCGGCGAGGGGGACGGCGGATCGGGCGAGGCCGGCGAGGGCGGCGGCGGCCAGGACGAGTTCCGGTTCATCCTGACGCGGGACGAGTTCCTCGACCTCTTCTTTGAGGATCTCGAGCTACCCGATCTCGTGAAGCGCGAGATCGCGACCAGCGACACCACCGCCCCGCAGCGCAGCGGCATCGCGAGCGACGGCGCCCCGTCGCAACTCGATCTCGGCCGCACCATGCGCTACTCGATGGCCCGGCGGATCGGTCTCAAGCGACCGAAATCGGACGAGGTCCGGGCGCTGGAGGCGGCGATCGCAGACGCGGAAGCAAACGGCGCCGACGTGGGCGGCCTGCGGGAAGAACTCGTCCGGGTGAACCGCCGTCTCGCCCGCGTGCCGTGGATCGATCCGGTCGATCTTCGCTTCCGCCGCTTCGCGCCCGTGCCGAAACCCAATGCGCGCGCGGTGATGTTCTGCCTCATGGACGTGTCGGGTTCCATGACCGAGCAGATGAAGGACCTCGCGAAGCGGTTCTTCCTTCTGCTTCACGTTTTCCTCGAGCGCCGCTACAAGCGCGTCGATATCGTCTTCGTCCGGCACACCGAACAGGCGGAGGAGGTCGACGAGAACCGCTTTTTCACCGACCCGCGGACCGGCGGCACAATCGTCTCGTCGGCCCTTCTCGAGTTCGGAAAGATCCAGCAGGCGAGATACCCCGCCGATCAGTGGAACATCTACGTTGCCCAGGCGTCCGACGGAGACAACTTCTCGGGCGACACCGCGCGTGCCTCCGGCATTCTGGAAGGGGAGATCCTGCCGATCGTCCAGTACTACGCCTACATCGAGATCAGCGGGTCGGGCGCGGTGATCCGCGGCGAAAGCGACCTTTGGCGCGGGTACGCGAAGGTCGCTGCCGGTGCGCGCAACCTCGCGATGCGGCAGGTGAGCGATCGGCGCGACATTTTCCCGGTCTTCCGGGACCTCTTCTCGCGTCGCGACAAGGCGGCGTTCCCCGGCGGGCGTGCCGCTTCATGAACGTGATCGCGGCGAAGGACGGGGGCGGGGAGGGCAGGCTGCTCTACCAGGGTGTCGACTGGACCTTTCAGATCATCCGCGACTGCTACGACGCGATCGAGCGGATCAGCGTCGGGGAACTCGGGCTCGATCTTTACGAGAACCGAATCGAGCTGATCACGTCTGAGCAGATGCTCGACGTCTACACCACGTCAGGACTGCCGCTCACCTACAAGCACTGGTCGTTCGGGAAGCGATTCGTCACGCACGAGAACGCCTATCGTCGCGGGTTGATGGGATTGGCCTACGAGGTCGTGATCAATTCGGATCCGTGCATCTCCTATCTTATGGAGGAGAACACGGCGACGATGCAGGCGCTGGTGATCGCGCACGCCGCTTTCGGTCATAACCATTTCTTCAAGAACAATCGAGTGTTCCGCCAATGGACGGAGCCATCCGGCATCCTCGACTACCTCGAGTTCGCGCGCGGCTACGTCAGCCGCTGCGAGGAGCAGCACGGTCGGCGCGCGGTCGAGCGGATCCTCGACGCCGCGCACGCGCTGCAGGGCCAAGCGGTCCACCGGAGCGCGGGCTCGCGGCCGCTCGATCTGAAGGCGGAGAACCAGCGCGAGCGCGAGCGCCAGGAGCACGAGACGCGAAGCTACAACGATCTGTGGCGCACCGTGCCGACCGCGCGAACCGGACGGCGCGAGGATCCGGTCGCCGACCGCAAGCGACGGCTCAACTTGCCGGAAGAGAACCTCCTTTACTTTCTCGAGAAGAACGCGCCGCGCCTCGAGCGTTGGGAGCGCGAGGTCATCCGCATCGTCCGCCTGATCGCGCAGTATTTCTATCCGCAGCCTCAGGTGAAGGTCATGAACGAGGGGTGCGCCACCTGGGTGCATCAGCACATCATGACGCGGCTGCACGAGACCGGGCAGATCGACGACGCCGCCTATCTCGAAGTGATCCATTCGACGACCAACGTCATCACCCAGCCGGGTTTCGATCACCCGGCCTCGTCCGGCTTCAATCCCTATGCGCTCGGCTACGCGATGATGTCGGATATCGTGCGCGCGTGCATCGATCCGACCGAGGAGGACCGCGCCTGGTTCCCCGACATCGCCGGCAACGGGAGACCGATCGAGACGCTGAAGCACGTGTGGTCCGAGTATCGGGACGAGAGTTTCATCCTGCAGTTCCTGTCGCCGACGGTGATGCGCCGGTTCAGGATGTTCCGCCTGCTCGACGACGCGTCGAAACCGTATCTGCTTGTCGATGCGATTCACGATGCCGAAGGCTACCGCGAGATACGGCGGGCGCTTTCCCGGCATCACGATCCGAGTCGCTACGCGCCCGAACTCCAGATCGTCGACGCCGACCTCGCGTCGGATCGCTGCCTCCACGTCGAGCACCGGACCCGGCCCGGTCAGCTCCTCCACAAGAAGGACGCCGACGCGACCCTGAAGGCGCTTGCCGACCTGTGGGGTTACGAGGTCAAGCTAATCGAAATCGACGAGGCGAACGAGAGCGTGCTCGCGCGCCACGGCGCGCTCCCGCCACCAGGGCGGCGCGTGTAGGATCTCGCGCAGGGGCTCGAGCCTTGCGTGAGGTGAAAGATGACGAAGCGTCTGCGATCGCGTGCCTGGTTCGACAATCCTGACCAACCGGACATGACGGCGCTTTATCTCGAGAAATACCTCAGCTTCGGTTTGTCGCTGCACGAGCTGCAGTCCGACCGGCCGATCGTCGGCATCGCCCAGACCGGTTCCGATCTGGCGCCGTGCAATCGGCACCATCTCGTGTTGGCGGAGCGGGTGAGGGAAGGCATCCGGGACGCCGGGGGGATCGCGCTCGAGTTCCCGATCCATCCAATCCAGGAAACGGGCAAGCGGCCGAGCGCCGGTCTCGACCGCAACCTGAGCTATCTGAGCCTGGTCGAGGTCCTCTACGGATATCCGCTCGACGGCGTCGTGCTGACGATCGGCTGCGACAAGACGACGCCGGCCTGCCTGATGGGAGCCGCGACCGTCGATATCCCGGCGATCGCGCTCTCGGTCGGACCGATGCTGAACGGTTACTACGACGGCGAGCGGGTCGGGTCGGGTACGATCATCTGGCGTGCGCGGCGGATGCTGGCGGCCGGCGAGATCGACCAGCACGGCTTCATGAAGCTGGTCGCGTCGTCCGCCCCATCGGCCGGGTTCTGCAACACCATGGGCACGGCGACGACGATGAACTCGCTCGCGGAAGCGCTCGGCATGCAGCTTCCCGGTTCGGCGGCGATCCCGGCGCCTTACCGTGATCGACAGGAGATCGCGTACGAGACCGGCCGCCGGATCGTCGAGATGGTTCGCGAAGATCTCCGCCCATCGGCGATCCTGACGCGCGCGGCGTTCCTCAACGCCATACGGGTGAACACCGCCATCGGGGGATCCACCAACGCGCCGATCCACCTCGCGGCGATCGCGCGGCACGCCGGCGTAGCGCTCGCGATCGAGGACTGGCAGACCTACGGCCTCGACCTTCCATTGCTCGTCGACCTGCAACCCGCGGGTCGCTATCTCGGCGAGGACTACTATCGTGCGGGGGGCGTGCCGGGGGTCGTCGGCGAGCTCATGCGTCACGGGCTCCTCGACGAGACGGCGCTCACCGTCACCGGGCGCACGATCGGCGAGAACTGCCGCGACGCACGCTCGCTCGACCACGAGGTGATCCGGCCGGTCGACGCACCGCTTAAGACACGTGCGGGCCTGCTCGTGATGCGTGGCAATCTCTTCTCGTCCGCGGTGATGAAGGTGAGCGTCGTGTCGCAGGCCTTCCGCGCGCGCTTCCTCAGCGATTCCGCCGATCCGGAAGCGTTCACCGGTCGCGTGGTGGTGTTCGACGGACGCGACGACTACGCGCGTCGGATCGACGATCCCGCGCTCGCGATCGGCGCCGGCGACATCCTGGTGATGCGGGGTGCCGGGCCGGTCGGTCATCCGGGCGCGGCCGAGGTGGTCAACATGCGGCCGCCTTCGTACCTGATCGAGCAGGGGATCGACGAGCTGCCCTGCCTCGGCGACGGGCGCCAGTCGGGCACGTCGGGCTCGCCGTCGATCCTGAACGCTTCGCCGGAGGCGGCCGCAGGCGGCGGCCTGGCGCTGCTTCGGACGGGAGATCGGATCCGGGTCGATCTTCGCGCGGGCCGTGTCGACGCCCTCCTGTCCGACGACGAACTCGACGCGCGGCGCACCGCGTTGGCGGACGAGGGCGGGTACCGGATCCCGGAACACCAGACGCCCTGGCAGAAGCTCCAGCGTGACCGTGTGGGACAGCTCGAACACGGCGCCGTTCTCGAGGATGCGGTGGCGTTCCAGCGGGTCGCGACGACGATGGGCGTTCCGCGGGACAATCACTGAGGGACGCCGCCCCGTCGCTCGACGAGCGGCGGTGGCGCTTCTGTCCTCGTTGCTCCTCGTGTCGGTTGAGCATGCGGCGGACACGATCGGCCCGTCCCGGGCCGGCGCGCTGGTGCTCACGGTCCATCGAGGAGAGGCGGCCGATCCGACGCGACGGTCGGCGGCATTCGACGCCTCGTCCTCCGCAACCGGTCGGCGGCGCCTTGCCGCCTGCCGGCGTTGCCGCTCCTGGGCTTCGCGGACGATGTCGGGCACCCGGTCCGGGCGGCCCGACGTCCGCCGCCGGAGATGCACTCCGGCCCGGAATGGTGCCAGGGGCGCTCGCGCCGGCCGCATCCGCCCACGCCATGCTAGCCGAGTTGGCATAATGTTTCTTATACGGCAATCTAGTCGGGATGAAGACGGAGCGGCATCGTCGTTCGCGCCGCACGGTGACCCTCCGCGCGGCGGGAGCATCGCCGATCCGGCTTCCTCGTTCGCGCGACCAAACGAAGCTGCGTACGCTCCTCCGGCGCAAGCGTGGACGGGCGGCTTCGACCGCCCGTGCTCAAGGCCCGAGTCGCACACGGTTCTGCTGACCGTTCCACCATGGTGACATAGGTTGGCCGGAGAAGACCCTTCGCCGCCGCCGCAGCCGAAACGACTTCGAAGGAGACAGCTCTGCTCGGCACGTGCTTCAGCGTCTTTGCCACGGCCTTTCGGGAGGTATCCTTGCTGCCGACGATCAGTAGCCTCGCCGATCAGGAACGCGATCTGCTTCACCGGCTTCGAAGCCGAAGCCGGGAACCGGGTCCCGCCGCGGCGCCACGTCTCACGACGGGCGAGTTCGTGGCGGACAAGGTCGCGGCCGCCGTGGGATCGTGGCCGTTCATCCTCGTCCAGACGGCCATCCTGATCGTCTGGATGGCGCTCAACGTCACCGCCTTCGTCCGACACTGGGATCCCTACCCCTTCATTCTCCTCAATCTCGCCCTGTCGTTCCAGGCTGCCTACGCGGCACCCTTCATCATGATGAGCCAGAACAGACAGGCGGCGATCGATCGCGCCGATGCCAAACACGACTACGACGTCAATGTCCGCTCCGAGCTTGAGATCAAGCTCCTCCACGAGAAGCTCGATCATCTTCGCGAAACCCATGTGGGGCGCCTGCTCGAAGTCATCGAGAAGCTGCAGGAACGGCTGGGCCCTGACGAGCCGTAAACGTCGGACGCGGACGATCGATCCGACTGCGCATTTCCTCCTCCGGGAGTCCGTTTTGGCAACCAAACTGGAGGTTCGCGACGCGGCAGAAACCGGGATCTCACAAGGTGGCGCCGTAAGGAGAGAAACGCCATGACGACCGAAGACCTCAACGCGCTCACGCAGGAAGAACTGACGACGCTCGAAGCGCTACTGCGTCGGCTTGAGGGTCGTGGCACCGACCTGCCCTGGCCGCTGTTCCGCTTCATCACGGAGGTGGCAGCGACGCCGAACGTGGACCTGCTCGTCCGCGATCCCGTGAAGGGCGTGCTGCTCGCCTGGCGCGACGATCCGTTCGGGACCGGCTGGCATGTGCCCGGAAGCATCATCCGTCATCGGGAAGAGATCGCCCACCGGATCTCCGCCTGCGCGGAGGAGGAGTTCGGCTGCGGGGTCGATGCCGCCGACCGACCGGTCGCGCTGATCCAGATTTTCGACGATCGCGGGCATTCCGTGTCGCTCTGCTTCCCGGCCACGCTTCGCGGCGAGCCGCGCAAGCGGATCCTGAGCGGCGACGGCACGGCCCGGGCCGGCGATCTTCGTTGGTTCACAACTCTTCCCGAGCGGTTCTACCCCAGTCATCTCGTCTACCGGGACGTGCTGCAGGCGCTGGGAGATGGCGCGCTCGGCGAGGGCATCCGGCTGTTCACGACGCATGTCGGCGCCCGCGACGCCGCTCGGCAAGGGCCGGAAGGAACGATCAGCGCCGACGCACCGCTCGCCTGACGCCGGACGTCTTCCCGCCCGGAACGGAAACGGGACACCGCCGTCGAGGAACGCGTCCACGCCCGACGGTGTTCGACGAGGACCGAACCCCGATGGAGCTCAACCCATGCGACGTGACCTCGCAGCCGTCCTGGCCACGACCGGTGTGGTCGTCGCCCAGCTCGTCGGACGTCGGTACGGCCCGACACCCGATCATCCAAGAACCGCGGCCTGGTACAAGTCGCTCAGGAAGCCCTCCGTCACCCCGCCCGGACCGGTCTTCGCGGTCGCTTGGACCGGCCTCGACGCCCTGCTGGGATATTCCGGCTACCGGCTTCTTTCGGCCCCGACCAGCCGCGCGAGAACGGCGTCGCTCGCCTTCTGGGGCGCCAACCTCCTTGGCGTCGGGAGCTTCTCGTGGGTGCTGTTCGGCCGGAAACGCCTCGGGGAAGCGACCGGCGTCACCGCCGGGATGCTCGCCACCGCCGTCGGCGCTGTCGCGGCCTCCGCTGCCATCGACCGCCGCGCGAGCGTCGCCGGCATTCCGCTCGCGCTTTGGGTCTGTTTCGCGTTCGGCCTGCAGGAGGAGGTCTGGCGACGGAATGGCTGAACGCGGCGCGACGGGCCTGACGGGGGTCTGATCCCGCACCGTCAATCGCCGGCGGCTCGGCGCCCTGCCGAGGATGCCGTCGTCACCGTGGTGCGGACCGGGCTCGGCCATGCCTCGAGGGAGCGCCGCACCACGCGGTAGAGCGTTTCGCGCGACGCACCGGTCGACGCCATCACGGCCATGCCCTGGGTGACGGCCTCGAGAAAGCTCGCGAGCGCCTCCGGATCGACGCCGTCCGGAAGATCGCCTTCGCGCCTCGCCCGGTCGAGCCGCTCGCGAAGCGCCGCGTGCTTGCGGTCGCGAACGGTCAACACCGCCTGGCGCACCGCACCGGCCGCATCCGAACACGCGACCATGCCGTTCGTCGCGAGACATCCCGCCGGGTGCACGCCGTCGGTCTGCGCGTCGGCTGCCCCGAACAGCAGGCGCTCGGCAACCAGACGCGACGTCGGTTCGCCGAGCGCCCGGTCGGAGAACGCGAGGCAGGTCGCCTGATATTGTTCGAGCGCGCGACGGAACAGCTGCTCCTTGTTTCCGAATTCGGCGTAGAGGCTGGGCCGCGTGATCCCCATCGCCTCCGTAAGGTCGGTCAGGGAGGCGCCGTCGAACCCTTTCCGCCAGAACACGTCGAGTGCCGCCTCGAGTGCCTCGCCGGGATCGAACTCCTTCGGACGGCCCATTGCCTCAATTCCTCTCACGCGGGCTAACGCCCCACACCGGAAATAGGCCGCTTGACTTCGCTCGTCCAGATATCATACCGATAAGTATCATACCGGCCGATACAGTTCGGCCCTATTGAGGCGGCCATGATCGAACACGACGGCATCCTGGATCCGCGAGCGGCCCGCGAGCGCACCCCCGCGCGCCGCCGACGCTCGCTCGGCGCCGGCCGGATCGCGGCGCTGGCGGCGCTCCTGATCGCGGGAGGCACCGGAGCGTTCTTCTTCCGCGGAGGCCCGGCACACGGAACGACGTCCCCCGTCGCGCCGCCTCCCCCTCTGGTCACCGTGAGCACGCCGCTCGAGCGCACCGTCGCCGAGCGCACGAGCTTCCTCGGGCAGTTCTCCGCAGTCGATCGGGTGGAGATCCGGGCGCAGGTCGGCGGCACGCTGTCCGAGATCCGCTTCCGCGACGGTCAGATCGTGCACAAGGGCGACCTGCTTTTCGTGATCGACGAGCGTCCATACCAGATCAGGCTCGCCGAGGCGGTCGCGTCGGTCAAAAGCGCGCAGGCACGGCTCGATCTCGCCAACAGCGAGCTGTGGCGGGCGCGGCAGCTGAAACAGACGCAGTTCGGAACCGCGGAAAGCGTCGACCAGCGGGTCGGCGACCAGGAAGCCGACACCGCCGCCCTCGAACAGGCCGAGCAGGCGGTGCGCGACGCCGAGCTCGACCTCGACTATTGCCACATCGCGGCGCCCTTCACGGGTCGCATCAGCAACCATCTCGTTTCCGTCGGCAATCTCGTGAGCGGCAGCCGCGGCGGCACGTCGGCGACGACGCTGCTGACGACGATCGTGTCGCTCGATCCGATCCACCTCGACTTCGACATGAGCGAGAACGACTATCTGAGCTTCGTCCGGGCGCACGGATCGAACGGGCTCGGCGAGCCGGTTCCGTTCCGCCTGTCGGACGAGCCGCGCGCCACCCGCACGGGCACGCTCGACTTCGTCGACAACGAGATCGACCGCGGCAGCGGCACGATCCATGCCCGGGCGACGGTCGGGAACTCCGATCTCTTCCTCGTTCCCGGCGAGTTCGCCCGTCTCAGTCTTGCGACCGGGCGTGCCGTCCCTGCCCTTCTCGTGCCGGACAGCGCGGTGATGCTTGACCAATCGCAGTCGCTGGTGATGACGGTTGCGCCGGACGGCACGGTGGTCCCGAAGCTCGTCGCGGTCGGACCGATGGTCGACGGTCTCCGCGTCATCCGGAGCGGCCTCGCACCGAGCGATCGGGTGATCATCGACGGGGTCATGCACGCGATGCCGGGTACCAAGGTGAGGCCGGAAGCGGGATCGATCGTCGCGGCCGTCCCGCAGACCGCCGGCTGACCGCCAAGGCTCTGGACACGAGGACCGGACGATGCGCTTCACCCACACCTTCATCGACCGGCCGATCCTGGCCACCGTGGTCAGCGCCTTCGTGACGCTGATCGGTCTCGGCGCGCTCTTCACGCTTCCGATCGCACAATATCCCGAGATCGTTCCGCCGACGGTGCAGATCACGACGACCTATCCGGGCGCGTCGGCCGAGACCGTGAGCAAGACCGTGGCCACGCCGCTCGAGCAGGAAATCAACGGCGTCGAAAATATGCTTTACATGAGCAGCCAGTCGACCGGGGACGGCAAGCTGACGATCACCGTCACGTTCCGGATCGGCACCGACCTCAACGTCGCGCAGATGCTGACGCAGAACCGGGTGGAAGACGCCCTGCCCCGGCTTCCGGACGACGTGCAGCGTCTCGGCGTGCAGGTCCGAAAGTCGACGCCGAACATCCTGCTGGCGGTGCATCTTTACTCTCCCGACAACTCCCGGGACGATCTCTACCTGTCCAACTACGCGACGCTGCACGTCAAGGACATGCTGGCCCGCCTGCCCGGCGTCGGCGACGTGCAGCTGTTCGGATCGCGCGACTACGCGATGCGGATCTGGCTCGATCCGGACAAGATCGCCGCCTATCATCTCGATGCCGATCAGGTGCTGTCTGCGCTACGCGCGCAGAACGTGCAGGTGTCGGCCGGCGTGTTGAATCAGCCGCCGATCCCGCCCGGCGGCGCGTACCAGCTGAACATCCAGACGCTGGGCCGGCTTTCGACGCCGGCTGAATTCGAGAACATCGTCGTCAAGTCGGACGCGAACGGCCACGTCACGCGGATCCGCGACGTCGGACGCGCCGAGATCGGCGCCGCCGACTACGGGTCCACGGCCTACATGGATCGCGGACCTGGACTGCCGCTGCTGATCTTCGCGCAACCCGGCGCCAATTCGCTCGCGGTCGAGCACGAGGTGCTTTCGACGATGGCCGCGCTCCGGCAGCAATTCCCGCCCGGACTCGACGACAAGATCATCTACGACCCGACGATCTTCGTCGCGAAATCGGTCAACGAGGTGATCCAGACGATCTTCGTCGCGATCCTGCTCGTGGTCGGGGTGGTGATCCTGTTCCTGCAGACCTGGCGAGCGTCGCTGATCCCGGTGATCGCGATTCCGGTCTCGCTCGTCGGGACGTTCACCATCCTCGCCGCCGTCGGGATCTCGCTCAACAACCTCTCGCTGTTCGGCCTGGTGCTCGCGGTCGGCATCGTGGTCGACGACGCGATCGTCGTCGTTGAGAACGTCGAGCGCAATCTTCGGCTCGGCATGACGCCGGCGGAGGCCGCGCACCGGACGATGGACGAAGTGGGCGGCGCGCTGATCGCGATCGCGCTCACGCTCTGCGCCGTCTTCGTGCCGTCGGCCTTCCTGTCCGGGATTTCCGGGGAGTTCTTCCGCCAGTTCGCGGTGACGATCTCGGCCTCGACCGTAATTTCGTGCTTCGTGTCCCTGACCTTGAGCCCGGCGCTGTGCGCGATCCTGCTCCGGCCGCACGACGCGCACGCGGCCCGGTCCCGCGCGCTTCCGTTCCGCTTGGTCCTGGCCGGGTTCGACGCGTTCAACCGCGGCTTCGAGCGACTGTCCGACGGCTACGGCCGGATCACCGCGCGTCTCGTCCGCATGCTCGGCCTCGTGGCGGCGGTGTATGCCGCCCTGATCGCGCTGGCCGCCTTCCAGTTCTCCCGCGCGCCGACCGGCTTCATTCCGGAACAGGACCAGGGCTACCTGATCACGGTCGTGCAGCTGCCGCCGGGCGCGACCCTCGCGCGCACCGAAGCCGTGGTGAAACAGGCGATCGGGATCATCCTGTCGACCAGGGGCGTCGAGCACGTGGCGCCGTTCGCGGGCCTCGACGCGACGACGTTCACGGTCGCGTCGAACGACGGGACGATCTTCTCCGGCCTTCCGACGCTCTACAACCACACGCTGAAGGGGGTCACCGCCGCCACCGTGCTCGCGGATCTCCGCCAGCGGCTTTCGGTGATCCAGGGCGCCTTCGTGCTGACGATCCCGCCGCCCCCCGTGCAGGGGCTCGGCACGGCGGGCGGCTTCAAGATGATGCTGCAGGATCGCGCCGGCGCCGGATCCGAGGCGCTCAGCAAGGCGGCGCAGACGCTGGTTGCCGCCGCGAACCGGGATCCGGACTTCGCAGGCGTGTTCACCCTGTTCGGCACGACGACGCCGTCGGTCTACGCCGACATCGACCGCGAGAAGGCTGAGAAGGTGGGCCTCACGCCGAGCGACGTCTTCAACGCGCTGCAGGTCTATCTCGGATCGCAGTACGTGAACGACTTCAACTATCTCGGCCGCACCTACGAGGTGATCGCGCAGGCGGACGGAGCCTTCCGGCGGGACACGTCGGACATCACTCGTCTTCGGGCACGGAACGCGAGCGGCGACATGGTGCCGATCGGCACCGTCGCGCGCCTGACGGAGGTGACCGCGCCGTATCGCGTACCGCGCTACGACCTGTTCCCGGCCGCCGAGATCATGGGCACCGCGGCGCCTGGAGTCGCGACCGGCGTCGCGCTCAACCGGATGGAGCAGCTCGCCCATCAGGTGTTGCCGCCCGGCGTCGGCTTCGAGTGGACCGATCTCGCCTTCCAGCAGCAGCAGCACGGGACCCCGACGCTGCTCGTGTTCGGCGCGGCCGCGCTGTTCGTCTTCCTGGTGCTCGCCGCCCTCTACGAGAGCTGGCGCCTGCCACTCGCGGTGATCCTGATCGTGCCGATGTGCCTTCTCGCCTCCGTCACCGGACTGCTCGGGCGCGGCATGCCGATCGACATCCTGGCGCAGATCGGCTTTGTCGTGCTCGTGGGGCTCGCCGCGAAGAACGCGATCCTCATCGTGGAATTCGCGCGCCAGTCCGAGGAGGAAGGCGCGCGGCCGGAGGTCGCCGCCGTGCACGCCGCGCGCACCCGGCTCCGTCCGATCCTGATGACGTCGCTGGCCTTCATCATGGGGGTGGCACCGCTCGCGGTCGCGACGGGCGCGGGCTCGGAGATGCGCCAGTCGCTCGGAACGGCGGTGTTCTTCGGCATGCTGGGCGTGACCGGCTTCGGCCTGCTGCTGACGCCGTCGTTCTACACGATCGTCCGGCGCGTCGGACGTCGCGCGCGCACGCGCGCGCTGGCCAAAGCCTGAACTTGCCGGGCCCAAGCTTGCCGTAACCGGCGGTTGCGGGCAGATGGGCGCGTGCCGAACGAAGACCGCGAAATCCGAGAGCATTGCCCGCGCGCGACCCTGATCGACGGCAAGTCGATCGCGGCCGCGATGAAGCGGGAGATCGCCGGCGAGGCCAGCGCGTTCGAGCGTCGGACCGGCATGCGGGCGGGTCTCGCCGTCGTGCTGGTCGGCGACGATCCGGCGAGCGAGGTTTATGTCCGATCGAAGGCGAAGGAAGCCCGTCTCGCGGGCATGAACTCCTTCGAGCACCGTCTCGCCGCCGACACGACGGCGTTGCGTCTGCTCGATCTCGTCCGACAGCTGAACGACGACCCCGCTGTGCACGGCATTCTCGTCCAGCTGCCGCTGCCGCCGCAGATCGACACGGTCGCCGTTCTCGCCGCGATCGATCCGGACAAGGACGTGGACGGGTTTCACGTGCTGAACGCGGGACGGCTCGCGAGCGGGTTGCCCGGTCTCGTCCCATGCACACCGCTCGGCTGCATGATCCTGATCCGTTCCGTGCGCGGCGACGATCTCGCGGGCCTGCGCGCGGTGGTGATCGGGACGTCCAACATCGTCGGCCGACCGATGGCGCAGCTCCTGCTGCGGGCGGACTGCACGGTCGTCAGCACGCATTCGAAGACGCGTGACGTGGCGGCGGACACGCGGGCGGCGGACATCCTGGTGGTCGCCGCGGGATCGCCGGGGCTCGTCCGCGGCGATTGGATCAAGCCCGGCGCGACGGTGATCGACGTCGGGATCAACCGGGTGTCGACGGAAACCGGCAGCCGCCTGATCGGCGATGTCGCCTTCGACGAAGCGCTGGCGGTCGCCGGCGCGCTGACGCCGGTTCCGGGCGGGGTCGGTCCGATGACGGTCGCCTGCCTGCTCCGAAACACGCTCGATGCCGCCGAGGCGCGCGCCTCGGCGGACCCGGGCGCGCGCGAGCGGCAGGAAAGCTGATGCCGATCCCGACGCCCTCGTTCGGCGACGACAGCCCGGTCGGCGTCGCCGCCCGGATCGTCCAGACCGCGCTCGCGCCCGTCTTTCTGCTGAACGGCATCGGCACGCTCCTCGGGCTGTTCAACACGCGCATCGCACGCGTGCGGGATCACGCGAGCCGGCTCGACGAGCTCCTGGACGGGCGGACCGAAGGGAGTGAGGAGGCGAAGCTCCTCTGGCACCGGCGGCGGCTCAACCGGCGCGTCTTCTGTCTCGACCTCGCGATCGTGCTCGGCGCGATCGCGGGTGCCGCGACCTGCGGCTCGGTGTTCGTGCTGTTCCTCGGCGACGTGAAGGGCTTCGACGTCGCAACGTGGCTGATCGACGTCTTCGGCCTCGCCCTGTTCTGCATCCTGCTGTCGCTGCTCGCCTTTCTCGCGGACAGCCTGCTCGCCTGGCACGCGTTCCGGACGGAAGGCGCGACACCGCGCTCGACGGAAGCAAGCCGGCAAGCGGGCTGATCGGAGCCAAGCGCGACCGGTGACGGAGCACCGTGCGTGGCGATCGATCGAGACACGGCGTTTCACCCGGCGCACCAACGGGCACCAAGCGCCTGCCCGGCTTCGATCCTTCGACGGCCGGATCGCTACGCGTCGGACATCGCCTCCTCCGGGAACAGCGCCGCGCGGAGCGCGAGCCAGCTCTCGCGATCCGGGGCGCAGAGAAGGCCTCCGGTCCGGTCGACGGCGCGATAGGGCGTCCCGTCCAGACGAGCCGCGAACCCACCCGCCTCGCGGAAGATCAGCTCGCCCGGGACGTGATCCCACGGCATCGTCGTCGAGTAGAGCAGGAAGTGACAGTGGCCGGCGCTGGCCGACCGATACTCGTGGGCGGCGCAACGGTAGTCCCAGGTCCCGAGCGTCGCCAGCAGCGCTACCGCCAGCCGCTCGCTGGCCGCGCCGAAATGCCGCGCCGCCGCCTTGCCGCACATCGAGCCGACCACATCGCCGGACGCGACGGAGAGCCGCCGTCGGCCCTGGCCGGGCGCCTCGATCCAGGCGCCCTGCCCTGCCGCCGCCATCAGGCTGTCGCCGCAAACCGGATCGTGGATGACCGCCGCGACCGCCACGCCGTTCTCGATCAGCGCGGCCATCGTGCCGAACAGCGGCAGGCCGGCGGCGTAGTTGGCGGTGCCGTCGATCGGGTCGACGACGATCGCGCGCGCGGCGCCCCCGAGGGCCTCGAGCACGGCGGGATCGGCCGCCGCCGCTTCCTCGCCGACCACAAGCGCATCCGGGAAGCACTTCGCGAGCGCGGCGGCGATCGCGCGTTCGGCCGCCTCGTCCGCCTCCGTCACGAGATCGAGCGGGCCGCTCTTGGTCCGGACCGCGCCGGGATCGAGGCGCCGGAAGCGGGGCATGATCTCGCGCCGGGCGACGTCGCGGAGGATCGCGTCGAGCGCGTGGGCCGCGTCGCTTGTTCCGGTCATGCCTCGGCGCCTCCGTCGGTGCGGCGTTCGAAACGCGCTCGGTCGGCCGGCCGCAGGCGGACGGCGACCTCGATGCGGTCCTCGTGGTCGATCCGCTCGACGACTTCGCCATGCTCGTAGAGCCAGGCGATCGGCGCACCGTCCGACGCGTCGAGCCTGTAGTGCGCGATCTCCATGCCGCTCGAAACCCGCTCGTCGATCGCGCGCAGCAGGGCCGGCAGGCCGGCGCCCGTCAACGCCGACACGCCGACCGCGCCCGGACTGTCGGGGTGGCCGTCCGGCGGCAGGAGATCGATCTTGTTCAGCACTTCGAACGAGCGTGCCGCCCATTCGCGATCGAGCGTCCCGTCGCTCACCATATTGTCGAGCACGCCGACGACGTCGGTGCGCTGCGCGGCGCTGTCGGGATGCGCGACGTCGCGCACGTGGAGTATGATGTCGGCCTCGGCGACTTCCTCAAGCGTCGCGCGGAAAGCGGCGACCAGTTCGGTCGGCAGCTCGCTGATGAAGCCGACCGTATCGGACAGGATCGCGCGCCGACCGGACGGCAGGAGGAGACCGCGCATCGTCGGGTCGAGCGTCGCGAAAAGCTGGTCCTCGGCATGGACGGCGGCGCCGGTGAGCGCGTTGAACAGCGTCGACTTGCCGGCATTCGTGTAGCCGACGAGAGCGACGATCGGAAACGGAACGCGCTTCCGGGCCATCCGGTGCAGGCCGCGCGTGCGCCGGACCTGCTCGAGTTCGCGCCGGATGCGGACGATCCGGTCGCCGATCAGCCGGCGGTCGGCCTCGATCTGCGTTTCGCCGGGACCGCCGAGGAAGCCGAAGCCGCCGCGCTGCCGCTCGAGATGGGTCCAGGAGCGGACGAGACGCGAGCGCTGATACTCGAGGTGGGCGAGTTCGACTTGGAGCGAACCTTCGCGCGTCGCCGCGCGCTCGCCGAAGATGTCGAGGATGAGCCCCGTCCGATCGATCACCTTGCAGGACCAGGCGCGTTCGAGGTTTCGCTGCTGGACGGGGCTGAGCGTCGCGTCCATGACGACGAGCCCGACATCGCGATCGGCGATCATCGTGCGGAGGTTCTCGACCTGACCCTCGCCGAGAAGCGTCGAGGGCCTGAGCTGGCGGATCGCCACGATCCCGGACGCGACGACCACCAGCCGGATCGACGCGCCGAGACCGACGGCCTCGGCGAGACGGGCCTCTGCCGCCCGAGCCGCGTCCTGGCGATGCCAGGGCAGCACGACCGCGGCGCGGGTCGGCGCCACGGCGGTCTCCATCGTGGCGGTCACGCGGGCGCCACGCCCGGGTGCTCAGTCCTGCCCGGCGTGACCGGTCTCCCGCATCGTCAGCGTCCCGGATCCGGCAGGGGACGACATGCCGGCGGCGGTCGTTTCCTTTGCCGGCACCTCCTTCGAGGTGTCGAAGAGCTGGATCGGGGCGCCGGGCATCACGGTCGAGATCGCGTGCTTATAGACGAGCTGGGTGTGACCGTCGCGTCGGAGCAGTACGGAGAAGTTGTCGAACCAGGTGATGATTCCCTGGAGCTTCACGCCGTTGACCAGGAAGACGGTGACCGGTGTCTTGCCCTTACGGACATGGTTCAGGAAGACGTCCTGAACGTTCTGCGAGCGCTCGTTGGCCACAGCAACCTCTTGATGTTCTTGTTCGCGCGAGATCGTCGCCGCGCGTTCGGGTCTATCATAGCAGCCGAGAGCGGTCGCGTGACAGAGCGTCCTCGGCGGTGACGGTCAGCCGGCCGCCTGGCGTTCGTCGCCGCCGACACCGAGCTGTTTCAGCTTGCGGTGGAGTGCGCTCCGCTCCATGCCGACGAAGCCCGCGGTGCGGCTGATGTTGCCGCCAAAACGGACGAGCTGCGCCTGCAGGTACTGCGTCTCGAAAAGATCCCTCGCCTCGCGGAGCGGCAGGGCCATGACGTCGGCGCCCGGATCGAAGTTGAGCAGGACCGGCGCGCCCTGACTGATCTCGGGCGGAAGCATCTCGGCCCGCACCGGCTCCGACGGGTTGCCGCCGGCCATGATGAGCAGCCAGTCGATCAGGTTGCGGAGCTGACGGACGTTGCCGGGCCAGTCGTAGCTTTGGAGGGCCGCGAGCGCGTCGGCCGACAGAACACGGCGCGGGATGCCTGCGATCTCCGACGACCGGTCCGACAGGATCCGGGCGAGATCGGGAATGTCCTCGCGGCGTTCCCGAAGCGACGGGATCCGGAGCGGGACGACCGCGAGCCGGTAGTAGAGGTCCTCCCGGAAGCGTCCCGCCGCGATCTCGCCCTGCAGGTCGCGGTTGGTGGTCGCGAGCACGCGGATGTCGACCTTCACGCGGGCCGATCCGCCGATCCGCTCGAAGGTCTGGTCCTGCAGCGCGCGAACGATCTTGCCCTGCGTTTCGGCCGGCATGTCCGACACCTCGTCGAGCAGCAGCGTTCCGCCATGGGCGCGCTCGAGCACGCCGGTGCGACGCGGCACTGCCCCGTCCGGCGTGCCTTCGATGCCGAACAGCTCCTCCTCGAAACGGGCGGGCGCGAGGGTCGCGCAGTTCAACGCGACGAACGGCCCGTCCACGCGGCGCGACCGGCGATGGATCATCCGTGCCGCGACCTCCTTGCCCGAGCCGGCCGCGCCGGTGATGAGCACGCGCGACCCGGTCGGCGCCACGCGCTCAATCTGCTGACGCACGGCCGCGATCGCGGCGCCGTCGCCGTCAAGCGCGCTTTCCGGCCCCGCCCGAAGACGGAGCTCCGCGTTCTCGCGCTCGAGACGCGCCGCCTCGAGCGCGCGGCTGATCACGAGCAGCAGGCGGTCCGACTGGAACGGCTTCTCGAGGAAGTCGTAGGCGCCGTGCTGGATGGCGGTCACCGCCATCTCGATCGTCCCGTGGCCCGAGATCATCACGATCGGCACGCGGGGCGTTTCGCCGCTGATCGCGCGCAGGATGCCGAGCCCGTCGAGGCGCGATCCCTGCAGCCAGACATCGAGCACCACGAGTGCCGGACGACGCGCCCGGAACGCCGCGATCGCCGCATCCGAATCGCCGGCCTGGCGCGTCTCGAAGCCCTCGTCCCGCAGGATGCCTTCGATCAGCATCCGGATGTCGGGCTCGTCGTCGACGATCAGGACCTCATGCGCCATGGTCGGCTCGCGCAGCAGGCAGGATCAAGGTGGCGAGTGCTCCCGGTCCGTCATCGTGGTCCTCGAGCATGAGGGCGCCTCCATGGTCCTCCATGATCTTCTTCACGATGGCAAGTCCAAGGCCGGTGCCCTTCGGCTTGTGGGTGACGTAAGGCTCGGTGAGGCGCGCGCGTTCCTCGGCCGAGGGCAGGCCGATCCCGTCGTCGCCGACGGCGATGCGGACGCTTCCCGCCGACTCCGTCACCGCGACCTCGATGCGGCCGCCGCCCTGTCGTGCCGCGCGGTCGCGAGCATGCACCGCGTCGGCGGCGTTGAGGAGAAGGTTCACGAGCGCCTGGCCGACCAGACGCCGGTCGCACGGCGCGCGCGGACCGCTGGGCGGGATCGTCGTGACCCACTCAATGTCGGGACGGCTGTCGCGCTGGAGGATCAGCGCTTCGCGCGCGATACGTCCGATGTCCTCGTCCTTGATCACCGGCATCGGCATGCGGGCGAAGGCGGAGAACTCGTCGACCATCCGGCCGATGTCGCCGACATGGCGGATGATCGTGTCCGCGCACTGTCGGAACGTGTCGGGATCCGAGGTGATTTCACGGCCGAACCGGCGTTTCAGGCGCTCGGCCGAGAGCTGGATCGGGGTGAGCGGGTTCTTGATCTCGTGCGCGATCCGGCGGGCCACGTCGGCCCATGCGGCTTTCCGCTGCGCCGACTGGAGCTCGGTGATGTCGTCGAACGTGACCACGAAACCATAGACGCGATCCTCGCGCCCTTCGACGCCGATCCGGACCGTCAGCGTCCGGCGGCGATTGCCGGTGTCGACCTCGATCAGCGCGACGGACGGGCGGTCGAGATGGCGCCTTGCCTCGGCGAGGAGGGGAGCGAAGCCGGGCGCCGTTTCGCCGAGGTCGCGACCGACGGCGGCGAGCAGGTCGGTGCCGAGCAGCTCGCTCGCGGCGCGGTTCGGGAGCTCGATCCGACCTTCGAAGTCGAGCCCGATCACCCCGGCCGACACGCCGGACAGCACGGTCTCGGTGAAGCGGCGGCGTTCGTCGATCTGGCTGTAGGCGCTCATCAGCTCACCGCGCTGGGCGTCGAGCTGGTCGGTCATGCGGTTAAAGGCGCGCAGCAGCCCGGCGAGCTCGTCGTCGGCGCCGCGTTCCGGCACGCGCACGGCGAGATCGCCCGTCCGGACGCGCTCGGCCGCGACGATCAGCGTGCCCAGCGGACGGGCGATCTGGTTGGCGAGGATGAGCCCCATCATGACCGCCGCGGCGAGCACGAGAAGGGTCACCAGCACGAAAATGAGGACGAAGGTGACCTGGAGACCGGAGCGGTTCCGGTCGAGCCGGTCATAGGCGGCGACCGCCTGCTCGGTCCGCTCCATGTGGCCGAGGATCACGCTGTCGACCGGCCGGGCGATCGCGAGCATCAGCAGCGGCTGGCCAGGGCCGGCCGGCAGCGAGATCACCGCGCTCACCGTCGCGTGGTCTGGGCTGTCGAGCACGGCGACGCCGCCGGAACGCGCCTTCAGAACGGCGTCGGGAGGCGGCAGGGACGATGGGCCGTGGTTCATCGATGCCATCACCTGCCCGGTGATCGGATCGAAGATGACCGCCTGGGTGAAGCCGTTGAGCAGTCCCTGGTTGAACAGGATCTGCGTCACCGCTTCCGGGTTCGCGATCACCAAGCTGCTCGCGCCGGCACTGGCGAGGTCGTCGGCGAGGTTGGACGCGTCGGAGCGGATCGCGTCGTTATGCTCCTGCAGGTAGCCGCGGGCCGCTGCCAGACTTTCGGCCAGCGCGGTTCGCACCCGGTCGTTGAACCAGGCCTGAATGCCGAGATGGAACAGCGCGGTCGCGAACACCGCGACGACCAGGGTCGGCACCACGGCAACGGCGCTGAACAGGACCACGAGCCGCACGTGGAGGCGGGCCGCGGCGAGGCCGAGCCGGCGGTCGCTCCAGACCCGTCGCACCCGCGCGCCGAGCGACACCACAAGGAGGACCAGCGCAGCGGTGTTGGTGCCGAGCAGGACGAGGTCGACCGGGCGTCGGCGCGCGAGGACGAGGCCGCCCGACAGGACCGCGAAGGTCGCGAGCCCGGTCAGCAGCGCGATCGCGGTCAGCAGCAGCGTGACCTGCCGGCCGAGCAGCACGTTGGCGAGGCGTCGCTTCGTGCCGTCCTTGGTGGTGGGAGGGACTCGTCGCCCGCCCGGCTTGACCGCCAGCCGCATCGTCGGACCGGTCTACCCCAGTCCCCGGACCACGGGGATCTCAAGGTCGCGGATCTTCTTCCGGAGCGTGTTGCGGTTCAGTCCGAGCACCGCCGCCGCCTTGATCTGATTTCCTTTGGTCGCAGACAGCGTCATCGCGATCAGGGGCCGCTCCACTTCCGCGATCACCCGGTCGTAGATGTCGCGCATCGGCATGCCGTCCTTGCTTGACGCCAGGAACTGGCGGATGTGCCGTTCGACCGCGTTCGACAGGCTTTCGGGAGCGCTCGGATGCGTCGTGCCCTCGCTCCCGTCCGACCCCTCTCCCGTTTCGGCGAGCTCGAGCGCGATCACGTCCTCGGTGATCGTTTCCTGCGGATACAGCGCGGCCAGGCGGCGCATGAGGTTCTCGAGCTCGCGGACGTTGCCCGGCCAGCGATAGGCGCGGAGCGCTTCAATGGCGCCGTCCGTCAGGGTCTTGCCCGGCAGGCCGCTCACGACCGCGCGTTCGAGGAAGTGGCGCGCAAGGAGCGCCACGTCCTCGGTGCGCTCGCGGAGTGGGGGCAGACGGATCGGGACGACGTTCAGGCGGTAGAAGAGGTCCTCGCGAAAGGCACCGGCGCGAATGGCCTGCCGGAGGTCGCGGTGGGTCGCGGCGACGATCCTGACGTTCGACCGGATGGACTGTCGGCCGCCGACCGAGGTGAACTCGCCCTCCTGGAGAACGCGGAGCAGGCGCGTCTGCGCCTCGTGCGGCATGTCGCCGATCTCGTCGAGGAACAGCGTGCCGCCCGCGGCCTGCTCGAAACGACCCTGGTTGCGGTTGGTGGCGCCGGTGAAGGCGCCGCGCTCGTGGCCAAAGAGCTCGCTCTCGATCAGCTCCCGCGGGATCGCCGCCATGTTGATCGCGACGAACGGACCTGAACGACGGCGACCGTAGTCGTGCAGCGCACGTGCGACGAGCTCCTTGCCGGTCCCGCTTTCGCCGTTGACCATGACGGTGAGGTCCGCCGTAGTGAGACGCGCGATCGCCCGGTAGATCTCCTGCATCGCCGCCGATCGGCCGATCAGCGGGAGCTTCTCCTCGGCGTCGCGTGCCTCGGGGATCGGCATGGCGGGAGCGGGCGCGGCGAGCGCACGTCCAACCACCGCGAGCAGTTCCTTGAGGTCGAACGGCTTCGGCAGGTACTCGAAGGCGCCGCGCTGGGTCGCTTTGACGGCGGTGATCAGCGTCGACTGCGCGCTCATGACGAGGACGCGAAGATCGGGCCGGATCCGCTTGATGCGGGGGATGAGGTCGAGCCCGTTCTCGTCGGGCATGACGACGTCGGTGATCACGAGGTCGCCCTCGCCCTCCTCGACCCAGCGCCAGAGCGTGCTCGCGTTCCCGGTGGTGCGGACCTGGTAGCCGGACCGGCCGAGAGCCTGGGTCAGCACCGTCCGGATCGACCGGTCGTCGTCCGCGATCAGAATAGTCGGCAGGGTCATGATCCTGTTGGTGTCCTCGATCGCGCTGCGGGACCGTGTCGTGCCGTCATCGCGTGGCATCCGCATCCTCGGACAGGACGGGAAGGTGGAGACGGACCTCGGTCCGCTCGCCGTGGCTGTCGATCTCGATCAGCCCGCCATGGTCGCCGACGATCTTGGCGGCGAGCGCGAGGCCAAGGCCGCTGCCGGACGGTTTCGACGAGATGAAGGGTTCGAAGAGATGCGGCTTGATGTCGTCGGGGATGCCGGGGCCGTTGTCGCGCACGACCACGAGCAGCGGGAGGTGGACGCGTTCGGCCGATCCCGGCACGGCAAGCCGAAGTCCGTGACGATACGCGGTCGTGAGCGTGATCTCGCCGACCCCGCCGGCCGCGCTGATCGCTTCGGCGGCGTTCTTCGCGAGGTTCAGCAGGACCTGGACGAGCTGGTCGCGATTGCCCCAGACCGGCGGCAGCGACGGGTCGTAGCGTTCGATGATCCTGAGATGAGCGGCGAAGCTCGTCGAGGCGAGCATGCGGACACGTTCCAGCACCCGGTGGATGTTCACCGCCGAGCGCTCGATCGGCTTTTCGCTGAACATGTCCATCCGCTCGACGAGCGCCCGGATCCGGTCCGCCTCGTCGCGGATCAGCACGGCGAGTTCGCGATCTTCGTCGGGGACCGTGCCTTCGAGAAGCTGCGCCGCCCCGCGAATGCCGCTCAGCGGGTTCTTGACCTCGTGGGCGAGGATCGCGGCCATACCGGCCACCGACCGGGCCGCATTGCGGAAGGTCAGCCGCCGGTCGAGCGCGCGCAGGCTGGAACCGTCCTGAAGCGTGAGCAGCAGGAGCGACGGATTGTCGCCGAGCAGCGTTCCCTGGGCGGTCACGTCGTGCTTGCTGATGCGCGGGCTTTCGAGCTGCAGATCGTGTTCGATGATGCGGCTGCCGGTCGATCGGACCTGACGGAGCATCATAAAGACGGGACTGTCCGCCGGCACGAAATCCTGCAGGCGACTTTCCCGGAGAGCCGCGATCGAGACGCCGAAGAACGGCTCCGCGGCGGCGTTCGCGCCGACAACCCGATCCGCCTCGTCAAGCACGAGCACCGCGAGCGGCAGCGCATCAAGCACGACCGCGGCGTCGATCTCGGGACGCGTCCGCGGCTCCTCGCCTCCGGCCAGCGCCGCGATCCGCTTCACGCGGCCCATGCGGTCCGGTCCGGTGCGCCCCGATCCGTCATGCGGCCCGGCGACGCGGCCGTGTGGGACGCCCGCCGTATGAACCCGCCCTCGATCATCGGCACGTAGAAGCCCTCGATCGCTCGGCGCGCGTCGGCCACGTCGCCCAAGCGGTTGAAGCCGGCGCGGAACTCCGCGGAACGCGGCAGGCCCTGCGAGTACCAGCCCACGTGCTTGCGGGCGAGCCGAAGGCCGGGCTCGCTGCCGTAATGCACGAGCATCGCATCGTAGTGCTCGAAGATGATGTCTTTTTCCTCCTGGAGCGTGGGGTCGGCGATCGACGTGTCACCGGCGAGCCCGGCCTCGATCCGACTGAGGATCCACGGCCGGCCGTACGATCCGCGGCCGACCATCACCCCGTCGGCGCCGGACGCGGCGAGTGCCGTGCGCGCCTCGTCGACACCGGTCACGTCGCCGTTCACCAAAACCGGAATTTGAACCGAATCCTTCACCTGACGGACGAAGGACCAGTCCGCACTTCCTTCGTAGAACTGCTGTCGGGTCCGGCCATGCACGGTGACCATCCGGATCCCCGCCGCCTCCGCGATGCGCGCCAGCGCCGGCGCGTTCCGGTTCCCGAGATCCCAGCCGGTCCGCATCTTGAGCGTGACCGGCACCGGGACCGCACGCACGGTGGCTTCGAGGATGCGCGCCGCGGCGCGCTCGTCCCGCATCAGCGCGGACCCGGCCTGTTGGCCGAGCGCGACCTTCTTCACCGGACAGCCGAAATTGATGTCGATCAGGTCCGCGCCCTGCCCCGCCGCGATGCGTGCCGCTTCGGCCATCGCATTCGGGTCACAGCCGGCGAGCTGGATCGCGTTGATGCCATCGCCATCGAGCGCGGCCATGCGCATCGTGTTCCGGTTTTCCCGGATCATCGCCCACGACGCGATCATCTCGGATACCACGAGCGACCGTCCGAAACGACGCACCAGCCGCCGAAACGGCAGATCGGTGACGCCGGACATGGGGGCGAGGACCACCGGAGACGGCAGGACAAGGCGGCCGAGTCTGATCGGCGGCAGATCGATGCGGTTGCCCATGATTTGGGCAGGTTAACGTCGAGCATGACCGGGGCGCAATAACCGAGGGCGCGATTGACGCCGCGCCCGCTCCGGACCATGAGCCGCATCGGGCGTGATCGAGGACAAGACGGGCATGACACCGAGGGTCGGCAACGGGTTCGACGTGCACGCGCTCGCGGACGGTCGCCCGCTCGTGCTCTGCGGCCTCGCGATCCCGCACCCGCGCGGGCTCGCCGGCCACTCGGACGCGGATGTCGGCATCCACGCGCTCTGCGACGCGATCTACGGCGCGCTCGCGGAGGGCGACATCGGCCGGCATTTCCCGCCTTCGGACGTCGAGTGGAAGGATGCGGACAGCGCGCGCTTCCTGCGCCATGCCGCCGGGCGCATCCGGTCACGCGGCGGCGTGCTGACATCCGCCGACGTCACGTTGATCTGCGAGCGTCCGAAGATCGGCCCGCATGTGGACGCGATGCGGGAGCGGCTCGCGTCGCTGCTGGCGGTCGAGGTGGGCGCCGTGTCGGTCAAGGCGACCACGACCGAGCGCCTCGGCTTCGCCGGGCGCGAGGAAGGGATCGCGGCGCAGGCGAGCGTGCTCGTTCTCGTTCCCTGAACCCGGATCGGGGCCGATCTCGGGACTACAGCACCGAGGCGGCGAACGAGTAGAGCGCGTCCGCGGCGATCGAGCCGGCGGCGAAGACCTGCATGGCGCCGGCCCGACCGTGCGTCACGCGGAGCCAGATGACGCGGAGCACGAGACCGGCGGCGATCGCCCAACCGGCGAGCGGGGAATGGAGCAGCAGGCCGGTCGCGAACAGGACGCCCATCTGACGCTTCGACCCTCCGATCAGCTGCAGGATCGCGCCGGGGATGGCGGCGAGGAGCAGGGTGCGCGCGAGCGACGGGTCGGCGCCGGCGCGGATCGCCGACGCGAAGACGCGATCGACCGGCGCGACCTTCCCGGCGGCGAAGAACATGTGGAAGGTCATCGCGACCACCACTGCCGCGACCGCGAGGGCGAACATCGCCGCCAGATACTGCTGCCAACGGCCTTCGCGCTCGAACGCCGGATCGTTCGCGGATTGCCGGAGCAGGAACCCCGCCTTCAGGTCGCACCCCATGTCCGCGAAGGCGGGTCCGGTGGACGCGGTGAAGCCGGTCAGCAGCGCGAGCGCACCGGGCGGGAAACCGATCAGGAGACCGATCGCGAGACTCACGACCGCGACCGCGAAGGCGGGAAACCAGCCGGAATGCATCCCAGCCAGCCCGATGATCAGCTCGTGCAGCAGGGCGGCCACCGCCGCATAGGCGATGAACAGCACGAGCTGCCCCGCTCCCAACGAGGACCAGAGGCCCCCCGCGAACGCCATCGCGGATGCGATCAGGAGGTAGAGCACGAAGCCGCCGCCCACCGTGGCAGGGACCGGCCCGGCCGAGGTGTCGACTTCGAGTGTCTCGCCGGCGTCCCGCCGCCGGCGGAGCGAGGCGAGCACCTGACCGAGCGCGACCAGCCCCGCGCCCAGCATGACGCCCTGCGGAATACGCGTGTGGCCGAGATCGCCGCCCGGCACCAGCGCGCTGGCGGCAGGCCAGACGGACAGCACGGCAGTCAGGACATGCGGGTAGCCCCGGATGAGGAGACCGATCGAGAACGCGCCGAGCGCCACGGCATTGCCGATGAAGGCCACGCCGAACCCGGCCATCGGGATGCCGAAGGCAGAGCCCGCGACACCGAGCGCGAAGCCGCCGCCGAGGATCGCGAGGCGCTGGCCGCCCTCGTCGCCCGCCTCGATCGCTTCGGCCGCCGCGACTCCGGGCGGCCAGGCGCCTTCCGCCGGAAACACGTGGCTGCCGAACATCCGATAAAGCAGCGTCGCGTCGAGCAGCATGGCAAGCACCGCGCCGCCGAACATCGGCCAGACGAGGTCGGGGCGGCCGAGCACGAAAGGGATGCCGATCGGCAGCAGCAGGCTGTTGGCGGCGCCGAACGTCGATGCCGAGATCGCGCTCTGGGCCAGGTTCTGCGCGTGCACCGACCGGAACAGGCGGAACCGCCCGAGCGGGACGCGCCCGACCGCCATCGCCGCCAACGCGCCGATCAGCGCCGTGTTGGTGGTGACGCCGAGGCGGACGAGCACCTCGATTCCGATCACGGCGCCGAGCACGCAGAGCGGCGCGACGAGCAGCAGGATCCCGGCCGAGAAGAAGCGCGGATGCGGTCCCGGACCGGTCAAGGCGCACACGCCCTCAACGAGGGGTCGGCGACGCACGCCCCCGGGAACGGTCCACCGAACCGATCCGGACGGCGGACGCTACGCGTCGGCCGGGAAACGACCGGCGAACGCGAAGGCCGACACAGGCTGCCGGTCGTTCGGCATCTCGCGCGCGCGCAGGGGCTCGGGCAGCACCGACGGGTCGCCGCGCCGACCGACCGCCAGCATCATCTCGACCCGAAAGCCGGGCGGCACGCCGAGTTCGGCGAAGGCACGGTCCATGTCGAAGCCGACCATGCCGTGGGTGTGGTATCCGAGGTGGAGCGCCTGGAAGGAGAACGCCGCCCAAGCCGACCCGGCGTCGAAGGAATGGCTGTGCGACGGAACCGGAGCGGTCTTGCCGGGCGGCATCATCGTCGAGTTCGACACGATCACGACGAGCGCACCCGTCCGGTTCGCCCAGGATCGATTGTAGTCGCCGAGAAAGCCGAGGAACCGCTCCCAGTTCGCATCCTCGCGGAGCGCGTAGAGAAAGCGCCAGGGCTGCGAGTTGTAGGAGGATGGCGACCAGCGCGCCGCCTCGAGCATGCGGAACAGGTCGGCTTCCGGGAGCGCCGTTCCGTCGAATGCGCGTGGCGACCAGCGATCGAGGAACATACGCTCGATTTCGTGGTCGGGACGCCGGCTGCTGCTGGTCTGGCTCATGCCGGGAGTTTCGGCTCCGGGGAGCCGGACATCAAGGGCGGGTCGCCTCAGCTCAGGGCGACGATCACCACCACGACGGGCATCATGGCCAGCACGACCCAGGAACCCATCGCCGCCATCGCCAGAGCGTTCGCCACCCGGCGTCCGCCGCGCGTCGGGCTACGGACCTTCGAGAACCCGTTCGAATCAGTCTCTGGCATCTCGTTCTCCCTGTCAGTGCTTCGATGGTCGTTCGTAGCAGACGTCGTCGGGACAGTGCGTAACCATGCATTACAGTCGGCGGAGGCTGGCGCGAAAGCACCAAATCGATGGCGCGTCGTCAATGACAGTCGCGTCACGTTCCGAACCCCACGATTACTGTCGCCAGCGACCCGAGTCGCCTGATTCTTTTGCTTGAGGATGAGACGTTTGCACAGGAGGCTGGACCCGGGCTCTCAGCGCTGCTCGAAATCGCGCGCCGGCGGTCGGTCGAGCCCGGATGGGAATCGGTGGACCGCCTCGACGGTGGCGGCGTTCGGACCGACACGCGCCATCGCGGCCAGCGCGTCGAGCGTTTCCTTCGCGTCCGCCCACACGATGGCCTCGACACTTCCGTCGGGCAGGTTCCGCACGTGACCCCGGACGCTCGACCGTCGCGCCGCCGCCGCCATCCAGGCGCGAAATCCCACGCCCTGCACACGGCCGACGATCACCCACCGCTCGGCGACGCTCACCGCGCCGCTTCCACGAGATCGAGATAGTGGATCGCCGTCGAGAGCGATGACGCAAGACGTTCGCGTTCGGCGAGCGCGTGGGTTTCCTCGCCCCATCGGGACGCCGCGAAATCGCTGTCGACGAGCGCCGCCCGTGCCGCGTCGGTCGCGGAACACGCGCGGTGGACGACCGCGAGGCCAAGCACGAGGCTGCCGAGAAGAGGAACGATCCCGAGCATCAGGGCGAGACGGTCGTCGGAAAGCTCGTCGAGCGCGCGACCGAGAGCCGTGACCGCTTCGGGCGGCGCCTCGGCCGGCATCACGCCCGCGACCGGCGGGAGGACCGCGCCGAACCGCAGATCCACCCAGTCGAGCCAGGGCTGCCATGCGCGCTCCTCGGCGCGGACGAGCGCGTCCGGCGCGTCGGCGCGATGGCGCAGGAGTTCGGCGCCCGCGAAGCGGAGCAGATCCGCGACCGCGCCGGCCCGGTCGGGCGCCACGCGACCGGCGGCGGTGAGCGCGAAGCGGGTGAGCGGAAGCGCATCCGGCCGGACCGCGTTCGCTGCCGCGGCCTCGGTCCATTCCGCCGCGACGGCGGCCGCAAGCGAAGGCGTCCGGAGCGACAAGGGTTCGCCGGTCCCCGGTAAACGGAGCGCACGTCCGTCGAGCAGAATGACGGGCTGGCCGTCCTCCGTCGCCGCTTCCGCGAAGCGGAACGGCCGGATGGCGCCCGGCGCGAGGCTCACCGGAACAGGCCGAGGCCGCGAAGGATGTCGATCCCGCGCGGGGCCTTGGCCGGCGTCGATGGCGGGCCGAGATCGGGCGACGCGTCGCAGGACGCGGCTGCAGCCGGCCCGACATGGCCGATCGACAGCGTGTAGTGGCCGGCGGCATCGGGAGCGATCGCCGCGCGGGGATCGCCGAACGGCCCGGCGAGCGTGACCGCGGTGGAAGCGCCGATACCGCCGAGCCGCAGCACCGGGAGAAGCGAGAGGGCGAGCGTCCGCGACGGGAAGTCGAAATGGCCGGAACCGTTCACGACCAGCGACGCGTCGTCGAGGGAAAGTGTGCTCGCACGCAGCGTTCCCGCGTCAAAGCGGCCTTCGACGGAGGCGCAGCGTATCGTTCTCGGACCGACGTGGAGCGCCGGAAAATGGATGGCGTCGAGCACGGGTCCGAGCCACAGCCGTGCCAGGGCGGCATCGAGCGTCGCATTCTCGAGCGTCGCTGCGATCGGGCCGGACAACGTCCGCGGATCCGGCAAGATGCCGGTCGCGGTTCCGGTCAGCTGCGCCTTCAGATCGAGACGGCCGTCGATCCCGCTACGGCCGAACAGTGCGAGCGCGACCGCGTCGGCGGGAAGGCCGGTGCCGTCGAGTGCGATCGAGATCGGCGAGGGTTGGTGCCGGGTGTCCTCGGTCCAGACGAGGGTCCTCTTGGGGGCGCCCGGCGGCAGGAAGACGTGCGCTGTCAGGACTCCTCTCGCGTCGCGCGTGCCGTCGCCCCGCAGCGGCGGCATTGCGGCGCCGTCGAGGGTCCAGTTCGTCGCGTCCACGGAAGCGGCGAGGCCGCCCGCGGCGCTGCGGCCGAGGGTGAGGTGACCGGCGAGCGTGACCGCCCGATGCGAGCCGACCGCGAGGAGCCCGAGACGCGCGAGACGATCAGGGTCGGTCGCCGCGAGCGCGACCGTGCTGTCGATCACGCCGACCATTCCCTGCCCGGCATCGCGCCGGATCGTGCCCGCGAGCGTCACGCGGTCGCGACCCGAGTTCGCGTCGATGTCGAATGGCGCCGTGCCGACCGCGTCCCGTTGCCAGAGCGCCAGCGTCCCGGCTTCCGGTGCGCGGAGCGCGAACGAGTTGGCACCGAGCGCGCCGGCGACATCGATCGTGACCGGACTCGCGAGCGAGGCGGCACCCACCGCAAAGCGCGCGAGCGTGAGCCCGGAACGCAGGCGTGCGAGATCCGCCGCACTGCCGCTGAGTGCGAACTCCTCGACGACCTCCTGCCCGTGCGCGTCGAGACCGAGCCGACCGTTCAGCGAGAGGTCCGACGCCGTCGGCAGGTCGGCGTTCGGGAGGAGCGCATTCAGCGCGGCGAGCGCGGGCACCGTCGCGTGCAGGCCGCCGGCGAAGCCGCGGAGCGCCAGCGGGTCGGCAAAGCGACCGTCGATCACGAGGCGGGCAGCCTGATCGCCGGCCCCGATCGCGAAATTGGCGCGCACCGGGAAGACGGCGTCGCCGGCGCGCACCGCCGCGTCGGCCGCGGTCGCGGCCGGCAGCGAGCTGATGCTTCCCGAGGCGAGCGACAGGGTGAAGGGTGCGTTGCCATGCCGTCCGGTTGCGTAGAGGGTGAACGGATGGTGCCGGTCGTGCGCGCCGGCATGAAAGGTGATGAGGGAAACCGCCCCCGTCCCCAGC
>CAXUBA010000011.1:32831-33268 GCA_964249205.1 uncultured Acetobacteraceae bacterium | reverse complement strand
ACGCGGCGTCGCCCCCGTGCGGAGGCCGGCCGCGATCTCAATCGCCGCGCCTGAAGCATCGAAGCCCGGCCCGATCTCGAAGAGCGACACGTCGGACAGGCCGCGTGCTTCGGCCCGCGCTGCCGCGAACAGCAACGACGCGAGCGGACTCGGGCGCAGCCGGTCGAGATCGGAGGCGATCGGGTTGACGAGCGTGAGCACCCGTTCGGCAGTTTCGTCGCGTTCCGGCCGGAACGCGCGCGCGAGCCGGCCGTCCATGAACGAGAACGACACGCATTCCGCGAAGCCGCGCGCCGCGATCGCCCGCCGCACCAGCGCGCGCCGGCGGCCGCCATCCCCGAGAGCGGGCCCTGGCAGCGGCGCATCGACCGGCAACGACACCGGCGGGACAGCGTCGAGGCCACCGAGCCGGAGCACCTCCTCGACGAGGTCGCACT
>CAXUBA010000011.1:482-32786 GCA_964249205.1 uncultured Acetobacteraceae bacterium | reverse complement strand
GTTGGCGGCTTTGGCACGGTCCTGGGCCGTGTTGAAGGTCTTCATACCCGGCGGGGTAGGCTGAGCGGCATTGGCCACCGGGGTCTGATAGGTCTGCATGGCATCGCCGAAGCCGGTCTCGGCCGCCGCCGCGCCGAGGGCCAGCGCCGCCGCGGTGTCGAGGGTCATCGCGGGCTCGAGCGGCGTCGCGCCGGCGACGTCGTTCCGCCACGGCGGCACCGCGACCGTCACGCGCTCGCTGTTGCGGGAGCGGACCACGAAGCCGAGCGCTTCCAGCCGTTCGACCGCGACGCCCGGCGCGACGTCGCTGCCGCCGAACGACCGAAGCTTCTCGAAACGGAACGTCGCCTCGCGCTGCCAGTGCGGTTCGGCTCCGGCTTCGGTGATCGCGCTCGGCTTGCCGCCGCAGATCTGCAGGATGGTGCGTGCCGCCGCGTGGAGGCCGAGCGTCAGCAGCGACGGGTCGATCCCGCGCTCGAAGCGCTGGCGCGCGTCGCTCGCGATCCCGAGCCGGCGCCCGGTCCGGGCGATCCGGATCGGGTCGAACAGCGCCGACTCGACGAAGACGCTCGTGGTCGCGTCCGTCGCGCCGGTCGCGCGTCCGCCCATGATCCCGGCGAGCGACTGCACGCCCCGCTCGTCGGCGAACACCGCGTCCTCCGGACCGACCGCGATCTCCTGCCCGTTCAGTCCCTCGAAGCGCTCGCCCTCGCGTCCGCGCCGGAGCGTCAGCCAGTCGCCGGCGATCCGGTCGGCATCGAACACGTGGAGCGGGCGGCCGAGATCGAAGGTGAAGAAGTTGGTGACGTCGACCAGCGCCGAGATCGGCCGGAGCCCGATCGAGGTCAGGCGGCGCTGCAGCCAGTCCGGGCTCGGCCCGTTGGTGATCCCGCTGATCGTGACGCCGACGATCCAGGGGCAGGCGGCGCGATCCTCGACCGACCAGCGGAGGCGCGACGGCACCATGCCCATCATCATCGGCGGCAGCCACGGCTTGAGCCGTCCGAGCCCGGCCGCGGCGAGGTCGCGGGCGACGCCGCGCACCGCCAGCGCGTCGCCACGGTTCGGCGTCACCGCGATCTCGAACACCGGATCGTCGAGCCCGGCCGCCGCGGCGAACGCGGCGCCCGGCGGTGCGATCCCGCTTGCGAGTTCCGCGATCCCGTCATGCTCGTCGCCGAGCCCGAGCTCCCGCATCGAGCAGAGCATCCCGCGGCTCTCGACGCCGCGGATCGTCCCGGTCCTGAGCGCGGCACCGGTGGCGGGGATGACCGTGCCGGGTGCAGCGAACACCGTCGTGAGCCCGGCCCGCGCGTTGGGCGCACCGCACACGACCTGCACCGGCTCGCCCGTCCCGGCGTCGACCGTGCAGACCCGGAGCCGGTCCGCGTCCGGATGCTTCTCGGCGGTCAGGATCCGCGCGACCCGGAAGCCGCCGAGTGCCGCGGCCGGATCCTCGATGCCCTCGACCTCGAGGCCGATCGCCGACAGCGTGTCCGCGATCCGCTCGACGGTGGCCTCCGTTTCGAGATGCGTCCGGAGCCAGGAGAGGGTGAACTTCATCGTTCTCAGATCCCCTCGTGGAAATTGACCGGGCTGAGCGGGCTCGTGCCGCGCTCCCGCAGCCAGCGGGGATCGCTCTCGAACATCGGCCGGAGATCGGTGATCCCGTTCTTCAGCATCGCCATCCGATCGATGCCCATGCCGAAGGCGAAGCCCTGCCACTCGCGCGGGTCGATCCCGCAATTGGCGAGCACCTTCGGGTTCACCATCCCGGAACCCAGAATCTCGAGCCAGTCCGAGCCGGCGCCGAGCTGCCCGGTCTTCCGGTCCCAGCCGATGTCGATCTCCATCGAGGGCTCCGTGAACGGGAAGTAGCTCGCCCGGAAACGCGTCCGGAGATCGGGCATCGCGAAGAAGGCGCGAAGGAAGTCCGTCAGGCAGCCCTTCAGATGGCCGAGCGTGATCGCGCGATCGATCACCAGGCCTTCGCACTGGTGGAACATCGGCGAATGGGTCGCGTCGTGGTCGGCGCGGTACACGCGGCCGGGACAGATCACGCGGATCGGCGGCGGCCCGGCGAGCATCGTCCGAACCTGCACCGGCGAGGTGTGCGTCCGGAGCACCCGCGGCGGCTCGTTCGTGCCGTGGGCGCCAAGAGGCGGGAGGTAGAACGTGTCGTGGTCGGCGCGCGCCGGATGATGCGACGGGATGTTGAGCGCGCCGAAATTGTGCCAGTCGGTCTCGATGTCGGGACCGTCGGCGACCGTGAAGCCCATCGCGCCAAAGATCGCGACGATCTCCTCGGTGGTGCGGCTGACCGGATGGATCGAACCCGGCGGACGCTCGACCGGCGGAACCGTCACGTCCACGCGCTCGGAGGCGAGCCTCGCGACGAGCGCGGCGGCCTCGACCGCTTCGCGCCTCGTCTCGAACGCCGCGCCGATCGCGTCCCGGGCACGGTTCAGCGCCTGGCCACGTTCGCGACGCGCGTCGGGGTCGAGGCGGCCGAGTTCCTTCAGCATCGCCGTGAGCCGGCCGGTCTTGCCGAGAACGCCGACGCGGACCGCCTCGAGCGAACGCATGTCGGAGGCGCCGTCGAGCGCGCGGCCGGTCTCGTCGATCAGCGCCTGGATGGTGTCGTCCATGGGTCGCCTCGCGCGCCGTGGGGAGAAACACCGAGGGCCGCTCCCCCGGTCGGGAAGCGGCCCTCGATCGATCGGGAGGCGATGCCCCCCGACTGACACCCGACGCACTCCGGCGTCGGAAATCGGGCCCCGCCGGGACGGGGCGGTCTGGATCCGGCCGCTAGGCGAGGGCCGCCTTCACCTTCTCGACGATGGCGCCGAACGTTGCCGGGTCGTCATAGGCGATCGCGGCAAGCACCTTCCGGTCGATCGTGATCTCGGCCTTGTTCAGCCCGTCGATGAAGCGGGAATAAGTCAGGTCGTGCTGCCGGACCGCGGCGTTGATGCGCTGGATCCAGAGGCCGCGGAACTCGCGCTTCTTGTTGCGGCGGTCGCGGTAGGCGTACTGGAGGCTCTTCTCCAGACGCTCGAGCGCGATCCGGTAATTCGTGGAAGACCGGCCGACGAAACCCTTCGACTGGTCGAGAACCTTCTTGTGACGGGCGTGCGTCGTGACGCCCCGTTTCACGCGTGCCATGTGTGCTCTCCCGCCTCGCTCAGTTCAGACCGTAGGGGGCCCACTGCTTCACAGTGCGCGCGTCCATGTCGGTCAGCGTCTGTGGCCCGCGAGCCGAACGCTTCATCTTCTGGGGGCGGTTGATCAGGCCATGTCGCTTGTTGCCGGGACCGGACATGACCTTGCCGGTCGCGGTGATCTTGAACCGCTTCTTGACCGACGACTTGGTCTTCATCTTGGGCATTTCGGGCTCCTGTCAGCTGGCGCGCCCCGGGCGTCCCCGACGGGAGGAGGCGCGCACGTCGCGGCCGGGCATGCCCATACAGGCCCGGACGCGCGAACGAAGGGCGCGTGTGTAGGGGCCAATCGCGTGCAAGGCAAGAGGAGCTCAATGCACCGGGTCGGGGCCGGCCCGCTCGCCCGGGATTGCGGCATCGACCGCTTCCGCCACCGCTTCCGTTTTCGCACGCGGAAGGAGCTTCATCGTCAGGATGAACGACGACAGCGCGAGACAGATCACGTTCTGGACGATGATCGCCCATTGCATGACCAGCAGACCGTAGACCAGCCAGGACACGAAGCAGACCACGGTGATCAGGTACATCTTGAGCGAGATGCCGTCGGTGCTCCGCGTGCGGATGATCGACCACGCCTGCGGAACGTAGCTGACCATTGATAGCGAGGCGGCGAACAGGCTCACGACCGTGACGGCACTCATCGGCGGAACTCCGGCCCCGGTGCATCGAACGGCCGAACCGGCCGTCAGATCCGGTGGATCGGATCGATCCACTTCACGGCACTCGGCTCTTCCACCGCGTCCACCTCGATGTTCACCACGACCGCCTCGCTGTCCGATCGGACCAGCACGCATTCGAGGGTCTCGTGCGCCGACGCGTTGATTTCCTGGTGCGGCACGAAGGGCGGCACGTAGATGAAGTCGCCCGGCTTCGCCTCGGCCACGAACTCGAGCCGCTCGCCCCAGCGCATCCGGGCGCGTCCCCGGAGCACGTAGATCACGCTCTCCAGCGCCCCGTGGTGATGCGCGCCGGTCTTCGCGTCGGGATGGATGTGGACCGTGCCCGCCCAGAGCTTGCGGGCGCCGTTCCGCGCGAAGTCGATCGCGACCGCCCGGTTCATGCCCGGCGTCTGCGCCGTGCCCTCCGAGAGCTGGTCGCCCGGGATGACCTGGACACCGTCGTCGCGCCAGTCCGTCTTCGTCATGCGGGACTCCCTCGATTGCCCTTCGCCACCGGCGTTGTTGAAGCGCGCGTCGAACATCGACGCCGCATCGAACCGTCGCACCAGCCGAGGATCGGTCGGAACGAGCGCGAGAAGCCGAGCGTCCGACCGTGCACGGCGGCCGCGTCGCGGACCCGTGCGGTGATCTCGCGCACCTGCGCCGTGTTCTCGCCCCAGAGCGCGTAGGTGTCGGCGTGCCGGCCGGCGACCGCGATCGCCGCATCCGAAGCGCCGCCGAAGTAGATCGGAATGTGCGGGCGCGCGACGCTCCGCACGGCGGGCGGGGCGCCTTCGACGCGGTGGCACGCGTCGTTCAAGGCAAGGACGATATCGCATCGTGCTTAGGCGATCGGGTCGGCCGACCCTGAGCTCAGGCGTGGACCGGCGCGGCGTGCGCGGGGTTCATGGCGAGCAGGCCGAACAGGTCCTTCGGATCCGCGAGCGTGGCCACGAGGTCGATATGGTGCCGGACCCCGTGCACGCGGCTGAGATCGTGGACGTAGCGGAGCACCGAGAAGTCCTCGATTGCGAAGCCGACGCTGTCGAACACCGTGACCCGGTCGCGCCCGCGCCGTCCTTCCGCCGCGCCGGCGATCACCCGCCAAAGCTCGGTGACCGGAAAGTCCGCCGGCATCTGCTGGATCTCGCCCTCGATCCGGGTCTGGTCGGCATACTCCACGAACACGTCCGCACGTTGGAGCAGGGCGGTGGAGAGCTCCGTCTTGCCCGGGCAGTCGCCGCCGACCGCGTTCACGTGGACGCCGGCGGCGACCATCGCGTCCTCGACGACGGTGGCCCGGCGCTTGTCGGCGGTGATCGTCGTGATGATGTCGGCACCGCGCACGGCCTCCTCCGTGCTCGACGCGACCGCGACCGAGACGCCGCGTCCGTCCATGTTACGCCGGAACTTGCAGACGGCGTCCGGATCGATGTCGAACACGCGAAGACGCGTAATGCCGAGCAGTTCCTGGAACGCGATCGCCTGGAACTCGGCCTGCGCACCGAGCCCGATCATCGCCATGCACGTGCTGTCGGCGCGCGCGAGATGGCGCGCCGCCGTCGCCGAGGTGGCCGCCGTGCGGAGGGCGGTCGCGAGGGTCATCTCGGAAAGCAGCAGCGGGTAGCCGGTGTCGGTCGACGACAGCACGCCGAACGCGACCACCGTCTGCAGGCCGGCGAGCGTGTTGTCCGGATGGCCGTTGACGTATTTGAAGGCGTAGAGCGCGTCGTCGCTCGTCGGCATCAGCTCGATGACGCCGGCGTCCGAATGGCTCGCGAGACGCGGCCATTTCGCGAAATCGGCCCAGCGGCGGAAATCCGTCTCGATCGTTTCGGCCAGACCCGCGAGGAAGCGCTCGATCCCGACCGCGTTGACCAGGCGGGCCATGTCGTCGACGCCGATGAAGGGTGTCATGCCGCTCCCGCCTCGCTGCAACGCGAACCCGATTGTATCGGGCGCGGCATGATAGGCAGAAGCGACGCTTCGCGCCGTGCCGTGCGCCCCCTCGCGCACTCTGCGGGGATCCGGTGTACGATCCGTCCATGTACGCCCGCGACGATCTCGACCGGCGCCTGATCGCGTTGTTGCGGGAGGATGGTCGTGCACCGGTCGCACAGCTGGCGAGCGCGCTCGGCGTCAGCCGCGGCACGGTGCAGGCGCGGCTCGACCGGCTGGTCGAGACCGGAACGGTGCTGGGCTTCACGGTGCGCGTCCACCGGAGCCACGACGCGAACGCGGTCCGCGCGATCATGCTGATCGAAGTCGCCGGCAAGGCGACGGCCGCGATCATCCGAACGCTCCGCGGCTTTCCCGAACTGCACGCGCTCCACACGACGAACGGTGCGTGGGACCTGGTTGCCGAGATCCGGGCAGCGGATCTCGCCGATTTCGACCGTGTGCTCCGCGAGGTGCGGAACGTCGACGGCATCCTCAACACCGAGACCAGTCTGCTCCTGAGCTCCGTCTAGCGAACTGCCGAACGGGGCTCCGGGCGCCCAGCGCCCGGGGGCGATTGAGGCAGAGCCTCAACCACGGCCTGGCAGCCGCCCGCCCGTCCCGCGTCGGATGCCCCAGCCGATCGGCGCCCTGGCGTTTCCCGGATGGCCGGGATCGTCGCCCCAGATCGCCTGGTAGGTGTCGACGCAGAGACCGGCCCGCTGCAGAGCGACGAAGGCGGCGAGCAAGGCACCCCACCAGAGGCCGATCGCCACCGGCATCCAGCGCGGCGCATCGGCGAGCACGAGCCCATACGCGGTGGCGGCCCAGACGATGGGCATCACCAGCCAGCCGAGACCCTTGTGCAGCCATTCGAACGCGACCCGGCGACGCGTCATGTCGTAGTGGTCGCCGCGGAGCGCCAAGTCGGTGGGGCCACCCTTCGTGCCCCGGAGGAGCGCCGCGAGACCCTGGGTCCAGCCCGCGGCGACCACGATCCAGCCGAGAACGTGATGGATCGTCGCCACCTGATCGCGCCGCTCGGCGTGGAGCAGGGCGAGCGCGGCGGCGACGCTCATGATCGCGATCCCGGCCGACTGTATCGTCCGGTGGGTCTGCCACCAGCCCTGCCGGTCGAGACGCGCGGGCCATAGCGCCCGTCGCGGCACCTTGCCGAAGCGCGCGACCAGCGCCCCGAGCGGCAGCAGGGCGCTCCAGGCCAGGACCATCAGTCGTCCGTGCCAGGCTTCCCACGCCGGAATGTCGTGCCGGGACGCGCCCGACAGGGGTGTCGCGAGCCAGACGACGATCCGGTGGTCGAGCAGGTGCACGATCGGTCTCCGCGCCGCACGGTCCGGGGAGGGTCGCCCTCGCCGCGCGCGCCACCTATATAAGCGCGCCATGCGGGCCGATTTCGTGAAGATGGAAGGGGCGGGAAACGATTTCGTCGTGATCGACGAGCGCGTCGCCGTGCTCGATCTCGCGCCCGCGCGGATCCGCCAGCTCGCCGACCGCCGCCTCGGCATCGGCTTCGACCAGCTCGTCCGTCTGCGTCCGGCGGAGGGGCGAGAGGCGGAGCTCCGAATGGTGATCCACAACGCCGACGGCAGCGAGGCGGGCGCCTGCGGCAACGCGACTCGCTGTGTCGCCGCTTTCGCGGGCGTGAGCCTGATCGAGACCGCCTCGGGCGTCGTCCGTGCGCACGCGGACGAGGACGGCCGGGTCACGGTCGACATGGGAGCGCCCCGTTTCGACGCCCACGCGATCGGTCTTACCGCGCCCGTCGAGGACACAAGCCACCTGCCGCTCGCGGGCGATCCGGCCGGCTGTTCGATGGGCAACCCCCACGCGACGTTCTTCGTGGACCGCGACGACGAGGATCGGGTCCGTCGCGACGGGCCGCGCCACGAGCGCGACCCGCTCTTCCGCGACCGCGCGAACATCGGCTTCGCGGTCGTCGCGGCGCCGGACCGCATCCGCCTCCGGGTCTGGGAGCGTGGCGCCGGTCTCACCCTCGCCTGCGGTACCGGCGCCTGTGCGGCCCTGGTCAACGCACACCGCCGCGGCCTCGCCGGCCGAGCGGCTACGGTCGTCCTCGACGGCGGCACGCTCGGGATCGAATGGCGCGCGTCCGACGGGCACGTGCTGATGACCGGACCCGCCGCCACCAGCTTCACCGGATCGTTCGACCTGTGACGGTGGCGGCCGCGGCGCCGGACATCCTGACCTTCGGATGCCGGCTCAACAGCTTCGAGAGCGACGTCATGCGGGGCCATCTCCGCGCGTCCGATCCCGATCTTGTCGTCGTCAACACGTGCGCGGTGACCGGCGAGGCCGAGCGCCAGGCGCGTGCCGCGATCCGCCGCGTCGCCCGCGAGCGGCCGGACGCGCGGATCGTCGTCACCGGGTGCGCCGCCGAGATCGATCCCGGTGCCTGGAGCGGGCTTCCGGGCGTCACGCGCGTCGTCGGCAACGAAGCGAAGCTGCGCGCGGAAACATGGTCGGGCGCGTCGGGGGCTGGGGCGCCCGAAGTGTCGACGCCGGTCGTCGCCGAGTTCTCCGGTCGCGCCCGCGCCTATGTCCAGGTGCAGGGCGGCTGCGACCATCGCTGCACCTTCTGCATTATCCCGTTTGGCCGCGGTCCGAGCCGGTCGGTGCCGGCGGGCGAGGTGGTGGACCAGGTCCGGCGCTTCGTGGCCCAGGGCTGCCGGGAGATCGTGCTGACGGGCGTCGATCTCACGAGCTACGGGCCGGATCTGCCGGGGCGACCGACGCTCGGCTCGCTCGCGCGCCGGATACTCCGGCTGGTGCCCGACTTGCCGCGGCTCCGGATCTCGTCGCTCGATCCGTCAGAGATCGACGACGATCTCTGGGCGCTCCGGCGGGACGAGGAGCGGCTGATGCCGCATCTCCATCTTTCGCTGCAGTCCGGCTCCGACCTCGTGCTCAAGCGGATGAAGCGGCGGCATCTCGCGCGCGACGCCGCCGAGACGATCGCACGCGCCCGCGCGCTCCGCCCCGGTCTCGCGATCGGGGCCGACCTGATCGCGGGCTTCCCGACCGAGACCGACGCGCTGTTCGCCGAGACCCTCGCGTTCGTCGGCGCGAACGCGATCCCGTTCCTGCACGTCTTCCCGTATAGCGAACGGCCGGGCACGCCGGCGTCTCGCATGCCGCCGGTGCCCGTCGCGGTCCGACGCGCCCGCGCGGCCGTGCTCCGGGCGGAAGCCGGCCGCATCGCTGCCGACTTCCACGCGGGGCTCGTCGGGCGGAGCCTGTCGGTTCTTGTCGAGAAGGACGGCGTCGGCCGGACCGAGCACTACGCCTCCGTCCGCTTCCCGCCCGGGCCCGCTCCCGGCAGCATCGCGTCGCTCCGGGCCTCGTCGAGCAACGCCGATTTCCTCCGGGCGGCCTGACCGATGGCGCTCGGCTTCTTTTCCCGACTTCGCGAAGGGCTTTCGCGATCGACGCAGAAACTCGGCGGCGGGATCACGTCGGTGTTCACCCGGCGACGGCTCGACGAGGCGGCGCTCGAGGAGCTCGAAGAGGTGCTGATCGCAGCCGACCTCGGTCCGGCCGTCGCCAACCGCGTCATCGACCAATTCCGACGCACCCGCTTCGGCCGCGAGGTCACCGACGACGAGGTGAAGGAGGCGCTCGCCGCCGAGATCGCCCGCGTGCTCGAGCCGGTGGCCGTCGCGTTCGAGCCTGACGTCGCCCGCCGTCCACACGTCGTGCTGGTGGTCGGCGTCAACGGCACCGGGAAGACCACGACGATCGGCAAGCTCGCCCTGCAGCAACGCGAGCGCGGCCGTCACGCCGTGCTGGCCGCCTGCGACACGTTCCGCGCGGCCGCGGTCGAGCAGCTGCAGATCTGGGGCGAGCGCGTCGGCGCGCCGGTGATCGCCGGGCCGGCGAACACGGACGCCGCCGGCCTTGCCTACGACGCGCTGGTGCGCGCCGAAGCGGACGGGGCCGACCTGCTGCTGATCGACACCGCCGGGCGCCTCCACAACAAGTCCGTGCTGATGGAGGAGCTCCGGAAGATCGTCCGGGTGATCCAGAAGCGCGATCCGACTGCGCCGCATTCGGTGCTGCTGACGCTCGACGCGACCACCGGCCAGAACGCCGTCGAGCAGGTGCGCGTGTTCCGGGAGATGGTGTCGGTCACCGGGCTGATCGTCACCAAGCTCGACGGCAGCGCGCGCGGCGGGATCGTCGTGGCGCTGGCCGAGCAGTTCGGCCTGCCGGTCCACATGGTCGGCGTCGGCGAGAAGGCCGCCGACCTCCGGGACTTCTCGGCCGCCGACTTCGCGCGCGGTCTCGTCGGCGAGGTGCGCGGGTTCGGTGGCGAGGTGACGGCAGGGGGCAGCTAGCGGCTCGCGGCACCCGCCGGTCTTGTCTCGGGCGCCGTCAGCGCACCGTCGCGCCGGGCGCGGCCGTGCGGCGCCCGAGCCACTCGCGCGAGATCAGGTGCTGCACCGCGGTCCGGCCTGGTCGTTCGATCGCAAGGTGGGCGAGTGCGGCCACGGCGAGCAGGATCGGCAGGCCGAGCGCGAGCCCACCCCAGGCCGCCACGTGCTGCGGGACCCCGTGCGCCGCGAGCACCGCTCCGAAATGCCAGGCGAGCCGCCGGATTAGCGGGTGAACCAGATAGATTGCGTAAGACCAGACCCCGAGTGTCGCGATCGGACCGGAAGCGAGAACGCGCGCGACCGGACCACGGTCGGCCGATAGGGCGACGATCAGCATCGTGAAACAGGCGACCAGCGGCAGGTCGCTCAGGGTGAACGGAAGCAGCACCACGACCAGGGGCACGAGAAAGGCCGAGACGCGCCCGTCGCCGGCGATGCGGCGACCGGTTTCGCTGCGCGCGAAGCGATAGGCGACCAGCCCGAGCGTGAACTCCGCGAAACAGCGTCCCACCATCCCGGCCGGCGTGCCAAAGAGGCTGAGCGGCCCGTCGCGACGCTCCGGGTGCGAAAAGGACCAGCCCGGCGTGAGAGACAGCACCACGAGGGTAGTGGCCGCGAGGCCGACGGCGAGGAGTGCCGCGGCACGCGAGCGGCTGGTAAGCGCGAGGAGGAGGGGGAACGCGAGATACGCCGCCCATTCCGTGCTGATCGACCACATCGGCGCCTCGAGATCAGGGATCGTGGTCCAGCTCTGCACCATCAGCAGGTTCAGCGGGAGCACGGTCCGGAGCGCGCCGGGATGGAGCCGATCCGAGTGCCCGCTCAGGACGGCAAGCGCCAGGATCACGGTCACGACGGCGTAAAGCGGATAGATCCGTGCCAGCCGCCGCCCGAGGAACACGAGGAAGCCGTTCCACGACGATCCGCCCTCGAACAACCGGCCGTACGACAGCGCCATGACGAAGCCACTGAGCACGAAGAAGAGGTCGACGCTGATGTAGCCATGGCCGACGAATCCGGTCAGCCAAGCCGGGCCGTAGGCGGGATCGAAATTTACGTAGTGGTAAAGAACAACATACAATGCTGCGACACCGCGAAGGCCGGTGAGGGACCTAATTTCTCTCATAAGCAAAGAAGCTTCTCGAAGCGAACACCGTACTGTCACTCATCGCATCGTGCGGAGCAACAGTTCGATGCGTTTCGCGGCGCCAGCGCTCCGGCTTCATCCATTTACGGGCACATCGTGGTGCCCGTTACTGCATCGGAATGGTCAGTCCCATGCCGCCGGCCGGATGCATGCGCGCCTCGTGGTCGTAGTCGCTGCTCGCCGTGGTCAGCGCACCCCCCGCGCTTCCCGCCTGGTGCATGCTGAGGATCTCGGGGTGGAGCGACCCATCGTCGGCGTCCGAGCCGCCGTTTCCGGACCAGCCCGCCTGCTCCTCGCCCGGCATCGGCGCCGGGCGGAACACGGCGGCCGAAGCCTGGCGGACAGCGGCGGCGGTATTGTCGGACGGGATCGCGGCGACCGTACCGGCCGCGTTCTCGGCATCGACGGCATGCGCGGGCACGTGGACGAAGAGAGGGACGGCGAACGTGCACAGCGTCGCCAGGCGTCGGCATCGGTTCATGACGGACACTCGCTGAGTTCGGGCGCGTCGGTGCCGCGCCTGTCGGAGGCCGGATTGCCGGCCGGGGGGCCGAGCGGAGCGTCACGCGCCGCAAGCCAGTTTCGGAGCGCCCACTCGACGGACGGGAAGGCGAGCTCGCCCCATGGGATGTCGTCGGGCGCGAAGAGCTTGGTCTCGAGGCTCTCCGGGCCGGGCGCGTGGCTCGGTTGGTCATCGGCGAAGGCGGCGCGGTGGATCACCTG
Source organism: uncultured Acetobacteraceae bacterium (assembly GCA_964249205.1). Classification (GTDB taxonomy): domain Bacteria; phylum Pseudomonadota; class Alphaproteobacteria; order Acetobacterales; family Acetobacteraceae; genus CAXTPV01. The sequence goes on along the minus strand of CAXUBA010000011.1, from coordinate 20,683 downwards.
CACCTGGCCGATCCGGCTGATGTCGAAGATCGCGAGCACGCCCTCGATGCTGATCGCCGCGTGCGCTTCCTCCTCGGCCTCGCGAGCCGCGCCTTCCGCGAGCGTTTCCCCGAGTTCGAGGTACCCGGCCGGCAACGTCCAGAAGCCGATCCGCGGCGCGATCGCCCGGCGGCACAACAGCACCGCACCGTCGTGCGAAACGACGGAGCCGATGACGACCTTCGGGTTTTCATAATCGACGTGACCGCAATCGAGACAGGTCAGCCGATCACGATCCCCCTCGTCGGGAATGCGCTCGAAGCGAGGCATTCGCGAGACTTCGCAGGGGATCTTGAAGGTTTCAACACTTTTCCGCGACCCGACACGAAAAGTCTCGAAAAGTGGGCGGGTCGGCCGTGTTCAGACCATTAAGTTGAGGAGCGAGCCGCGCGGCGTGGGCGGGCCGGGCGGCGTCGACATCGGGGTACGCCCGCCGGCCGCCGGCGCCGCCAGCGGCGAGGCGGCGCGGGCGGCCGACGGGGCCTGGATCGCGGGGCTGCTGCCGACCGACCGGATGGTCTGGATCGACGCCGGCGAGAATGCGGGGAACGAGACGGAGGACGACATGCCGCCATCCTGCCGCGCACCCGTTACCGAAGAGTGAACGGCCGCGATCGACGACCAATCAGCCCGGAAAGGCGATTCCCTTGAGCGCGACCAGCGCCTGGACCACGGGCTGCGTCTTGCCCTCGAGCCACTCCAGGAACGCGCCGCCGGCGGTCGACACGTAGGACAGTTCGTCGAGGACGCCGGCGTGACGGAGCGCCGAAACCGTGTCGCCGCCGCCGGCAACCGACCGGAGCGTGCCGGCCCGCGTCGCGTCGGCGACCGCGCGCGCGAGCGCATTCGTCGCCGCGTCGAAGGGCGGGATCTCGAACGCGCCGAGCGGGCCGTTCCAGACCACCGTACGGACGGCCGGAAGGCGCGCGACGAGCGCGGCGACGGTGTCCGGCCCGGCATCGAGGATCATCGCGTCGCCCGCGACCGCGCCGATCGGCACGGTGGTGGTGTCCGCTCCCGCCTTGAACGCGGTCGCAGTCACCGCATCGATCGGCAGCACGATCTCGCACCCGGTGTCCCGCGCGCGCGCCAGGATATCGCGCGCGGTCTCGTGCATGTCGGCTTCTTGCAGCGAGCGTCCGACGGCGACGCCGCTCGCGGCGAGGAAGGTGTTCGCCATCGCGCCGCCGATCACCAGCACATTCACCCGGCCGATGATGTTGCCGAGCAGGTCGAGCTTGGTCGAGATCTTGGAGCCGCCCACCACGGCCATGACCGGGCGCTCCGGATTATCGAGCGCCAGCGTCAGCGCTTCGAGTTCGGCCTGCATCAGCCGGCCGGCATGCGCCGGCAGGTGGCGCGCGACGCCTTCCGTGGAAGCATGCGCGCGATGCGCCGCCGAGAAGGCGTCGTTGACGTAGATATCGGCATGCGCCGCGAGCGCGCGCGAAAGCTCCGGGTCGTTCAGCTCCTCGCCGGCATGGTAGCGTGTGTTCTCGAGCACGAGGACCTCGCCGTCCCGGAGCGCCGCGACCGCGCGGTCGGCCTCGGGACCGATGCAGTCGTCCGCGAAGTGGACCGGGTGGCCGAGCACCTGCTCGAGCGCGACCCGCACCGGGCCGAGCGACATCTCGGGGACGCGCTGCCCTTTCGGCCGGTCGAAATGGCTGACCACGATCACGCGCGCGCCGCCGTCCGCAAGCTCGCGAATGGTGGGCGTCAGCCGTTCGAGGCGGGTCAGGTCGGTGATCTGTCCGTCGCGCACCGGTACGTTCAGGTCGGCGCGCAGCAGGACCCGCCTGCCGCGCGCGTCGAGCCCGTCGAGCGTCCGGAACGAGGCGGCCGTCGCCACGTCAGACCGCTCCGAACGCCACGGCCGTGTCTGCCATCCGGTTCGAGAAGCCCCATTCGTTGTCGTACCAGCCGCACACGCGGATCAGGCGGCCGCCATCGATCGACGCCGTCTGCGTCGCGTCGAACGAGCACGAGAACGGAACGTGGTTGAAGTCGGACGAGACGAGCGGGTCGTTCGAATAGCTGAGGATCGGCTTCATCTGCCCGTCGGCCGCCTTCTTGAAGGCCGCGTTCACCTCGTCGACGGAGCCCGCGCGGCTCACGACGACATCGAGCGATACGAGCGAGACGTTCGGCGTCGGCACGCGGATCGCGGTGCCGTCGAGCTTGCCCTTGAGCTCGGGAAGCACGAGGCCGATCGCCTTGGCCGCGCCCGTCGAGGTCGGGATCATCGAGAGCGCGGCCGCGCGCGCCCGGTGGAGGTCCTTGTGGAGCGTGTCTACCGTCTTCTGGTCGCCGGTGTAGGAGTGGATGGTCACCATGTAGCCGCGCTCGATGCCGAAGGTCTCGTGCAGCACCTTCGCCATCGGGGCGAGGCAGTTCGTCGTGCAGGAACCGTTCGAGATCACCGTCATGCCCGGCTTGATCGCGTCGGTGTTCACGCCGAACACGATCGTCGCGTCGACACCCTCGGCCGGCGCCGACACGATGACCTTCTTCGCGCCGGCGGTGATGAGCTGCGCCGCCGTCTCCTTCTTCGTGAATAGGCCGGTGCATTCGAGCGCGATGTCGACGCCCTGGTAGGGCACCTTCGACGGATCGCGCTCGGCGGAAACCTTGATCGGCCCGTAGGTCCGGCCGGCGGAACGGATCGTGATGCTGTCGCCTTCGACGATCACCTCGCCGGGGAAGCGGCCGTGCACGCTGTCGTAGCGGAAAAGATGCGCGTTGGCCTCGACCGAGCCGAGATCGTTGATCGCGACGGGGATCACGTCGTCGCGCCCGCGCTCCACGATGGCGCGCAGCACGAGGCGGCCGATCCGGCCGAAACCGTTGATCGCGACTTTGACGGCCATCGGCAGTCTCTCCTCTACGTCTTCGACAGATACGATGCGAGGCGCGACACTAGCATGGACGGGGGACGCGCTCACAAGGTGGCGGCCGGAGCCCTGGTCCGCGCGGCGCGGCGCGCTTCAGTCGCCACCGTCTCGCGCGTGAGGCCGAGATGGGCGCGGAGCTCGTCCGGTTCGCCGCTCGCCCCGAACCCGTCGAGCCCCACGAAATGCCCGTCCGGCCCGATCCAGCGATCCCAGCCGAACCGGCCGCCCGCCTCGATCCCGATCCGCGGCGCGTCGCCGAGAACCGCGTCCCGCCAGCCACGATCCTGCCGATCGAACAGCTCCCAGCAGGGCAGCGACACGACCGCCGCCTCGATCCCGTCGGCGAGAAGGAGCGCGCGCGCACCGAGCGCGAGCTCGACCTCGGCGCCGCTCGCGATCAGCGTCACGTCGCGCTTGCGACCTTCCGCCGCGACATGGCCGCCGCGGCGAACCCGGTTGAGGCCCGACGGCAAGCGACCGGTGCGGACCACCTCGCGCCCGAGCATGATCACGCTCGGGCCGTCCTGCCGTCGGAGCGCGAGCTCGAGGCACTCGACCGCCTCGACCGCGCAGCACGGCCGGAAGACGAAGAGGCCAGGCATCGCACGGAGCGCGGCAAGCTGCTCGACCGGCTGAAACGCCGCGCCCTCCGCCGAGGCGGACAGCCCGTCCTCGGTCAGCAGGAGGACCATCTTGCGTCCGGTGAGCGCCGCCATCCGGAGCGCGGGACGGATCCTGTCGGCGGCGATCGCCGGCAGCGCGAGGACCGGCAGCAGCCCGCCGTGTAGCGACAGGCCGTTCGCGAGCGTGGCCATTCCGTGCTCCTGCGCGCCGCAGGCGAGATGCCGCCCGTCGTAGGACGTCTGCGAAAGGCGGGACAGGCCATCGAACAGCGCCTCCGTGCGCAACGACGACAGGAAGACGAGGGAACGCCCGGACGGCGAAAGGGCGGCGAGCGCGCTTGTCGTCGCCGCTTCCGTACTGGCGTCGGGCGGGGCGTCCTCGGCGGCGCGCGCGACCGTTTCGTGCCAGTCGGGCGGCAGGCGGCTGGTGAGCGACCGCTCGAATTCGGGACGCAGCGCATGCCGCGCGAGGCGGCGCAGCCAGGAGCGCCGCGCGGCGCTCCTGGCTGCGCCGCCTCGCGCGGCATGCGCTGCGTCCCGAATTCGAGCGGTCGCTCACCAGCCGCCTGCCGCCCGACTGGCACGAAACGGTCGCGCGCGCCGCCGAGGACGCCCCGCCCGACGCCAGTACGGAAGCGGCGACGACAAGCGCGCTCGCCGCCCTTTCGCCGTCCGGGCGTTCCCTCGTCTTCCTGTCGTCGTTGCGCACGGAGGCGCTGTTCGATGGCCTGTCCCGCCTTTCGCAGACGTCCTACGACGGGCGGCATCTCGCCTGCGGCGCGCAGGAGCACGGAATGGCCACGCTCGCGAACGGCCTGTCGCTACACGGCGGGCTGCTGCCGGTCCTCGCGCTGCCGGCGATCGCCGCCGACAGGATCCGTCCCGCGCTCCGGATGGCGGCGCTCACCGGACGCAAGATGGTCCTCCTGCTGACCGAGGACGGGCTGTCCGCCTCGGCGGAGGGCGCGGCGTTTCAGCCGGTCGAGCAGCTTGCCGCGCTCCGTGCGATGCCTGGCCTCTTCGTCTTCCGGCCGTGCTGCGCGGTCGAGGCGGTCGAGTGCCTCGAGCTCGCGCTCCGACGGCAGGACGGCCCGAGCGTGATCATGCTCGGGCGCGAGGTGGTCCGCACCGGTCGCTTGCCGTCGGGCCTCAACCGGGTTCGCCGCGGCGGCCATGTCGCGGCGGAAGGTCGCAAGCGCGACGTGACGCTGATCGCGAGCGGCGCCGAGGTCGAGCTCGCGCTCGGTGCGCGCGCGCTCCTTCTCGCCGACGGGATCGAGGCGGCGGTCGTGTCGCTGCCCTGCTGGGAGCTGTTCGATCGGCAGGATCGTGGCTGGCGGGACGCGGTTCTCGGCGACGCGCCGCGGATCGGGATCGAGGCGGGCGGCCGGTTCGGCTGGGATCGCTGGATCGGGCCGGACGGGCATTTCGTGGGGCTCGACGGGTTCGGGGCGAGCGGCGAACCGGACGAGCTCCGCGCCCATCTCGGCCTCACGCGCGAGACGGTGGCGACTGAAGCGCGCCGCGCCGCGCGGACCAGGGCTCCGGCCGCCACCTTGTGAGCGCGTCCCCCGTCCATGCTAGTGTCGCGCCTCGCATCGTATCTGTCGAAGACGTAGAGGAGAGACTGCCGATGGCCGTCAAAGTCGCGATCAACGGTTTCGGCCGGATCGGCCGCCTCGTGCTGCGCGCCATCGTGGAGCGCGGGCGCGACGACGTGATCCCCGTCGCGATCAACGATCTCGGCTCGGTCGAGGCCAACGCGCATCTTTTCCGCTACGACAGCGTGCACGGCCGCTTCCCCGGCGAGGTGATCGTCGAAGGCGACAGCATCACGATCCGTTCCGCCGGCCGGACCTACGGGCCGATCAAGGTTTCCGCCGAGCGCGATCCGTCGAAGGTGCCCTACCAGGGCGTCGACATCGCGCTCGAATGCACCGGCCTATTCACGAAGAAGGAGACGGCGGCGCAGCTCATCACCGCCGGCGCGAAGAAGGTCATCGTGTCGGCGCCGGCCGAGGGTGTCGACGCGACGATCGTGTTCGGCGTGAACACCGACGCGATCAAGCCGGGCATGACGGTGATCTCGAACGGTTCCTGCACGACGAACTGCCTCGCCCCGATGGCGAAGGTGCTGCACGAGACCTTCGGCATCGAGCGCGGCTACATGGTGACCATCCACTCCTACACCGGCGACCAGAAGACGGTAGACACGCTCCACAAGGACCTCCACCGGGCGCGCGCGGCCGCGCTCTCGATGATCCCGACCTCGACGGGCGCGGCCAAGGCGATCGGCCTCGTGCTTCCCGAGCTCAAGGGCAAGCTCGACGGCACCGCGATCCGCGTGCCGACGCCGAACGTCTCGCTCGTATCGCTCGATGTCGTCGTGAGCCGCGCGGGCTCCGTCGACGAGGTGAACGCGGCCTTCAAGAAGGCGGCCGACGGGCAGATGAAGCCGATCCTCAGCTATTCGAACGACCCGCTCGTCTCGTCCGACTTCAACCACGTTCCGTTCTCGTGCTCGTTCGACGCGACGCAGACGGCGTCGATCGATGGCGGCCGCCTGATCCGCGTGTGCGGCTGGTACGACAACGAATGGGGCTTCTCGAACCGGATGGCAGACACGGCCGTGGCGTTCGGAGCGGTCTGACGTGGCGACGGCCGCCTCGTTCCGGACGCTCGACGGGCTCGACGCGCGCGGCAGGCGGGTCCTGCTGCGCGCCGACCTGAACGTACCGGTGCGCGACGGACAGATCACCGACCTGACCCGCCTCGAACGGCTGACGCCCACCATTCGCGAGCTTGCGGACGGCGGCGCGCGCGTGATCGTGGTCAGCCATTTCGACCGGCCGAAAGGGCAGCGCGTCCCCGAGATGTCGCTCGGCCCGGTGCGGGTCGCGCTCGAGCAGGTGCTCGGCCACCCGGTCCACTTCGCGGACGACTGCATCGGTCCCGAGGCCGACCGCGCGGTCGCGGCGCTCCGGGACGGCGAGGTCCTCGTGCTCGAGAACACACGCTACCATGCCGGCGAGGAGCTGAACGACCCGGAGCTTTCGCGCGCGCTCGCGGCGCATGCCGATATCTACGTCAACGACGCCTTCTCGGCGGCGCATCGCGCGCATGCTTCCACGGAAGGCGTCGCGCGCCACCTGCCGGCGCATGCCGGCCGGCTGATGCAGGCCGAACTCGAAGCGCTGACGCTGGCGCTCGATAATCCGGAGCGCCCGGTCATGGCCGTGGTGGGCGGCTCCAAGATCTCGACCAAGCTCGACCTGCTCGGCAACATCATCGGCCGGGTGAATGTGCTGGTGATCGGCGGCGCGATGGCGAACACCTTCCTCGCCGCGAGCGGCGTCGCCGTCGGACGCTCGCTGCAAGAAGCCGACATGCACGAGACCGCGCGCGATATCCTGGCGCGCGCGCGGGACACCGGGTGCGAGATCGTGCTGCCGATCGATGCGGTGACTGCGACCGCGTTCAAGGCGGGAGCGGACACCACCACCGTGCCGATCGGCGCGGTCGCGGGCGACGCGATGATCCTCGATGCCGGGCCGGACACCGTCGCCGCGCTCGTCGCGCGCCTTCCGGCCGTCCGTACGGTGGTCTGGAACGGCCCGCTCGGCGCGTTCGAGATCCCGCCCTTCGACGCGGCGACGAATGCGCTCGCGCGCGCGGTCGCCGACGCGACGCGGGCCGGCACGCTCCGGTCGGTTGCCGGCGGCGGCGACACGGTTTCGGCGCTCCGTCACGCCGGCGTCCTCGACGAACTGTCCTACGTGTCGACCGCCGGCGGCGCGTTCCTGGAGTGGCTCGAGGGCAAGACGCAGCCCGTGGTCCAGGCGCTGGTCGCGCTCAAGGGAATCGCCTTTCCGGGCTGATTGGTCGTCGATCGCGGCCGTTCACTCTTCGGTAACGGGTGCGCGGCAGGATGGCGGCATGTCGTCCTCCGTCTCGTTCCCCGCATTCTCGCCGGCGTCGATCCAGACCATCCGGTCGGTCGGCAGCAGCCCCGCGATCCAGGCCCCGTCGGCCGCCCGCGCCGCCTCGCCGCTGGCGGCGCCGGCGGCCGGCGGGCGTACCACGATGTCGACGCCGCCCGGACCGAACACGCCGCGCGGCTCGCTCCTCAACTTAATGGTCTGAACACGGCCGACCCGCCCACTTTTCGAGACTTTTCGTGTCGGGTCGCGGAAAAGTGTTGAAACCTTCAAGATCCCCTGCGAAGTCTCGCGAATGCCTCGCTTCGAGCGCATTCCCGACGAGGGGGATCGTGATCGGCTGACCTGTCTCGATTGCGGTCACGTCGATTATGAAAACCCGAAGGTCGTCATCGGCTCCGTCGTTTCGCACGACGGTGCGGTGCTGTTGTGCCGCCGGGCGATCGCGCCGCGGATCGGCTTCTGGACGTTGCCGGCCGGGTACCTCGAACTCGGGGAAACGCTCGCGGAAGGCGCGGCTCGCGAGGCCGAGGAGGAAGCGCACGCGGCGATCAGCATCGAGGGCGTGCTCGCGATCTTCGACATCAGCCGGATCGGCCAGGTGCAGGTGATCCACCGCGCCGCCTTCGCCGATGACCAACCGAGCCACGCGCCCGGCCCGGAGAGCCTCGAGACCAAGCTCTTCGCGCCCGACGACATCCCATGGGGCGAGCTCGCCTTCCCGTCCGTCGAGTGGGCGCTCCGAAACTGGCTTGCGGCGCGTGACGCTCCGCTCGGCCCCCCGGCCGGCAATCCGGCCTCCGACAGGCGCGGCACCGACGCGCCCGAACTCAGCGAGTGTCCGTCATGAACCGATGCCGACGCCTGGCGACGCTGTGCACGTTCGCCGTCCCTCTCTTCGTCCACGTGCCCGCGCATGCCGTCGATGCCGAGAACGCGGCCGGTACGGTCGCCGCGATCCCGTCCGACAATACCGCCGCCGCTGTCCGCCAGGCTTCGGCCGCCGTGTTCCGCCCGGCGCCGATGCCGGGCGAGGAGCAGGCGGGCTGGTCCGGAAACGGCGGCTCGGACGCCGACGATGGGTCGCTCCACCCCGAGATCCTCAGCATGCACCAGGCGGGAAGCGCGGGGGGTGCGCTGACCACGGCGAGCAGCGACTACGACCACGAGGCGCGCATGCATCCGGCCGGCGGCATGGGACTGACCATTCCGATGCAGTAACGGGCACCACGATGTGCCCGTAAATGGATGAAGCCGGAGCGCTGGCGCCGCGAAACGCATCGAACTGTTGCTCCGCACGATGCGATGAGTGACAGTACGGTGTTCGCTTCGAGAAGCTTCTTTGCTTATGAGAGAAATTAGGTCCCTCACCGGCCTTCGCGGTGTCGCAGCATTGTATGTTGTTCTTTACCACTACGTAAATTTCGATCCCGCCTACGGCCCGGCTTGGCTGACCGGATTCGTCGGCCATGGCTACATCAGCGTCGACCTCTTCTTCGTGCTCAGTGGCTTCGTCATGGCGCTGTCGTACGGCCGGTTGTTCGAGGGCGGATCGTCGTGGAACGGCTTCCTCGTGTTCCTCGGGCGGCGGCTGGCACGGATCTATCCGCTTTACGCCGTCGTGACCGTGATCCTGGCGCTTGCCGTCCTGAGCGGGCACTCGGATCGGCTCCATCCCGGCGCGCTCCGGACCGTGCTCCCGCTGAACCTGCTGATGGTGCAGAGCTGGACCACGATCCCTGATCTCGAGGCGCCGATGTGGTCGATCAGCACGGAATGGGCGGCGTATCTCGCGTTCCCCCTCCTCCTCGCGCTTACCAGCCGCTCGCGTGCCGCGGCACTCCTCGCCGTCGGCCTCGCGGCCACTACCCTCGTGGTGCTGTCTCTCACGCCGGGCTGGTCCTTTTCGCACCCGGAGCGTCGCGACGGGCCGCTCAGCCTCTTTGGCACGCCGGCCGGGATGGTGGGACGCTGTTTCGCGGAGTTCACGCTCGGGCTGGTCGCCTATCGCTTCGCGCGCAGCGAAACCGGTCGCCGCATCGCCGGCGACGGGCGCGTCTCGGCCTTTCTCGTGCCCCTGGTCGTGGTGCTGCTTCCGTTCACCCTGAGCGACCTGCCGCTGGTCGCCTGTTTCACGATGCTGATCGTCGCCCTATCGGCCGACCGTGGTCCGGTCGCGCGCGTTCTCGCTTCCGGTCCGATCGCGACACTCGGGGTCTGGTCTTACGCAATCTATCTGGTTCACCCGCTAATCCGGCGGCTCGCCTGGCATTTCGGAGCGGTGCTCGCGGCGCACGGGGTCCCGCAGCACGTGGCGGCCTGGGGTGGGCTCGCGCTCGGCCTGCCGATCCTGCTCGCCGTGGCCGCACTCGCCCACCTTGCGATCGAACGACCAGGCCGGACCGCGGTGCAGCACCTGATCTCGCGCGAGTGGCTCGGGCGCCGCACGGCCGCGCCCGGCGCGACGGTGCGCTGACGGCGCCCGAGACAAGACCGGCGGGTGCCGCGAGCCGCTAGCTGCCCCCTGCCGTCACCTCGCCACCGAACCCGCGCACCTCGCCGACGAGACCGCGCGCGAAGTCGGCGGCCGAGAAGTCCCGGAGGTCGGCGGCCTTCTCGCCGACGCCGACCATGTGGACCGGCAGGCCGAACTGCTCGGCCAGCGCCACGACGATCCCGCCGCGCGCGCTGCCGTCGAGCTTGGTGACGATCAGCCCGGTGACCGACACCATCTCCCGGAACACGCGCACCTGCTCGACGGCGTTCTGGCCGGTGGTCGCGTCGAGCGTCAGCAGCACCGAATGCGGCGCAGTCGGATCGCGCTTCTGGATCACCCGGACGATCTTCCGGAGCTCCTCCATCAGCACGGACTTGTTGTGGAGGCGCCCGGCGGTGTCGATCAGCAGCAGGTCGGCCCCGTCCGCTTCGGCGCGCACCAGCGCGTCGTAGGCAAGGCCGGCGGCGTCCGTGTTCGCCGGCCCGGCGATCACCGGCGCGCCGACGCGCTCGCCCCAGATCTGCAGCTGCTCGACCGCGGCCGCGCGGAACGTGTCGCAGGCGGCCAGCACGGCGTGACGGCCGCGCTCGCGTTGCTGCAGGGCGAGCTTGCCGATCGTCGTGGTCTTCCCGGTGCCGTTGACGCCGACCACCAGCACGACGTGTGGACGGCGGGCGACGTCAGGCTCGAACGCGACGGCCACCGGCTCGAGCACGCGGGCGATCTCGGCGGCGAGCGCCTCCTTCACCTCGTCGTCGGTGACCTCGCGGCCGAAGCGGGTGCGTCGGAATTGGTCGATGACGCGGTTGGCGACGGCCGGACCGAGGTCGGCTGCGATCAGCACCTCTTCGAGCTCCTCGAGCGCCGCCTCGTCGAGCCGTCGCCGGGTGAACACCGACGTGATCCCGCCGCCGAGTTTCTGCGTCGATCGCGAAAGCCCTTCGCGAAGTCGGGAAAAGAAGCCGAGCGCCATCGGTCAGGCCGCCCGGAGGAAATCGGCGTTGCTCGACGAGGCCCGGAGCGACGCGATGCTGCCGGGAGCGGGCCCGGGCGGGAAGCGGACGGAGGCGTAGTGCTCGGTCCGGCCGACGCCGTCCTTCTCGACAAGAACCGACAGGCTCCGCCCGACGAGCCCCGCGTGGAAGTCGGCAGCGATGCGGCCGGCTTCCGCCCGGAGCACGGCCGCGCGGGCGCGTCGGACCGCGACGGGCACCGGCGGCATGCGAGACGCCGGCGTGCCCGGCCGTTCGCTATACGGGAAGACGTGCAGGAACGGGATCGCGTTCGCGCCGACGAACGCGAGGGTCTCGGCGAACAGCGCGTCGGTCTCGGTCGGGAAGCCCGCGATCAGGTCGGCCCCGATCGCGAGACCGGGGCGGAGCGCGCGGGCGCGTGCGATCGTCTCGGCGGCGTCGCGCGCGAGATGCCGCCGCTTCATCCGCTTGAGCACGAGGTCGGAGCCGGACTGCAGCGAAAGATGGAGATGCGGCATCAGCCGCTCCTCGTCCCGCCGGAGCGCCCAGAGATCGTCGTCGATCTCTGACGGATCGAGCGACGAGATCCGGAGCCGCGGCAAGTCGGGCACCAGCCGGAGTATCCGGCGCGCGAGCGAGCCGAGCGTCGGTCGCCCCGGCAGATCCGGCCCGTAGCTCGTGAGATCGACGCCCGTCAGCACGATCTCCCGGCAGCCCTGGGCCACGAAGCGCCGGACCTGGTCCACCACCTCGCCCGCCGGCACCGACCGGCTCGGACCGCGGCCAAACGGGATAATGCAGAAGGTGCAGCGATGGTCGCAGCCGCCCTGCACCTGGACATAGGCGCGGGCGCGACCGGAGAACTCGGCGACGACCGGCGTCGACACTTCGGGCGCCCCAGCCCCCGACGCGCCCGACCATGTTTCCGCGCGCAGCTTCGCTTCGTTGCCGACGACGCGCGTGACGCCCGGAAGCCCGCTCCAGGCACCGGGATCGATCTCGGCGGCGCACCCGGTGACGACGATCCGCGCGTCCGGCCGCTCGCGGGCGACGCGGCGGATCGCGGCACGCGCCTGGCGCTCGGCCTCGCCGGTCACCGCGCACGTGTTGACGACGACAAGATCGGGATCGGACGCGCGGAGATGGCCCCGCATGACGTCGCTCTCGAAGCTGTTGAGCCGGCATCCGAAGGTCAGGATGTCCGGCGCCGCGGCCGCCACCGTCACAGGTCGAACGATCCGGTGAAGCTGGTGGCGGCGGGTCCGGTCATCAGCACGTGCCCGTCGGACGCGCGCCATTCGATCCCGAGCGTGCCGCCGTCGAGGACGACCGTAGCCGCTCGGCCGGCGAGGCCGCGGCGGTGTGCGTTGACCAGGGCCGCACAGGCGCCGGTACCGCAGGCGAGGGTGAGACCGGCGCCACGCTCCCAGACCCGGAGGCGGATGCGGTCCGGCGCCGCGACGACCGCGAAGCCGATGTTCGCGCGGTCGCGGAAGAGCGGGTCGCGCTCGTGGCGCGGCCCGTCGCGACGGACCCGATCCTCGTCGTCGCGGTCCACGAAGAACGTCGCGTGGGGGTTGCCCATCGAACAGCCGGCCGGATCGCCCGCGAGCGGCAGGTGGCTTGTGTCCTCGACGGGCGCGGTAAGACCGATCGCGTGGGCGTCGAAACGGGGCGCTCCCATGTCGACCGTGACCCGGCCGTCCTCGTCCGCGTGCGCACGGACGACGCCCGAGGCGGTCTCGATCAGGCTCACGCCCGCGAAAGCGGCGACACAGCGAGTCGCGTTGCCGCAGGCGCCCGCCTCGCTGCCGTCGGCGTTGTGGATCACCATTCGGAGCTCCGCCTCTCGCCCCTCCGCCGGACGCAGACGGACGAGCTGGTCGAAGCCGATGCCGAGGCGGCGGTCGGCGAGCTGGCGGATCCGCGCGGGCGCGAGATCGAGCACGGCGACGCGCTCGTCGATCACGACGAAATCGTTTCCCGCCCCTTCCATCTTCACGAAATCGGCCCGCATGGCGCGCTTATATAGGTGGCGCGCGCGGCGAGGGCGACCCTCCCCGGACCGTGCGGCGCGGAGACCGATCGTGCACCTGCTCGACCACCGGATCGTCGTCTGGCTCGCGACACCCCTGTCGGGCGCGTCCCGGCACGACATTCCGGCGTGGGAAGCCTGGCACGGACGACTGATGGTCCTGGCCTGGAGCGCCCTGCTGCCGCTCGGGGCGCTGGTCGCGCGCTTCGGCAAGGTGCCGCGACGGGCGCTATGGCCCGCGCGTCTCGACCGGCAGGGCTGGTGGCAGACCCACCGGACGATACAGTCGGCCGGGATCGCGATCATGAGCGTCGCCGCCGCGCTCGCCCTGCTCCACGCCGAGCGGCGCGATCAGGTGGCGACGATCCATCACGTTCTCGGCTGGATCGTGGTCGCCGCGGGCTGGACCCAGGGTCTCGCGGCGCTCCTCCGGGGCACGAAGGGTGGCCCCACCGACTTGGCGCTCCGCGGCGACCACTACGACATGACGCGTCGCCGGGTCGCGTTCGAATGGCTGCACAAGGGTCTCGGCTGGCTGGTGATGCCCATCGTCTGGGCCGCCACCGCGTATGGGCTCGTGCTCGCCGATGCGCCGCGCTGGATGCCGGTGGCGATCGGCCTCTGGTGGGGTGCCTTGCTCGCCGCCTTCGTCGCTCTGCAGCGGGCCGGTCTCTGCGTCGACACCTACCAGGCGATCTGGGGCGACGATCCCGGCCATCCGGGAAACGCCAGGGCGCCGATCGGCTGGGGCATCCGACGCGGGACGGGCGGGCGGCTGCCAGGCCGTGGTTGAGGCTCTGCCTCAATCGCCCCCGGGCGCTGGGCGCCCGGAGCCCCGTTCGGCAGTTCGCTAGACGGAGCTCAGGAGCAGACTGGTCTCGGTGTTGAGGATGCCGTCGACGTTCCGCACCTCGCGGAGCACACGGTCGAAATCGGCGAGATCCGCTGCCCGGATCTCGGCAACCAGGTCCCACGCACCGTTCGTCGTGTGGAGCGCGTGCAGTTCGGGAAAGCCGCGGAGCGTTCGGATGATCGCGGCCGTCGCCTTGCCGGCGACTTCGATCAGCATGATCGCGCGGACCGCGTTCGCGTCGTGGCTCCGGTGGACGCGCACCGTGAAGCCCAGCACCGTTCCGGTCTCGACCAGCCGGTCGAGCCGCGCCTGCACCGTGCCGCGGCTGACGCCGAGCGCGCTCGCCAGCTGTGCGACCGGTGCACGACCATCCTCCCGCAACAACGCGATCAGGCGCCGGTCGAGATCGTCGCGGGCGTACATGGACGGATCGTACACCGGATCCCCGCAGAGTGCGCGAGGGGGCGCACGGCACGGCGCGAAGCGTCGCTTCTGCCTATCATGCCGCGCCCGATACAATCGGGTTCGCGTTGCAGCGAGGCGGGAGCGGCATGACACCCTTCATCGGCGTCGACGACATGGCCCGCCTGGTCAACGCGGTCGGGATCGAGCGCTTCCTCGCGGGTCTGGCCGAAACGATCGAGACGGATTTCCGCCGCTGGGCCGATTTCGCGAAATGGCCGCGTCTCGCGAGCCATTCGGACGCCGGCGTCATCGAGCTGATGCCGACGAGCGACGACGCGCTCTACGCCTTCAAATACGTCAACGGCCATCCGGACAACACGCTCGCCGGCCTGCAGACGGTGGTCGCGTTCGGCGTGCTGTCGTCGACCGACACCGGCTACCCGCTGCTGCTTTCCGAGATGACCCTCGCGACCGCCCTCCGCACGGCGGCCACCTCGGCGACGGCGGCGCGCCATCTCGCGCGCGCCGACAGCACGTGCATGGCGATGATCGGGCTCGGTGCGCAGGCCGAGTTCCAGGCGATCGCGTTCCAGGAACTGCTCGGCATTACGCGTCTTCGCGTGTTCGACATCGATCCGGACGCCGTCTGCAAGTTCCGGCGTAACATGGACGGACGCGGCGTCTCGGTCGCGGTCGCGTCGAGCACGGAGGAGGCCGTGCGCGGTGCCGACATCATCACGACGATCACCGCCGACAAGCGCCGGGCCACCGTCGTCGAGGACGCGATGGTCGCCGCCGGCGTCCACGTGAACGCGGTCGGCGGCGACTGCCCGGGCAAGACGGAGCTCTCCACCGCCCTGCTCCAACGTGCGGACGTGTTCGTGGAGTATGCCGACCAGACCCGGATCGAGGGCGAGATCCAGCAGATGCCGGCGGACTTTCCGGTCACCGAGCTTTGGCGGGTGATCGCCGGCGCGGCGGAAGGACGGCGCGGGCGCGACCGGGTCACGGTGTTCGACAGCGTCGGCTTCGCAATCGAGGACTTCTCGGTGCTCCGCTACGTCCACGATCTCAGCCGCGTGCACGGGGTCCGGCACCATATCGACCTCGTGGCCACGCTCGCGGATCCGAAGGACCTGTTCGGCCTGCTCGCCATGAACCCCGCGCACGCCGCGCCGGTCCACGCCTGAGCTCAGGGTCGGCCGACCCGATCGCCTAAGCACGATGCGATATCGTCCTTGCCTTGAACGACGCGTGCCACCGCGTCGAAGGCGCCCCGCCCGCCGTGCGGAGCGTCGCGCGCCCGCACATTCCGATCTACTTCGGCGGCGCTTCGGATGCGGCGATCGCGGTCGCCGGCCGGCACGCCGACACCTACGCGCTCTGGGGCGAGAACACGGCGCAGGTGCGCGAGATCACCGCACGGGTCCGCGACGCGGCCGCCGTGCACGGTCGGACGCTCGGCTTCTCGCGCTCGTTCCGACCGATCCTCGGCTGGTGCGACGGTTCGATGCGGCGTCGATGTTCGACGCGCGCTTCAACAACGCCGGTGGCGAAGGGCAATCGAGGGAGTCCCGCATGACGAAGACGGACTGGCGCGACGACGGTGTCCAGGTCATCCCGGGCGACCAGCTCTCGGAGGGCACGGCGCAGACGCCGGGCATGAACCGGGCGGTCGCGATCGACTTCGCGCGGAACGGCGCCCGCAAGCTCTGGGCGGGCACGGTCCACATCCATCCCGACGCGAAGACCGGCGCGCATCACCACGGGGCGCTGGAGAGCGTGATCTACGTGCTCCGGGGACGCGCCCGGATGCGCTGGGGCGAGCGGCTCGAGTTCGTGGCCGAGGCGAAGCCGGGCGACTTCATCTACGTGCCGCCCTTCGTGCCGCACCAGGAAATCAACGCGTCGGCGCACGAGACCCTCGAATGCGTGCTGGTCCGATCGGACAGCGAGGCGGTCGTGGTGAACATCGAGGTGGACGCGGTGGAAGAGCCGAGTGCCGTGAAGTGGATCGATCCGATCCACCGGATCTGACGGCCGGTTCGGCCGTTCGATGCACCGGGGCCGGAGTTCCGCCGATGAGTGCCGTCACGGTCGTGAGCCTGTTCGCCGCCTCGCTATCAATGGTCAGCTACGTTCCGCAGGCGTGGTCGATCATCCGCACGCGGAGCACCGACGGCATCTCGCTCAAGATGTACCTGATCACCGTGGTCTGCTTCGTGTCCTGGCTGGTCTACGGTCTGCTGGTCATGCAATGGGCGATCATCGTCCAGAACGTGATCTGTCTCGCGCTGTCGTCGTTCATCCTGACGATGAAGCTCCTTCCGCGTGCGAAAACGGAAGCGGTGGCGGAAGCGGTCGATGCCGCAATCCCGGGCGAGCGGGCCGGCCCCGACCCGGTGCATTGAGCTCCTCTTGCCTTGCACGCGATTGGCCCCTACACACGCGCCCTTCGTTCGCGCGTCCGGGCCTGTATGGGCATGCCCGGCCGCGACGTGCGCGCCTCCTCCCGTCGGGGACGCCCGGGGCGCGCCAGCTGACAGGAGCCCGAAATGCCCAAGATGAAGACCAAGTCGTCGGTCAAGAAGCGGTTCAAGATCACCGCGACCGGCAAGGTCATGTCCGGTCCCGGCAACAAGCGACATGGCCTGATCAACCGCCCCCAGAAGATGAAGCGTTCGGCTCGCGGGCCACAGACGCTGACCGACATGGACGCGCGCACTGTGAAGCAGTGGGCCCCCTACGGTCTGAACTGAGCGAGGCGGGAGAGCACACATGGCACGCGTGAAACGGGGCGTCACGACGCACGCCCGTCACAAGAAGGTTCTCGACCAGTCGAAGGGTTTCGTCGGCCGGTCTTCCACGAATTACCGGATCGCGCTCGAGCGTCTGGAGAAGAGCCTCCAGTACGCCTACCGCGACCGCCGCAACAAGAAGCGCGAGTTCCGCGGCCTCTGGATCCAGCGCATCAACGCCGCGGTCCGGCAGCACGACCTGACTTATTCCCGCTTCATCGACGGGCTGAACAAGGCCGAGATCACGATCGACCGGAAGGTGCTTGCCGCGATCGCCTATGACGACCCGGCAACGTTCGGCGCCATCGTCGAGAAGGTGAAGGCGGCCCTCGCCTAGCGGCCGGATCCAGACCGCCCCGTCCCGGCGGGGCCCGATTTCCGACGCCGGAGTGCGTCGGGTGTCAGTCGGGGGGCATCGCCTCCCGATCGATCGAGGGCCGCTTCCCGACCGGGGGAGCGGCCCTCGGTGTTTCTCCCCACGGCGCGCGAGGCGACCCATGGACGACACCATCCAGGCGCTGATCGACGAGACCGGCCGCGCGCTCGACGGCGCCTCCGACATGCGTTCGCTCGAGGCGGTCCGCGTCGGCGTTCTCGGCAAGACCGGCCGGCTCACGGCGATGCTGAAGGAACTCGGCCGCCTCGACCCCGACGCGCGTCGCGAACGTGGCCAGGCGCTGAACCGTGCCCGGGACGCGATCGGCGCGGCGTTCGAGACGAGGCGCGAAGCGGTCGAGGCCGCCGCGCTCGTCGCGAGGCTCGCCTCCGAGCGCGTGGACGTGACGGTTCCGCCGGTCGAGCGTCCGCCGGGTTCGATCCATCCGGTCAGCCGCACCACCGAGGAGATCGTCGCGATCTTTGGCGCGATGGGCTTCACGGTCGCCGACGGTCCCGACATCGAGACCGACTGGCACAATTTCGGCGCGCTCAACATCCCGTCGCATCATCCGGCGCGCGCCGACCACGACACGTTCTACCTCCCGCCTCTTGGCGCCCACGGCACGAACGAGCCGCCGCGGGTGCTCCGGACGCACACCTCGCCGGTGCAGGTTCGGACGATGCTCGCCGGGCCGCCGCCGATCCGCGTGATCTGTCCCGGCCGCGTGTACCGCGCCGACCACGACGCGACCCATTCGCCGATGTTCCACCAGTGCGAAGGCCTGGTGATCGATCGCGCGATCACGCTCGGCCATCTGAAGGGCTGCCTGACGGACTTCCTTCGCGCCTTCTTCGCGATGCCCGATCTCCGGACGCGTTTCCGGGCGAGCTACTTCCCGTTCACGGAGCCCTCGATGGAGATCGACATCGGCTGGGACCGGAAGACCGGGCAGCTCGGCGCCGGCTCGGACTGGCTCGAGATTCTGGGTTCCGGGATGGTGAACCCGAAGGTGCTCGCCAATTGCGGGATCGACCCGCGCGAGTGGCAGGGCTTCGCCTTCGGCATGGGCATCGATCGGATGGCGATGCTGAAGAACGGGATCACCGATCTCCGGCCGATGTTCGAGAGCGATCCCCGCTGGCTGCGGGAGCGCGGCACGAGCCCGCTCAGCCCGGTCAATTTCCACGAGGGGATCTGAGAACGATGAAGTTCACCCTCTCCTGGCTCCGGACGCATCTCGAAACGGAGGCCACCGTCGAGCGGATCGCGGACACGCTGTCGGCGATCGGCCTCGAGGTCGAGGGCATCGAGGATCCGGCCGCGGCACTCGGCGGCTTCCGGGTCGCGCGGATCCTGACCGCCGAGAAGCATCCGGACGCGGACCGGCTCCGGGTCTGCACGGTCGACGCCGGGACGGGCGAGCCGGTGCAGGTCGTGTGCGGTGCGCCCAACGCGCGGGCCGGGCTCACGACGGTGTTCGCTGCACCCGGCACGGTCATCCCCGCCACCGGTGCCGCGCTCAGGACCGGGACGATCCGCGGCGTCGAGAGCCGCGGGATGCTCTGCTCGATGCGGGAGCTCGGGCTCGGCGACGAGCATGACGGGATCGCGGAACTCGCAAGCGGGATCGCACCGCCGGGCGCCGCGTTCGCCGCGGCGGCCGGGCTCGACGATCCGGTGTTCGAGATCGCGGTGACGCCGAACCGTGGCGACGCGCTGGCGGTGCGCGGCGTCGCCCGCGACCTCGCCGCGGCCGGGCTCGGACGGCTCAAGCCGTGGCTGCCGCCGATGATGATGGGCATGGTGCCGTCGCGCCTCCGCTGGTCGGTCGAGGATCGCGCCGCCTGCCCCTGGATCGTCGGCGTCACGATCAGCGGGATCACCAACGGGCCGAGCCCGGACTGGCTGCAGCGCCGCCTGACCTCGATCGGGCTCCGGCCGATCTCGGCGCTGGTCGACGTCACCAACTTCTTCACCTTCGATCTCGGCCGCCCGCTCCACGTGTTCGATGCCGACCGGATCGCCGGCGACTGGCTGACGCTCCGGCGCGGACGCGAGGGCGAGCGCTTCGAGGGACTGAACGGGCAGGAGATCGCGGTCGGTCCGGAGGACGCGGTGTTCGCCGACGAGCGGGGCGTGCAGTCGCTCGCCGGGATCATGGGCGGACGCGCGACCGGCGCGACGGACGCGACCACGAGCGTCTTCGTCGAGTCGGCGCTGTTCGACCCGATCCGGATCGCCCGGACCGGGCGCCGGCTCGGGATCGCGAGCGACGCGCGCCAGCGCTTCGAGCGCGGGATCGACCCGTCGCTGCTGACGCTCGGCCTCCACGCGGCGGCACGCACCATCCTGCAGATCTGCGGCGGCAAGCCGAGCGCGATCACCGAAGCCGGAGCCGAACCGCACTGGCAGCGCGAGGCGACGTTCCGTTTCGAGAAGCTTCGGTCGTTCGGCGGCAGCGACGTCGCGCCGGGCGTCGCGGTCGAACGGCTGGAAGCGCTCGGCTTCGTGGTCCGCTCCCGCAACAGCGAGCGCGTGACGGTCGCGGTGCCGCCGTGGCGGAACGACGTCGCCGGCGCGACGCCGCTCGAGCCCGCGATGACCCTCGACACCGCGGCGGCGCTGGCCCTCGGCGCGGCGGCGGCCGAGACCGGCTTCGGCGATGCCATGCAGACCTATCAGACCCCGGTGGCCAATGCCGCTCAGCCTACCCCGCCGGGTATGAAGACCTTCAACACGGCCCAGGACCGTGCCAAAGCCGCCAAC
>CAXUBA010000011.1:0-437 GCA_964249205.1 uncultured Acetobacteraceae bacterium | reverse complement strand
AGTGCGACCTCGTCGAGGAGGTGCTCCGGCTCGGTGGCCTCGACGCTGTCCCGCCGGTGTCGTTGCCGGTCGATGCGCCGCTGCCAGGGCCCGCTCTCGGGGATGGCGGCCGCCGGCGCGCGCTGGTGCGGCGGGCGATCGCGGCGCGCGGCTTCGCGGAATGCGTGTCGTTCTCGTTCATGGACGGCCGGCTCGCGCGCGCGTTCCGGCCGGAACGCGACGAAACTGCCGAACGGGTGCTCACGCTCGTCAACCCGATCGCCTCCGATCTCGACCGGCTGCGCCCGAGTCCGCTCGCGTCGTTGCTGTTCGCGGCAGCGCGGGCCGAAGCACGCGGCCTGTCCGACGTGTCGCTCTTCGAGATCGGGCCGGGCTTCGATGCTTCAGGCGCGGCGATTGAGATCGCGGCCGGCCTCCGCACGGGGGCGACGCCGCGT
>CAXUBA010000010.1:11312-33530 GCA_964249205.1 uncultured Acetobacteraceae bacterium | reverse complement strand
GCTCGGGGAGCGCAGGGTCAAGGAAAGCGACCGGCTCGCCGCGACCGCCGCGATGCTGAGCGCGAACGGGATCGACGTGGCGATCGAGGCGGACGACCTTGTGATCGAAGGTCGGGGTGGCCCGGCGCCGGGCGGAGGCCTGGTGCTGACGCTGATGGATCACCGACTGGCAATGAGCGGCGTGGTGCTCGGCCTCAGCGCGTCGGCGCCGGTCAGGATCGACGACATGCGATTCGTCGACACGAGCTTTCCCGGCTTTCAGGCATTGATGACGGCGCTCGGTGCCTCGTTCGAGGCGCCGGCTTGAGCGGGGTCCCGACACCGGTCGTCGTCGCGATCGACGGGCCGGCGGCGTCGGGCAAGGGAACGCTCGCGCGTCGCCTCGCCCTCGCGCTCGCGCTGCCGTATCTCGATACCGGGCTGCTGTATCGAGCGGTCGCGCGGCGCTGCCTCGACGAGGGCGTCGACGACGAGAACGGCGCCGCGTCGATCGCGTCGTCGTTGCGGCAGGACGAGACGGCTCGCGCCGATCTTCGGACGCCGGCGGTGGACCGGATGGCGAGCCGGGTTGCCGCGTGGCCCCCCGTCCGGACGGCGTTGCTCGAAACGCAAAGGCGCTTCGGGCGCGAAACCGGGGCGGTGGTGGATGGCAGGGACATCGGAACCGTCGTGTTTCCAACCGCGGCGGCCAAGCTGTTCGTCACGGCGAGCGTGGAGGAACGCGCCCGGCGCCGCTTGCTGCAGCGTGGCGAGGACGCGTCCGACACGGCGATCGGAACGGAGGCCGCGATCCTGGCCGAACGCGACGAGGCGGACCGGACGCGCGACACGGCACCGCTTCGTCAGGCGCACGACGCGATGCTGCTCGACACGACCGCGCTTGATCCGGAGGAGGCGTTCAGCGAGGCGCTGAGGCTCGTCGGGGCTGCGATCGGGTGATCCCCGGGGTCTGGGCCGAAGCCGCGACTGTTTTCCTTGACTTTGACGTGTCGGAAGCACTTGTAGGCACCGCAAGGAAGCCGGGTCCCTGGGGCCGCGGCCGCTTGCCGTATGCGCGATCCCGCGTTGACGTCGCCTCCAACCGGCCTGCGCGACGCGCGGGCAAGACGTGGCCCACCTGTGGTGGCGTCGCGCCCATCGTCTCCTCCGACCCCTCGCGGAGCCGGACAGAACCAGGACAAGCATGGCAGCCAGCGCCACCGTTGAAGCCCGCGACCATTTCCGCGGCGAGGATTTCGCCTCGCTGCTCGACGAGACCCTCGGCCGCGACAGCGGCTTCGACGGATCCGTCGTCACCGGCAAGGTCATCCGCCTGACCGACGAGTTCGCCATCGTCGATGTCGGCCTGAAGAGCGAGGGGCGCGTCGCGCTCAAGGAGTTCGGCCTGCCGGGCGCGCGTCCAGAGGTCGAGCCCGGCGACGTCGTCGAGCTCTATGTCGAGCGCTACGAGGACCGCGACGGGCTGATCGTGCTGTCGCGCGAGAAGGCGCGTCGCGAGGAGGCCTGGACCAATCTCGAGCGCGCCTTCGAGGGCAGCCAGCGCGTCAACGGCACGATCTACGGCCGGGTGAAGGGTGGCTTCACCGTCGATCTCGGGGGCGCCATGGCGTTCCTGCCCGGCTCGCAGGTGGACATCCGTCCGGTGCGCGACGTCGGCCCGCTGATGGGCACTCCGCAGCCGTTCCAGATCCTCAAGATGGACCGTGCGCGCGGCAACATCGTGGTGTCGCGCCGAGCGGTGCTCGAGGAAACGCGCGCCGAGCAGCGCTCCGAGCTGATCCAGGGCCTGAAGGAAGGCATGATCCTCGACGGCGTGGTCAAGAACATCACCGACTACGGCGCCTTCGTTGATCTGGGCGGGGTCGACGGTCTGCTGCACGTCACCGACATCGCGTGGCGCCGGATCAACCATCCGTCGGAAGCGCTGCAGATCGGTCAGGCGGTCCGCGTGCAGGTGATCCGCTTCAACAGCGAAACCCAGCGCATCTCCCTCGGCATGAAGCAGCTCGAGGCCGATCCCTGGGATGGCGTCGCGATCAAGTATCCGCCGGGCGCCCGCTACAGCGGCCGCGTCACCAACATCACCGACTACGGCGCCTTCGTGGAGCTGGAGCCGGGGGTCGAGGGCCTGGTGCACGTGTCCGAGATGAGCTGGACCAAGAAGAACGTGCATCCGGGCAAGATCGTCGCCACCTCGCAGGAGGTCGACGTGATGGTGCTCGATGTCGACAGCGGCAAGCGGCGGATCTCGCTCGGTCTGAAGCAGGTCCAGCGCAATCCTTGGGAGCAGTTCGCGGACGACCACAAGGTCGGCTCGACGCTCGAAGGCGAGATCCGGAACATCACCGAGTTCGGCCTGTTCATCGGGATCTCGGCCGATCTCGACGGCATGGTCCACATGTCCGACCTGTCCTGGGACGAGCCGGGCGAGACGGCGATCGCGGCCTACGAGAAGGGCCAGGTCGTGCAAGCCAAGGTGCTCGACGTCGACGTCGAGAAGGAACGGATCTCGCTCGGAATCAAGCAGCTGCACGAGGACCCGGCGGCCGATGCGCTGAGCCGCGTCAGCAAGGGCGAGGTCGTGTCCTGCACCGTAACGGCGGTCCAGGCGAACGGCATCGAGGTGAAGGTCGACGAGGTTCTCGGCGGCTTCATCCGACGCGCCGAACTCGCGCGCGACAAGGGCGATCAGCGTCCGGACAAGTTCGCCGTCGGCGAAACGGTGGATGCCAAGATCATCGGCATCGATCGGGCTTCGCGGAAGCTTTCGCTCACCATCAAGGGTCGCGAGGTCGAGGAAGAGAAGCAGGCGATGGCCGATTTCGGTTCGTCGGACAGCGGCGCGTCGCTTGGGGACATCCTCGGTGCGGCGATCCGCCGGCGGCGGGAAACCGGCGAGGGCTGATCGGGGCTCGACGTCAAACGCGGAAGCCTGCCGTTTCCAAGGGAACGGCGGGCTTTTTCGTGCGGCGCGCTCGGTCAGCGTCCTGCCGACGGGGCGAGGTCGACGGCGAGCAGGTACTGTGTCGCGGCGATGAACAGGCGCGTGTTCCCGGGACCGCCGAAGGCGCAGTTCGCGGCCACGGCCGGCGTCAGGATGGCGCCGAGCACGGTTCCATCCGATGCGACGACGTGGATGCCATCGGCGGCGGTGGTCCACACCCAGCCGCGACGGTCGACCGCGAAGCCGTCCGGGTAACCGTGCGCCGTCCGGTGGAAAAGGCGACGGTTCGTCAGGGTGGCGTCGTCGCCGACTTCGAAGGCCAGGATCTCGTGAGTCGTGCCGGTCTCGGGACCAGGGATCTCGTCGAGCGAGAGCGCCGTGTCCGACACGTAGAGGGTGCGGCCGTCCGGCGAGAAGGCGAGGCCGTTCGGCTGGTCGAAATCGGCCATCCGGCGGAGCTCGTCGGCTTCTGGATCGAAGCGGTAGACACTGCGGTGATCGAGCTCCGGCTCCCGTAGGCTGCCCTGGCTCGGCATCAGAAGGCCGAAGGTAGGGTCGGTGAACCAGATCGTTCCGTCGGCGGCGACCGCGATGTCGTTCGGCGTGTTCAGCCGTTTGTCGCCGTAATGGGTCACGAACGGTCGTTCGTCGCCGAGCGTCGCCGAGCGGCTGATGCAGCGTCGTCCGTGCTCGCAGTGGACGAGATGGCCGTCGTCGTCGATCGCGTTGCCGTTCATGAAGAACGTGCCGTCGATCGCGACGGTCACCTCGCCGTCCGGCTGCCAGCGCAACAGGCGCCGGTTCGGAACGTCCGACCAATAGAGGCAGCCGTCCGCCTCGTGCCAGACCGGTCCCTCGCCGTGGAGCGTGCCCTCGTAGAGGACGAGCAGTCTCGCATCCTCGGCGAGGACGTCCCGGAGCCGCGCATCGTCGATCCGGATCCTGCCGACACCTTCGGCTTCCTTGGGCGGGGCCGCTCGGCGCAGCAGCCTGCCCATGACCTGTCGATCGTCGGCATCGATCATCGACGCGTTTCCGTCAGGTCTGGTGGCAGGGCTCGCGGCGCGGATCGACGTGGATCTGCACCGTCATCAGGACGGCGGGCTCGTCGCCCACCGTGCCCGAGCGGTGACCCTTCCGCCCGTCCGCGGTCGCGGTGCAGTTCTGGTCCTCGCCGAACGAGAACTCGCCCGGACCCTGCTCGATCCGGGTTCCGTCCATGCTCTCGATCCACCAGCGGCCGGACAGCACCACGATCCATTGCGGCGCCGGGTTCTCGTGCCAGTCGCCCACCCAGCCCACGGGCTGCACGGTGACGACGACCGT
Source organism: uncultured Acetobacteraceae bacterium (assembly GCA_964249205.1). GTDB lineage: Bacteria > Pseudomonadota > Alphaproteobacteria > Acetobacterales > Acetobacteraceae > CAXTPV01. The sequence goes on along the minus strand of CAXUBA010000010.1, from coordinate 29,260 downwards.
GGACGGCGCGGTCTCGTGCTTGTTGTTCCATTGCGGGTCGGCGTCGCCGACGCCCTTCAGCTCGAAGCTGGTCAGCGCGCACTGCTTCTGGTGGCTGACGCCCTCCTCGTCGGTCCAGAGATGCCAGTACGGAACGGAAGGCTTGGGACCGGTCTTGCTGTCGGCGTGGTCGCTCATCGCTATCTCCCGTGTGGTGAGGCGGTCGGCGCGTTCCCGACCGTGCCGTCAGGCGTGCAGGCGAGTCTTGAGGTGGTCGGCGACGCGGAGTGCGTTGGCGATGATGGTGAGCGTGGGGTTCACCGCGCCAATCGACGGGAAGAAGCTCGCGTCGGTCACGTAGAGGTTATCGAGCTCGTGTGCCCGGCAGTCGAGGTCGAGCACGGAGCGATCGGGGTCGGTGCCGAAGCGGCAGGTGCCCGCCTGGTGCGCGGTGCCGTTGATCGGGATGTTCTTGCCGAGGTAGAGCGCGCGGTCGAGCAGGATCGGCAGAGCGCCGATCGGCTTCAGCAGGTCTTTAAGCTTGCCCTTCAGTCGCTTGGCGGCTTCCTCGCTCCCTTCCGTGATCGAGAGCACGACCTTGGCGCCGTCGTAGGAGATCCGGTTCTCGGCGCGGGGAAGGTCCTCGCTTTGCAACCAGAAATCCATCGAGTGCGCGGCCATCTTCTCGAACGGCATGTCCGGCAGGAAGGACAGGATCGAAGGGAGTTCCTCGCCGCGGATCTGGCCGCCATGCGTCTTGGCGCACATCTGCATCAGGCCCATCGGGAACGGCCAGTCCTCGTCGCCGAAATAGAAGTCGCTGACGGCCAGTGTCTTCTGGAAGACGGTGTGGTTCGCCTCCTTCAGCACCGTCATCAGGATGCTCATGTTGTGGCGCATATAATTACGGCCGACCTGATCCGAGCCGTTGGCGAGCCCGCGCGGATGCGCGTCGTTCGCCGAGCGGAGCAGCAGCAACGCCGAGCTGAGCGCACCGCAGGCGACCACCACGATGTCGGCCGAGTAGCGCTCGTGCGCCCCGTTCCGACGGACGTCGACCCCCGTGATCACGCGGCCGGCGGCGTCGGTCTGCAGCCGCTCGACGTAGGCGCCGGTCAGGAGAGTGACGTTCGGGTGCGCCGCCAGCGTCGGGTCGACGCAGATGACCTGTGCGTCGGCCTTGGCGTTGATCGCGCAAGGAAAGCCGTCGAACGCGTCGCAGCGGATGCACGGGCTGGTCGGCGTCGGCTTGTTGTCCTTCTCGTCGAGCAGGATCCCAAGCGGAAGGTGGAAGGGGTTCAATCCTTCGCGGACCAGCGTGTCGTTCAGCGCCTCGATGCGAGGTTCGTGCGACACGGGAGGGTAGCTGTAGGGCGTACTCGACCATGGTTCGGTCGGATCCTCGCCGCGACGCCCGTGCACGTGGAACAATTGCTCCGCCTCGCCGTAGTAGGGCTCGAACACGTCGTAGCCGAGCGGCCAGGCAGGAGACACGCCGTCGACGTGCCGGAGTTCGCCGAAGTCGCGCTCCCGCAGGCGGAACAGCGCCGACCCGTAGACCTTGGAGTTGCCGCCCACCCAGTAGTGCAGGCCGGGGTGGAAGGTCTCGCCCTTCTTGCCATACCAGGTCTCGGCGGCCTGGTAGGTCCCGTCGACGAACACCGTCTTGCTGTCCCAGTTCGCACGCGAGCGCGGCAGATATTCCCCGCGCTCCAGGATCAGGATCCGCTTGCCGGTGGGCGCGAGACGGTGGGCGACCGAGCCGCCGCCGGGGCCGCTTCCGATCACGATGACGTCGTAATGATCTTCGATCGCCACGGCCGGTTCCCCTTTCCGCCGGCGCGGACGCCGGTCACGCGCCGTCGACCGGGGGGCCGCCGCACAGACTGATCGAACGTGGGTTCGGAGGGTCTGGTTCCTCGCCGACCGGTGCCGCCATAACGGCGCGCCACGCCGACGCTACTCGGCGGCGAGCGCGTCCGGGACACGCGTTTCGGCGAGCCAGCGCTCGGCCTCGAGCGCCGCCATGCATCCGGTGCCGGCCGCAGTCACCGCCTGGCGGAACACCTTGTCCTGCACGTCGCCGGCGGCGAAGACGCCGGGCACGGATGTCCGCGTGCTGCCCGCTTCCGTCAGCACGTAGCCATCCGAGTCGAGCGCGACCTCGCCGCGGAAGATCGCGGTGTTTGGCGTGTGCCCGATCGCCACAAACACACCGTCGACCGCGAGCGTGTGGGCGTGTCCACCGACAAGATCGCGAAGCCGAAGACCGCCGACCACGGGGGGCATGCCGGTCGGGAGGACCTCGTCGACGGCCGCGTTCCAGATCACGTCGATCTTCGGGTGCGCGAAGAGACGCTCCTGGAGGATCTTCTCGGCCCGGAGCCGGTCCCGACGGTGAACGAGCGTGACCTTGTCGGCGTGGTGCGTCAGGTAGAGCGCCTCCTCGACCGCGGTGTTGCCGCCGCCGATCACCGCGACCTTCTTGCCGCGGTAGAAGAAGCCGTCGCAGGTCGCGCAGGCCGATACCCCCGCGCCCTGGAGCGACTTTTCGGAGGGAAGGCCGAGCCACCGTGCCTGCGCGCCCGTGGCGATCACCACCGCGCGCGCCAGGTAGATGTCGCCCGCGTCGGACACGCAGCGGAACGGTGAGCCGCCGCGGAAATCGACCTCGGTGATCAGATCGTGGACGATCTCGGTGCCGACGTGGCGTGCCTGCGCCTCCATCTGCTCCATGAGCCACGGTCCCTGCACCGTTTCGGCGAAACCCGGGTAGTTCTCGACGTCGGTCGTGATGGTGAGTTGGCCGCCAGGCTGGAGGCCGGCGAGAAGGATCGGCCGGAGCGAGGCGCGCGCCGCGTAGATCGCTGCCGTGTAGCCGGCGGGTCCTGCCCCGATCACGAGGAGATCCGTGTGGTGCGTGGCGGTCATGGCGAGTGTGCGTCCGGTCTTGGCGGCATGCAGGGCGACAGGATATCGGGACCGCGGCCAGTCGTCACAAGCCGCCGGGCCTCTTAGGGTGGAGAGATGACGAACGGACCTCGACGTCCGGCTCCGGCCGGTGACGGCATCCGTGCGGTGAACGACGTCGATCCGGGCGAGCGGGACGGCGCGCCGACCGCCTCGCTCGACGCGACCGACCGGCACATCCTCCGTGAGCTGCAGGACGACGCGCGGATCACCAACGTCGAGCTGGCGCGGCGGGTGGGCATCTCCGCGCCGCCTTGCCTGCGACGGATGCGACGCCTCGAGGAGGCGGCGATCGTGCGCGGCTACAGCGCCGAGATCGAGGGTGCGCGGGTCGGCTGGCCGATCACCTTCTTCGCCCTGGTCGGACTCGAAAGCCAGAAGGAGACTTCGCTCCGCGCCTTCGAGCGCGAGGTCGCCGGCTGGCCCGAGGTCCGCGAATGCCACATGATTCGTGGCGGGGGCGACTTCCTGCTCCGGATCGTCGCCCGCGACAACGCGCACGAGAATCGGCTGACGCAGGCGCTGACGGGGCTCGACCTGGTCGCGCGCGTGCAGACGCTGCAGACGATCCGGACCAGTCACCGGCTGCCCGGCCTGCCGCTCTGAAGCGCGCGGTCGTCGCCGCCCTTCTCGTGCTGACCGCGCTTCGCCTCGCGGTCGCGGCAGGGAGCGGGTTGTCGCCGGACGAGGCATATTACAGGGTCTGGGCCCACGCGCTGGCGCCCGGTTACCTCGATCACCCGCCCATGGTGGCGCTGACGATCCGGGCCGGGATCGCGGTCGCGGGCGAGAACGCGCTCGGCGTGCGGCTGCTCGGGCCGCTCGCGACGCTTGCGGGATCGCTGCTCCTGGTCCGGGCGGGGCATGACCTGCTCGACCTTTCGCCCGAGCGCGCCTGGCTCGCGGCGCTGCTGTTCAACGCGACGCTGACAGTCGGCGTCGGCGCCGTGATCATGACGCCCGATCTGCCGGTCGTGGTGTTCTGGGGCGTCACGTTGTTCTGCCTCGGTCGCGCGCTGCGGGCGGTGCGTCCGGGTCCGAGGGGCGGGTGGATGGCGGCGGCCGGCGCCGCGCTCGGCTTCGCGTTCTGCTCGAAATACACCGCCGTGCTGCTCGCGCCCGCGATCGGGATCTGGCTTGTCGCGACGCCTCGGACGCGGGTGCTGCTCCGATCGCCGGGAACGGCGCTGGCGATCGTGCTCGGTCTGCTGATCGTTGCTCCGGTGTTCTGGTGGAATGCCGCGCATCACTTCGCGTCGTTCAGCAAGCAGGGAGGACGCGAAGCCGTCGCGCATTTCGCCCGCGCGCCGCGCTACTTGTCGGAACTCGTTGGCGGCCAATTCGGCCTGCTGACGCCGCTCGTCGCCGTGCTCGCGGTGCGCGGCTCGCTGGCGGCCGGACGCCGGGCGTGGCGCGGCGAGCCGGGTCCGTTGCTGGTGACGCTCGCGACCGTGGTTCCGGCCCTCGTCTTCGTCGCGCACGCATTCGGCGACCGCGTACAAGCGAACTGGCCCTGCGTGCTCCTGCCGTCGCTCGCGCTCGCGGCGTCCACCGTCGGGAGGGACGGCGGACCGGCTCTCCGACGCTTCGGCGGCGCGGTTCCGGCGGTGATCCTTGGCCTCGCGGTCACGGCGGCAGTCTACGCGCAGGCGACGTTTCGGCCGTTCGACCTCCCGCCGCGCCTCGACGTCACCGCCATGCGGCTCGACGGGTGGCGGCGGCTGGCCGACGACGTCCGCCGTCTCGACCGACCGCTCGGCCTCACCATCGCGTCGCCTGAATACGGCCTCGCCTCGGAACTCGCGTGGCACGACGCGGCGCCCCTGGTCGCCGGCGTCGACGAGACCCGATGGCGGTTGTTCCACCTGTCGCCGGCGCTCCGGCCCGGAATGCCGGTGCTGCTGCTGCGCCGCGTCGGGCGCGACGACGGAACGTGGCGAGCGGTGCGGCCGCTCGCCATCCTGTCCCGTCGCGCCGGAACCCGGGTCGTCGAACGGGACGAGGCGCTGATCGCATTGCCGGTCTCGACGACACTACCTCCCTCCGCCTCGCTGCCGGTCCGGCGGCCGACAACGGCCCGTTAGCGAAGGCGAAACAGATTCCGCCGAGATTGGGTGCCGCAGCGAGGGGCATGGCCGGCGATGCCGAAGGCGGGCGGGAGAGCGAAGAAAGGGGGCGCCCCGATCGTGATCCGACGCGAGGAGGTGATCGAAGGCGGCCATCACGGTGGTGCCTGGAAGGTCGCCTACGCCGACTTCGTGACCGCCATGATGGCGTTTTTCCTCCTCATGTGGCTCATCAACGCCACCAGCGACAAGCAGCGCCGAGGCATCGCGGACTACTTCAGCCCCCAGGGCACGCATGCGCGAAGCCTGTCCGGAAGCGGCAAACCGTTCGGCGGCCTCACGGCGTTCAGCAAGGGTGCGCTGGTTTCGAACCTCGGATCGGTCAACCTGACGGAGCGCGTGACGCAGTCTGACGCGTCCCCGGGAGGCGACGAGGACCCGGACGCGACCGATCCGCCGCCGTCCGGACGCGACTCCGCGGCGACCGGCACGGACCGGCAGGGCCAGGCCGTCGCGCCAGCGTCCCCGACCGACCCCGACGCGGTACCGATCGACGGCACCGGGCATCAGGACGGTAACGCCGGACGCGGGAGGGCAGCGTCCGATGACGGGGCGGCCGGCGATCCGGTGCCGCTCCGCCGTGCGCGGCCGACGGCCGCCCCAACCGGAATGTCGTCCGGCACTGAAGCGTCTCGCCCCACGGCGCCGGATGACGAGGCGTCGTTCCGGGCCGCTGCCGCGGCGCTCCGGCGCGCCGTTGCGGCGGATCCATCGCTCGAAGCTGATCGCGATCAGCTACGCGTCGACGTCACGCCGGAAGGACTGCGGATCCAGATCGTCGACACGGAGCATTCCCCGATGTTCGACGACGGTTCGGCGGTGCCAAACGCCCGCGCCCGAATGCTCCTCGGCAAGGTGGCACCCGTTCTCGCGTCGCTCGGAGATCCGGTTTCGATCACCGGCCATACGGACAGCGCCCCGCCGCTCGGCGCGAACGTGCGTTCGAACTGGGCCTTGTCGGCGGCGCGTGCCGACGCGACCCGGATGGTTCTCGCGGGCGGTGGCGTGGCCGACGAGCGGATCGTCGGCGTGACCGGCGTCGCCGATCGCGAACCGCTCGTCGCCGGCGACCCCGCCGCGGCGGAGAACCGTCGCGTGGTCATGGTCGTCCATCGGCGCGCATCCGGGTCAAATGCTCCCGCGGTCGGGCATTAAGACGTGTTCCCTCCGCCATGTGCAGGACGTCTCGTCCGAACCGTCACGTTCCGCAGCGCGGGCCGATCCTCGGAGTGGTGCGGACGGACCGTTCCGGCCCGTCCCGAGAGCGGACCGTGTTCTTCGGCCTCGTCGATCGCGGGGCCGGAGCCGTCCGCACGATCGATCGCCTAGGCGTCGCGCACCGTCATGCTGGCGATCGGCGGCCTCGGCTTCCTTTTGGCCTGCGTCTTCGGCAGCTTCATCGCGTCCGGAGGCGCGATCGGCCCGCTGCTGAAATCGATGCCATTCGAGCTTCTCAGCATCGGCGGCTCGGCGACGGGCGCGTTCCTGATGGCGAACTCCATGTCGGTCGTGAAGCACACGGCCAGTGGCACGATGAAGGCGATCAAGGGCGCGCGCTTCAAGAAGGCGGACTACCTCGAACTCCTGACGCTGCTGTTCCGGCTCGTGAAGCTCGCCGCATCGCGCGGCTCGATCGCGATCGAGCCGCATATCGAGAACCCCCGGGAAAGCACGATCTTCAAGGCGCATCCGAGCGTGCTCGCGAACGATCACGCAGTCGAACTGGTCTGCGACTACTTCCGGATGATCGGGATGAACGCGGACGATCCGCACCAGATCGAAGACGTGATGGCGCGCGAGCTGAAGAAGCAGCTGCACGAGGAGATCCATCCCTCGCACGCGTTGCAGACGGTGTCGGACGGTCTTCCGGCGCTCGGCATCGTCGCGGCCGTGCTCGGCGTCATCAAGACGATGGGTCACATCAACGAAAGTCCCGCCGTGCTCGGCGAGATGATCGGGGGCGCCCTGGTCGGCACGTTCCTCGGCGTGCTCCTGGCCTACGGCGTGGTCGGCCCGCTCGCGGCGCGACTTCGCGGCGTCGTCGAGGAGGACGCGAAATTCTACGAGATGATCCGCGCCGTGTTGGTCGCGCACCTGCACGGCAACGCGCCCCAGGTCAGCGTCGAGAGCGGCCGGAAGATCGTGCCGACGGCACATATGCCAAGCTTCTCCGAACTCGAGCAGGTGCTGCAGAACGCGCCCGCGGCCTGATCCGGTCAGACCGGGTCGGGCCGCGGCGCGCGGGATCCGGCCAGAGCGTCTCGGATCGCGGCGGCCCGAAGTGTCGGAGCAAGCGCGCGGGCGTCGACGAGCGTTCCGAGCGGCCTGTCGTCGCCATCGGGTCGCCAGGACACGACGAAGCGGTCGAGCACGGTCGCGTCGAACGGCGTTCCGGATGCGACGGCAAGCAGGCGGAGGCGCTCCGCAACTTCGCCGTCGGTCGTGCCGCCTCCTGCTCCGCTGCTTCCGAATGTCGCCGCGAGGATGCGTCTGTCGCGTTTGCTGCCGGGCACGGTGACGATGAGGGGTTCGACGGCGATCGCGCCGCGCAACCCCGGATCGTTCTCGAGCCGGCCCGGCCCATCCGGTGCGAACGGGTCTTCGTCGCGCCGTCGCCAGGGTGGCGCGAGAGGACCACGGAGCGACGCGGCGGCGAGAAGCGGCGCGACCGCACGTCCGCAGAACACGCCGTTGCCGAGCAACAGGATGGGGCCACCCTCGTCCGGGATCGCCGGTGCGCCTGGTCCGGCCGGCGCCGCCTCAAACGGTCCGGCTCCGTCGAGCGTCGCCGCGACCGCGTCGGGATCACGGATCGTGGCGATCACGCGACCTCCGAAGCCTCCGATGCTGCGGAGCGAGGCGAGGCCGAGCGCGATCTCCTCGTCCGCCGTGTCGGTTCCGTCGTGCCGCCAGACGACGACGGGCTCGAAACGCGACAGGAGGAGCCGTCGCGCGGGCCGATCTCCGATCGTGAGGAGCAGCCGCGGCGCGTCGTCGTCGCCGAGGCGCAGCGCCGAAAGCCCGCCAGCGATCGACGGCCTCGCTTCCCCGATCCGGAGGACGAAGCCCGGCGCGAGCGCGAGCGCGCCGACCGGAATGGGTTCGTCGACGCCGTGGAGAAGGACTGCCCGCGACGCCATCCGGCTGAGCGCTTCGATCGTCGCCGGATCGATCGGCAGGAACGTTTCCCAGCTTCGCGCCTCGGCCGACCAGGCGACCGCGCCTCCCTGATTGCCGGCGGACAGGAAGGCGCCGTCGACGCGGCGACGAAGCCTGACGAGCGATCCCGACGGCGCGGGCTCGATCGCGAGCGTCCCGTCCGCGCCATGGCCGAGCGTGAACGGCTGCCCCTCCTCGAACGCGCCGTGTCCGGACGGTGCGTCGTCCGGCCCCCGCTTGAGCAGGGTGCCGTGCGCGGTGAGGAAGGCCGCCCGGGGGACTGGCTCAGGCGCGGTCGTCGAAGCCTCTCGGATGCGCCTCGCGCCAGCGGACCGCCGTCGCGACGATCTCGTCGAGCGCGGTGAAGCGGGGCGTCCAGCCGGTCTCGCTCCGGATGCGTGCCGACGAGGCGACCAGGATCGCCGGATCGCCCAGCCGTCGCGCGCCAGGCACCACGGGAACGGTCCGTCCGGTCACGCGCTCGACGCTCCGGATTACTTCGCGGACGGAATGGCCGGTGCCGCTGCCGAGATTGTACGTGACGCTGGTTTCGTCGAGCCGGGCGAGTGCGGCGAGATGGGCGCTCGCGAGATCGGTCACGTGGACGTAGTCGCGGATGCAGGTGCCGTCCGGCGTCTCGTAATCGTCGCCGAACACGGTGATCGGCGGCCGGCGTCCGAGTGCGGCGTCGATCAGCAGCGGGATCAGATGGGTCTCGGGATCATGATCCTCGCCGGCCTGTCCGTCCGGATCGGATCCGGCGGCGTTGAAATAGCGCAGCGACGCGCTCCTGAGACCGTGCACGCGGTCGGCCCAATGGAGCATGCGCTCGATCTGGAGTTTGCTTTCGCCGTAGGGTGAGCCGGGATCGATCCGCGTCGCCTCGGTGATCGGGATGGTGTCCGGGTTGCCGAAGAGCGCCGCTGTGGAGGACAGGATGAAGCGGCCGACCCCGTGCGTTACGCAGGCCTCGATCAGCCCGAGCCCGAGCCCGGTGTTCTGCCGGAAGTAGAAGAACGGCCGCTGCATGCTTTCGCCGACGAGCGAAAGGGCGGCGAAATGGAAGACGGCGTCGAACCGGCCTTCCGCGAATGTCCGGTCGAGCGCCGTCTCGTCCGCGAGATCGGCGACGACGAGGCGTGCGCCCTCCGGCACGGCCGAGCGGTGTCCCTGACGCAGACTGTCGAGCACCACGACGTCGTCGCCGCGCTTGAGCAACGCGAGAACGGTATGGCTGCCGACGAAACCCGCGCCGCCCGTGACCAGGACCCGCATCGGCGGCTTCTCCCGTCTGTGATCTACGCGGCAAACTGCCGCACGGTCCGCTCCGTGTCACCCGTCCTCTGCGCCGCTCGTGGGCGGCAGTCCCATCGCGTGCGGGCCGTTCGGGTCATCGACCCGATCGCACCCGCGATCGGCACGCGAGCGGGCCGGACGAAGATGCCCAAAGGTGGGTGCGTACGTCGTCTCGGCCGCCGCTCCGGGGTCTATCCTGCCGACGCCGAGCCGTGGACGATCTCCAAGTCGCGATAGGGACGGCCGCTGTTCTCGAGCGCGAAGATCCTGCCGGCGATCCGGACGTCGACGAGGGCGCTTTCGGAATCGAGGAACGGCGTGAGATCGACCTCGAACGCGTGCGGGCCGATCCCGGCGGCCTCCAGGTCTCCGCGAGCCCTGTCGGCGCACACCGTCGCCACGGACCGCCCGTCGAGGAAGACCTCGACCTGTTCCGGGGCCGCCGAACTCAGCTGCCTGGCCCAGCCGGTCAGAACGCCGTGCTCGATCTTGTCGACGTAGCCTTCGAAGCGACGGCGCGTGTCGAGAAGATAGGCCTGCCGCTCGGGCACCACGTCCGAAAGCATCGACGCAAGGTCCGGTCTGGTGTCGGCAAACCCGCAGAACGCGGTAAGCTCCTCGACGAACACCGTCGGATGGACGAGGGCCTTCTCGTAGCTGATCAGAAGCACGGGGCATGCGGCCCCGAGCGCGAAGGCGAGCATCGCCTGCAGATCCTGCATCGCCTCGGCCAAAGCGGCCCGCTGGTGGATGCCTTCCGAGATGACGTTTCGACACGCGATGGCGATCGGATCCCTGAAGGTGACGACGAGACGCGGGTTGCGGAACATGGAGAGGGCGCCGGACCCGATCAGGTGCAGATGCGGCCGCTTCAAACCCCAGGCCGGCGAGGCCTGATCGCGATCGCTGATGTATCGCCTGAGATCGTCCGCGTCGTTCGAGGTGATCGCGTCGTGTGCCAGTTGGTCTTCGAACACCACGCGATCATGCCGGTCGCCCATGTTCAGGCCGCAGCGGCTCAGCACCTGCGCAATCATGCTCGTTCCCGATCTCGCGACGCCGGTGACGAGGATCGTGCGCGTCGGCGTGCGGGCGGCATCGGGTGTCTGGTCGTGGAGCCGGACGATGCCCTGGTTCCGAAGCGCCTCGAGAGACTGATCCGGCATGACCGAACTCCAGGCGCCCGACGGGGCAACTCGACTGTTACGTGACCTTAACCATGGATGACGAGGATACAAAGAACACCGTCCGCCGAGGATCGTCGGACGGCGCGGACCGCGGCCTGCCTGGTGCGGGGGAGTCGGTCGGGCAAAGCGGAGGTCGCCGGCTGCGCTCCGGCAACCCGCACTCTTCACGGAGGCCTAACGTTGTGCACACTCTCCGGCGGACGCATCCGGCGCGTAAGACGACAGGAATGCAGGCGGAATGCGGAGCGGCCCGCGCGAAACCCGCCCTGGTGGGATGGTGATGCACAGCAAACGCTCTCGGCCCGGTATCGCGATCACCACCTTCAATCGGTGCGATCTGCTGTTGCGGCAGATCGAGGCGATCCGACGCTTCACCATCGCCGATCACGATCTCGTCGTCTGCGACGACGGCTCCACGGACGGAACGGCGGAGGCCGTCCGCGCGCTGGGGATCGCGCTCGTAGAGGGCGTCAACAAGGGCGTCGCCTGGAACAAGAACCGCGGCATCTTCCACATGATGCACTACACCGCCGCCGAGACGGTCATCCTGATGGACGACGACGTCATACCGACGATCTACGGCTGGGAAACGGAATGGGCGGAAAGCGCGCGCGCGCTCGGCCACGTCAACTACACCCACCCGGACTTCCGGCCGCACGTCTTCGCAGGCGCCTGCAACGCGGGAGATCCGGGCATCTCGCCGCTGGTCGGCGGCATGTGCATGGGCATGAGCCGGGAGGCGATCGGCAGCGTCGGCTACATGGACGTCCGGTTCGGACGCTACGGGCACGAGCACACCGACTACTCGCGGCGGTTCGTTCGCGCCGGGTTCGGCGGCTTCAATCGCGCCTGGCGCGACCAGCGGCGAACCCTGTTCTACGTGATCGACACAGGGATCCGGCTCGAGAAGACGAAATCGACGGGATCACCGGAAGAGGCGGCGAAGAATGCCGGTCTGCTGGCCGAGCTCGAACATGAGCCGGTCTACCGGGCACCCTGGCGGACCGACGAGGAACGCGCGTTCTTCGTCGGCGAGCTCAGGCGGGCGAGCGGCGGCGGACCGATCGGAGTCGACGAGCGTCTCGCGGCCTTCGACGAGGAAAGTTACCTGGCGGCCAACCCCGACCTCACCCGGAGCAATGTCGACCCGCTGCGGCATTACCTCTGGATTGGCTGGCGGGAAGGGCGCCGGCTGCATCCCTGAGGCATCATCCGCGCGGCGGCGGCACGTCGAAACCGGCTGACGAGTGATGCCGCCGCCAGTAGCGGTCGGGATCCGCCCCCCGGTCCGAAGACCTCGCCGCCGCCGCACTCGCGTCCATGACAGGCACGCGGACCCAGCCGAAATCGTTCGGCCGACCGCTTGGAAGCAGCGACCATGTCGTGCCGTTCGCCGTGTCGAGCATGAGTGGCGGGTTGCGCCCGACACCCTGCACGATCTCGAAGCGGCCGACCGACGGGAACTGGCTCGGTGCGACACTCGGCGGATCCGGAGCGACGACCGGCGGATCCGCGCGCGCCGGTGCGGCGGCGACGATGAGAACGCAGGCGGACGCACATGCGGTGAGAGCGCGGGGTCGTTCGGCCAAACTTGTCTCCTGGACCGGGACCTGAAGCGATCAGGCTCCTGTGGGTGCGGCGAGATCGTCGCGGCAGGCGGAAGCGAACGGACTTATGAGCGTCCGGAGGTGCCGTCACAACAGCGAAGCGGTTGCGCGTCCGCATCCAATCCTCGGTTCGGAACGAACTGGACGTGTGGCGCGACGCAGTGCGCCGAACGGGGAGATGACCATGCACAAGATGACCGGGGCGGTATTCGTGACGGCTTTCCTTTCCGCCGGCGCGGCGTTCGCGATGACGGATCCGAGCGTCGGCGGCGCCGCGATGTATCCGAACAAGACCATCGTGCAGAACGCGTCGGCGGCGCCGAACCTGACGACGCTGGTGGCTGCGGTGAAGGCGGCCGGGCTGGTCGACACGTTGAGCGGGCCCGGTCCCTTCACCGTGTTCGCGCCGACCAACGAGGCGTTCTCGTTGTTGCCGGCTGGAACGGTGGACACGTTGGTGAAGCCCGAGAACAAGGCGAAGTTGACGCAGATCCTGACCTACCATGTCGTGGCCGGCCGGCTCACCGCACGCGATCTCAAGCGCGACGCGAAGATGGGCGGCGCACAAGCGATGCTCAAGACGGTCGAGGGGGGATCTCTGACGGTGAGCGATCCGGACGGTCAGCTGATGCTGACGGATGCCGGCGGGCACAAGGCCGCGGTCACGACGACGAATGTGGCACAGCGCAACGGCATGGTCATGATCATCGACAACGTCCTGATGCCGTAATCGAACTTCTTCAGCTAATCCGGAACGCGTCGGACGCGCGCACCCGGATCCGGCGCAATCCGCCCGACGCGCGGGAGGCGGTCCTCGCCCTCCACGTCGCGTCGCGCGGCACGAAGCGTCTCGCAAGTCGCCCTCCATCGTCCTGGCGACATGCTGGCGCTTCGATTTGCGCCCGGACGTCGCGGCTCGCAAAGACGAGCCCCGATTGCTCGACGCGAGTGTGTCGCAGCGCGGGAAGAGAGCCGTGCGTTCCGATCCGGCGCCGACCCCGTCCGGATCACGACCACCGCCGCGACCGGACGAACGGAACGTTCGCCGGGATCGATTTCGGAGGGCCGTTCAGGACGCAGTCTCGGCCGTTCGGTGCGGTCGAGGATCAAGTCCGTCGGCACGTTCAAACGTCAGCCGATGCACGGACTCGAAACTTCCGGGTCCGAAGAGGTGGGGCGTGATCACGAAGCTGCCGGCAGCGATCCAGGGAAGTTATTTCAGCGTTGGCAGGATCGACCTGTTAGTGCATTGTTAGAACGCCGTTCGGGTCGACACCACGGCAGGGGAAGGAGCGTCTGACCGCAGGGCGGTGGCGCTCCTTCTTCGTTTCCGGGCCGGATCGGCGAACAGCACTGCTCTCGGCAAGGCCGCGAGGCACGTGCCCGGCCGCGAATGGCGAGATCGACGCGTGGATGCCGCTGGCCCGCCACCCGGCGGTCGATGCTCGAGGCGTCCAGGTCCCGACCGGGGATAGGGAATGCAGCAAAGTCGTTTGCGAAACCGAATGGCCGCCTCGGCTTCAGTCAGACCGACGTGCCAGGTCCGGAAGTTCGTCCGCCCGCTTTCGGGCGTCGCCGAGACGTTCTGGCGCGCCCGGAAAGACTCGAACTTCCAACCCCCAGATTCGTAGTCTGGTGCTCTATCCAATTGAGCTACGGGCGCTGACCAGGAGCGGGCGTTTAGCCCGTGACCCCTCCTCCGTCAACATCGCGGCCGAAGGCTCAGTTTCCGAGCAGCCGCTGTAGGGCGGTGTGGGTCGGACGGTGGAAGCGGATCGTGGCCCGGCATTCCGGCGTGCCGTAGGTGCCGACGACGGCGCCGCCGAGCGTGTCCGGCGTGAAGCGGGCTTCGAACACCATCGGGTAGGGCTTGTGGTCGATCGTGGCGCCGGCGTGCTGCGCGCGGAGCCGGTCCGGGTCGGCCGGGTCGGCACGTCCGCGGAGCGCGATCACGCCGTCGCCCGGCACGAACACGACCCCGCGCGGCGAGACGTCGAGGTCGCTGTCCTGCCCGTCCGGGCACGTGCCCGCGACGGTCTGGAGGCGGCCGATCCAGGTGCCCGCCGCATCGCCGTGCGGGGCGTTCCCGGTGAAGCCGGCGAGGCCGGTCGCCAGGACGACGGCTAGAGCCGGACCGCGCACGCGTTTCGCTTTTGTCATCCGATCATCCTAAACGATCCCCGATCCGTCGCCTCCAGCCCGTCGGGAGACCCCATGAGCGAACACCTGCACGACGACCGCGTGCTGATCCTGGATTTCGGCAGCCAGGTCACGCAGCTGATCGCGCGGCGGGTGCGGGAAAGCGGCGTCTACTGCGAGATCTGGCCCTTCACGGCAACCGACGACGCGATCGACCGGTTCGCGCCGAAGGCGATCATTCTGTCGGGCGGACCCGGCAGCGTGCCCGAGGAAGGCTCGCCGCGCGCCCCCGAGAGCGTATTCGGGCGCGGGGTCCCGGTGCTCGGCATCTGCTACGGGCAGCAGACCATGTGCCGGCAACTCGGCGGGGCGGTCGCGCCCGGCGACCACCGCGAGTTCGGGCGCGCGCATGTCGACATCGTCGCCGATTGCGCGCTGTTCCGGGGCGCCTGGGCGCGCGGCGGCCGCGAGCAGGTGTGGATGAGCCACGGCGACCGGGTGGTGCGTTTGCCGCCCGGCTTCCAGTCCGTCGCGACCAGCGAGGGTGCGCCGTTCGCGGTCATCGCGGACGAGGGGCGCCGGCTCTACGGCGTCCAATTCCATCCCGAGGTGGTACACACGCCGCACGGCGCGGCGCTGCTCCGGAACTTCACCCACCATGTCGCGGGTTGCGTCGGCAACTGGAGCATGGCGGCCTTCCGCGGGATGGAGATCCGTCGCATCCGCGAGCAGGTCGGTTCGGGACGGGTGATCTGCGGGCTCTCCGGAGGCGTCGACAGCTCGGTTGCCGCGGTGCTGATCCACGAGGCGATCGGTGATCAGCTCACCTGTATCTTCATCGATCACGGGCTGCTTCGCGCCGGCGAGGCGGACGAGGTCGTGCGCACCTTTCGCGAACGCTTCAACATTCACCTCGTGCACCGCGACGCGGGCGATCTCTTCCTCGGCGCCCTCCAAGGCATCACGGACCCGGAAACGAAGCGCAAGACGATCGGCCGTCTCTTCGTCGAATGCTTCGAGGAGGAGGCAGCGCATCTCGGGGGCGCCGACTTCCTGGCGCAGGGCACGCTCTACCCCGACGTGATCGAGAGCGTGAGCGTCACCGGCGGACCTTCGGTCACCATCAAGTCGCACCACAACGTCGGCGGCCTGCCGGAGCGGATGCGGATGCGGCTCGTGGAGCCGCTCCGCGAGCTGTTCAAGGACGAGGTGCGGGCGCTCGGCCGCGAACTCGGCATCCCGGACGCGATCGTCGGGCGGCACCCGTTCCCGGGGCCCGGTCTCGCGATCCGCGTCCCGGGCGCGGTCGATCGCGAGCGGGTGGCCATGCTGCAGAAGGCGGACCGGATCTTTCTCGAGGAGATCCGCGCTCACGGGCTCTACGACGCGATCTGGCAGGCGTTCGTGGTGCTGCTGCCGGTCCGCACCGTCGGCGTGATGGGCGACGGTCGGACCTACGACCACGCCTGCGCGCTGCGTGCGGTGACCAGCACGGACGGCATGACCGCCGACGTCTACCCGTTCGACATGGGTTTCCTCGCCCGCGTCGCCGGTCGGATCGTCAACGAGGTCCGCGGGATCAACCGGGTGACCTACGACATCACGAGCAAGCCGCCCGGCACGATCGAGTGGGAGTGAGGGCGGGAACGCGACGCGTCCTGCCGCGATGACCACCCGGCGATCGGATGGAGGCTCACGATGGAAGACGACCGGATCTGGCACTTCGAGGAGAGCCTCTGGACGGCGACGCCGGAACATTACCGGGAGTCGATCGACGACGAGTGCCTGATGGTGGTGCCGGAACCGCCCTTCATCGCGACCGGCGCGGAGGCGGTCGAGGCGGTTTCGCGGACGCCGCGCTGGACGGAAGTCTCGCTCACCGAGCGACGCGTGGCCCGGCCGCAGGAGGGGTTGATCGTGGTCGCCTACAAGGTCCGCGCCGCTCGCGAGGACGTCGCTCCCTACGAGGCGCATTGCACCTCGACCTACCGGCGGCTCAGCCACGAGCACTGGCGGGTGATCCAGCATCAGCAGACTCCGCCGCTCATGACGCGGGCGTGACCGGTCGGCCCGGGACATAGGTCAGAGCGCGCGGAGCCGCTTCGTCATGCGAACGTGCGGCAGCGTGACCTCTACGAAGAGCCCGCCGTCCACCATCCATTCGCGCCGTTCGTAGAACGAGCGCGCCGCGAGGCGGGCGTGGAGCAGCCCGCTTCTTGCGCCCTCGCTCGTCGCGAGACGCTCCCCCGCATCGAGCAGGTGCGTGCCGAGACCGATCCCCTGCCAGGCAAGGTCGATCGCCATCTGCCGGAAGCGCGCGACCGCTTCCCCAACGCCCCGTTCGCGCACGATGAGCAGCGTGCCCACCAGCGCCTCGTCGACGCGGAGGGCGAGATGCCGGGCGTCGTGTTCGGACGCGAGCTGTTCGTCGGTGAAGACGAGACCGAGCGGCGCGCGCAGAACGCGTTCGCGAAGCGCCACCATCTCCCGCCAGCCCGGCGAGCCGAACGGCTCGACCGCGAGCCGGACGTCGCGCGGACGCATCTAGCGCGTCATGCCGGTCCGCTCGTGCCATTCCGCGATCGACTCGTCCGGGAATCCGTCGAAGACCTGATCCCGCGGCCCGCGTTCGACGTCGACCCAATCCGGCTTCGCGTCGAGCAGGAGGTGGGTGTGTTCCGGCGCCACCGGTAACTCGGTGTCGATCGCCGAGGCGAACGGATGGATCAGCTCCGGCCAGTCCGGGTCGAAGAGCCAGAGCCCGCTGCCGCAGCGGCCGCAGAAGACGCGTTCCGCCTTGCTGTGCCGCTCGGGCTTGCGGCCGGGCGGCGTCATCCGGGCGTGGTAGGATCGCGCGTGCTCGCGTCCGGTGACCGCGAGGCTCGTGGCTTCGCCGCCGAGATTGACCGCGTAGCCGCCGCCGCCCTGCGTCTTGCGGCAGATCGAGCAGTAGCAGCGCTGATACGGCACGGGGGTTGCGCTCTCGAGCGAGAACGCGACGGCACCGCAATGGCATGATCCTTCCAGGCGCATGAGGCGATCTCCGGGGTGGCGGTCGGGCAGCCAACGCGGGAGACCGCTCGCCGTCTCACCGGTCTTCCGGCGGGAGCGGCGAGCACGCGGCGAAGGCGGCACGCCCGAGCACGATCATCCGTCTGGCGGCGACCGCGCCGCCCGCCATCTCGCCGGCGAGATGGGTGAGGATCGGCGTGCTGAGCACGGCATGTGCGGCGGTGTTGACCGCCGCCTCGGTGACCGCGGTCATCGTCGCGGCGCCTATGGTCCGACGCAGCAGCCCGATCGTGCCGAGGAGGCCCGGCCGGAGCCCGTGCAGCGCGGCGATCTGCCGGACGAGCCGCACGCCGCGCCAGGTGACCAGCGGGACCACGAGGGCGGGTGCCGGCATTGCCGCGATCGCCGCGACGACGTCGATCGCGGCGCGACGCGCGAGCGCGTCGGAACGCGCGCGGAGATCGCGCTCGACG
>CAXUBA010000010.1:0-11302 GCA_964249205.1 uncultured Acetobacteraceae bacterium | reverse complement strand
GCCGGCGCGAAGCAGCGGCACGATGGCGTCTGGATCGTTCAGCGCGTCGAGCGCGGGCCGGATCGCCGCGCCATTCTCGACGAGCGAGAGCCAGGCGCGCGCCGCCTGCACGGATCGGACGGGATCGGCGGCGGCGAGGTCGCGCCGGATGCGGTCGACGCTCCGGAGGCGTGCGAGACCGCCGAGTTCGAGGGCGATCCCGAGCAAGACGAGCAGGAAGCCGGCGACCGCCACCGCGACCGCGACGGAGCCCGCGGCCGGCGACCAGCGGAAGGCCTCGCGCACGATCGACACGGCGCTGGCGGCGGCGAAGCCGAAGGCGAGGAGCATGACGCCGCCGAGCACGAGAATCGGGCCGCGAAGCCGGGACGGGGATGCCGTGAGGGGCGGCGCCGCTTCGCCCTCGATCGGCGCGTCGGGCGTGAGTGCGAGACGACCGGACCCCTTCGCTTCGCGCTCGACGCGAGGCTGCACGGGGGGATCGTCGCGCTTCTGGACGTCGGTCACAGCAGATCGTCCAGGAGGAACGCGAGCAGGCGCTCGACGCCAATGTTCGGGACGCGACCCGTGCGTCCGTCGATCCGGGCCGGTTCGAAGCGCGGCAGCGCAAGGAAGCGATGCGACCAGAACTCGGCGTCGGGCGGCCGGCTCGGCACCTCGCCGGGATAGGACCGGGTGAGGCGGTCGTCGCCGAGCAGCCGCCCGCGCACGGCGGACACGGGGTGGCCGTCGAGCGTCCAGACGAAGTCCTCGGTGCAGCGCGCGGCGGCGACCGCGAAGGACGCGCGCGTCGCGCCGGCGAGCGCGGTCGTTTCGCCGCCGCCGGTCAGCGACGCCATCAGCGCCGCGAGGTTGGGGCGCTGGCGTTCCGACACGTGATCGGCCTTGCTGGCGACGAAGGCGACTCGCCGGATCGCCGGCGCCGGCATGCGGAAGCGCGCGAGAGTCGCGAGCAGGGCGGTCCAGGAGCCCTGCCGCCGGAGCGCGCCGGCGGCGGCGGCCAGCGCATCCGACGCGTCACGGAAGCTTTCCGGTCCGGCGCCGAGTGCCGCGAGAAGATCGGCGAGCACGACGAGGCGGTCGGTCCGGCCGAACATCGGCGACAGCAGCGCCTCGCGGGTCGCGGCGACGTAGGCCTCGTAGCGGCGCGCGAGCAGTCCGGAGAGCGGGGTCCCGGCCGTCGCGAACGGGAAGAAGGTCATCCAGGGCGGCGACGCGCCGGGCGGCGGCATCAGGAAACGTCCTGGCTGCAGCATCGACAGGCCGCGCTCGTCCCGAAGCCGCGCGAGCGCGGCGGCGTAGAGCGCGTGACCCGAGGCGACAAGGCGCTCGTCCGCACCTGCCCGTGTCGGCAGCGCGTCGACGAAGCCGAGGAAGGGCGCGGTGAGCGGGCGGAGGCGCGCATCACGGAAGCGGTCGAGAACGGCGCGCGACCACGCGGCGAAATCCTGGTTCAGCATCGGCAGGTCGAGCAGCCACTCGCCGGGATAGTCGAGCAGTTCCACCCGGAGCGTGCGTGCGGGCAGCGTCCGGCTGCCCACCACGAGCTCGATCGCGAGGAGCGACACGGCGTCGGTGCGGTTCGGCCAATTCGGCGGATCCGCGGCGAGCGACGCAAGCTGGCGACGGTGATCGAAGCGCGGGATCGCATCGGCGCCGGCGGGCGCGAGCCGGGCCTGTCGGATGCGTCCGCCGAGCGCACCCGGTTCCAGCAGCACGGAGGCGATCGCGGTGAGAAGCACCGTCTTGCCGGCGCGTGCGAGGCCGGTGACGCCGATTCGCACGGTGCGCGGGCGGACGAAGTCGAGCGGGCGGGCGAGGCGGGCGAACGGCGCGCCGGGAAGCGAGATCTCCATCCAGGTCCTCCGGCGCGGCCCCGGCTCCGGAGGGGCGCCCGAAGCAAAGGGTGCGGCGGCCTCCGACACAAGGGCGCCGTTCGGAACCGTCCGGTTCATGGATCCCGGTCGTAACGAACGACCATTGTTGCGCCGCAACATTGCGGTGCCCGAGGGTGTCGGCAGTCCGTAGTGTTGCGCGCTTGCACACGGTGCGACGTTTTCGCCTCCGCGGCCGATGACGCGCGTCCGAGGCTCTTGAGCGTCCAATCGCAACGCGGCATGGTCCGGCCATCGATCCGCCCCCCAACAAAGAGAAACGGGGCGGCCGTTTTCAGAGGAGACGTTATGTCCGCAATCAATGCCGGCACGAGCCCGGCGCGTTCGCGCATCGCCAAGGCGCTGCTCGCGGGCGCCGCTTCGGTCGCGATGATCCCGTTCGCCGCGCATGCGCAGAGCCTGAAGGCGGGCAGCCCGGCGTCGGGTTCGGTGAGCTCCGGTGTCGCGCTCGGTCCGTCGGTCGGCGTCGAAACGAGCGGCCTGCCGCCGCTGCCGGCGCCTGAGGCGCTCGTTCCGCAGGTCAACACCAATCTCGCGAGATACGGCGTCGCGGTCCTCCTCGACGACGTCGACGAATTCTCCGGGATCATCAGCGGACCGCGTACCGGCTCGGCCAACGCCGGCCAGTATGGTCTCGAACTCGACGCCGACTTCGAGAAGTCGCTCGGGATCACGGGCCTGACCTATCATATGGTCACCGTCGGCCGTTACGGCATTCCGGCGAGCCCGATGTTCGGCGACAACATCGCCCCGAGCCAGGAAATCTACGGCGCCGGCGGCAACGTCGTGAACCATCTCGTGTTCGCGTATTTCGAGGAAACGCTGGCGAACGGACGCTTCGACCTGCAGGTCGGTCGGATCCCGGTGCAGAACGACTACAACTCGAACCCGCTCTTCTGTAACTTCCAGAACAACGCGTTCTGCGGAAATCCGAAGATCTTCGGCGACAACATCGCGATCTCGTCCTACCCGGACGCGAACTGGGCGTTCAACGTCCGCGTGCGGCCGATCCCGCAGGTCTACGTGCAGTCGGGCATCTACTTCACGCAGAGCAACATCTACAGCGACAGCGAAAACTTCCGCTCGGGCTGGACGATCGACGCGTCCTACATCTCGGGCGAGGACTTCCCGGTCGAAGTGGGCTGGGAGCCGGCGTTCGGTCCCGACCACCTGCCGGGCCACTACAAGGTCGGCTTCAACTACGACAACAACAACCACGCGGAAGTCTACGACCCGACCTTCCTGCTCGGCGAGTCGCCACAGCTGTTCCGGAAGGGCTCGACGACCGAGTGGGCTCAGGCCGATCAGATGTTCATGCGGAACGGTCCCGGCGCGACGCAGGGCCTGATCGGGTTCGCCAACTACACGCACAACGACCCGAACGTGAACGGCGAAGAACATCAGTTCAACGTGGCGCTGCTCGATCGCGGTTTCTGGAAGCTGCGTCCGCAGGATGCGATCGACATCGGTTTCGCGTATATCGAGCTTTCGGGTCAGACGACGAAGCAGGAAGAGCTCGAGCAGGAGCTCGGCATCCTTCCCGCGCCGCCGCCCGGCAACGTGCCGAGCTCCGAAGGCGTCAGCGGCATCCAGACGCACGCGGAATACCTCGAGCTCAACTACCAGGTTCACGTCTACCGCGGCGTCACGCTGGCGCCGGACTTCCAGTACTTCTTCCGCCCGAACGGTCAGGGCAACCTGCCCGACGCCGCGCTGTTCGGCTTCAAGAGCCACGTCGAGCTCTTCTGAGCGGACAGCCGGAAGGGGCGCTCAGCCCCTTCCCACACTGGAGCGCCCGGACCCTCGTGGTCCGGGCGTTTTCTTTTGGCCGCCGCGCACGACCTCGGTCCGTCGGCGATCTCTCGGTGTCGCGGGGTTCAGCCGATCGGAAATGCGGCGCCGTCGCGGAGGATCGCTTCGGTCGCGTTGGTGTAGCGTCCGTCCGGTTCGTGCAGCGCGAGGCCGGATGCGATCCGGTCCGGACCACGCGCTCCGCGTCTTCCCTGCAGGATGACGATACGCGCATCGCGCCCGATCCGCGGCCAGAGCGGGACCAGGACGATCGCGCCGAAACCGGCGCGTCGCAGCGCCGCCGCCCAGTCGGCATGCGACGCGGCGGCGACGATGACCGCAAGCGTGCCGCCGTGCTCGATGGCGCGGCCGAGACCCGTCGCCCAGTCGTCCGTCCCGCCGGCCGGCAGCGTGCGCGCGAGGCGGCGTTCCGGATCCGCGGGTACGGTGCCGGCCGCGTCGAACCAGGGCGGGTTCGCGAAGGCGTGCGCGACGGGGCCGAGTGCCACCGGCAGGGCGGGCAGCGTCGCCTCGAGCGCGACGCCGCGATGCTCGTAACCGTTGCGCCTGATGTTGTCCCCCGCCAGCCCGACGAGGTCGGCCGCTGCCTCGATCCCCGTGGCGCGGACCGCCGGCAGCCGGTGAAGAAGGCAGAGCAGGCCGGCGCCGGCGCCCGTACCTCCTTCGAGCACGTGCTCGCCGGGGGATGCCGCGACGGTCGCGGCGAGCAGGACCGGCTCGATCCCGGTGCGGTAGCCGCTCCGGTTCTGCCGATAGCGGACGCGCCCACCGAGCAGCGTGCCGTTCGGATCTACCCGGTTCGGCATCGGCCTGTAGGCTGCCTTGACCCCGTTTCGGCGCCCCCGATATGGTCCGGCAGGCCGCGTGGCACGTTGCGTCGGCGCTTGATGGGAGTGTCGATGTGGCCGCCGGTCTGAGTGATCTCGCGGCACGCGCGCGTCCCGTCCGACACGAGGACGACGCGCTTTCGGCGCTCTCGGCTCTGGTGCGGCGCGATCTCGAGGCGTGCAACCGATCGATCGTGACAAGGATGGACAGTCCGGTCGCGCTGATTCCGCAACTCGCCGCGCATATCGTCGCGGCGGGCGGCAAGCGGATCCGGCCGGTGCTGACGCTCGCCGCGTCCCGGCTTTGCGGCTATCCGGGCTTTCCGGACGCCGACCGCCATGTCGAGCTCGCCGCCTGCGTCGAGTTCATCCACACCGCGACCCTGCTGCACGACGACGTGGTGGACGAGAGCGAACTCCGTCGCGGCCTCGCGAGCGCCAACGCCGTGTTCGGCAACAAGGCGTCCGTCCTCGTCGGAGATTTCCTGTTCGCGCGCGCGTTCCAGCTGATGACGGATGACGGCTCGCTCCGCGTGCTCGCGATCCTGTCCGCGGCGTCGGCGACGATCGCCGAAGGGGAGGTTCTGCAGATGGTGACGCAGAACGACCTTTCGACGTCGACGGAACGCTACCTCGAGGTGATCCACGGCAAGACCGCGGCGTTGTTCGCGGCCGCCTGCCGGATCGGCGCGGTGCTCGCGGACCGGCCGGACGCGGAGGAGCGCGCGCTGCAGGCCTTTGGCACCAATCTCGGCATGGCGTTCCAACTGGCGGACGACGCGCTCGATTATTCGGCGGATACGGCAGCGCTCGGCAAGACCGTCGGTGACGATTTCCGCGAGGGCAAGATCACTATGCCCGTCCTGGCCGCGTACGCGGCGGGCGACGAGGAGGAGCGGCGCTTCTGGCGCCGTACCATCGAGGCGAGCGAGACAGGCGACGGTGACCTCGAGGCGGCGCTGCGGCTGATCGAACGGCGCGGCGCGATCCAGGCGACGCTCGCGCATGCGCAGCGTTTCGCCGCCGCGTCGCGATCGGCGCTCGCCGTGTTCCCGCCCGGCGAGACGCGCGCCTGCCTCGAAGCGGTCGCCGATTACGCCGTCAGTCGCGGGAACTGAGAAGCTCGTCGATCGAGGAGGCGCCCGCGAAGCCATAGGGCGCGAGGCCGCGGCCGAACGCGTCCGTGTCGGCCGGGTCGCCGGTTGTCCACGCGGCGTCGATCGTGTCGCTTCGGCGTTCGGCGATGTCGTCCAGCACGGCGGCGGTTCGACGTGCCACGGCTTCCGCAGGATCGAGCCAAGCGACGGCGCGCGGCGACTGGTCCCGGATGTCGCCGATCAGAAGCCCGTAATGCGTGCAGCCGAGGCACACGACATCCATCTCGCGCGCCTCCGGCGACGCGAAGAGGGGCGCGATCTCGTCGTGGATCGCGCCCGGCGCCAGCGTATCGCCGCGGAAGCGGCGTTCGGCGAGATCGGCGAGGCCGCGCGCCGCATGCGACACGAGGCGGCAGTCGGGCGCGAAGCGGCTCTGCAGGTCTCGGACGTAGTCGCGTCGGACGGTGGCGCCGGTGGCGAGCAGGCCGATCGTGCGGCTTCGGCTCAAAGCGGCCGCCCACTTCACCGGCGGCACGCAGCCGACGAACGGATGGTCTGGAAAGCGTGCGCGCAGCGCGGCGAGCGCGAGCGTGCTCGCGGTGTTGCAGGCGATCACGACGACGGCGGGCCGGACTTGTGCGACCAGCCGGCCGATCAGCCGCTCGAGATGGGCGACGAGAACGTCGTCCTCCTTCTCGCCGTAGGGAAAGAAGCCGTGGTCGGCGACGAAGGCGATCGCGGCGTCAGGGAGGGCGCGACGAAGCGCGCCGACGATCCCGAGACCGCCGATGCCGCTGTCGAGGGCGAGGATCTGGTGCCGCATGTCAGGCGGGGTCGGGGGTTCTCCCGTTGGTCGAGCGTGCCTTGTAGGCCTGCGCCTCCTCCGCGCTCGCGGCACCGCCGTGTCGGCCCGACCAGGCGATCGGGTCCTCGAGGAAACGGCGGACCTCGCTCATCGCCTCCTCGCTGAAATACGGACGCTCGTTGCAGGCCTCGAGCACGTCCCACCAGGTGGTCAGCGCATGGAGCGTGATGTCGATCGCCGACAGCGAGCCGAGCGCGCCCGGGAAGACGCCGTAGAAGAAGATGACGAAGACGTGGTTGACGAGGGCGCCCGCCTCGCGGAGCGCGCGCGCGAACTGCAGTTTCGACGCGCCGTCGGTGGTCAGATCCTCGACGAGCAGCGTCTGGAGACCCTCCGGCACGGCGCCCTCGATGAGCGCGTTCTTGCCGAAGCCCTTCGGCTTCTTCCGCACATAGGCCATCGGCAGGTTCATCCGGTCGGCCATCCAGGCGGCAAACGGGATGCCCGCGGTCTCGCCGCCGGCGACGGCCTCGATCTGCTCGTAGCCGACGTGGCGGCCGATCTTCTCGGTCCCGAGCTCCATGATCTTGGTGCGCGCGCGGGGAAAGAAGATGATGCGGCGACAATCGATGTAGACCGGGGACCGCCAGCCCGAGGTCATCGTGTAGGGATCCTCGGGGCGAAAGTTGATGGCCTTGATCTCGAGCAGAAGCTTCGCCGTCGTCATCGCGGCGTCACGGTCCCACTCGGTCGCCCGGGTGATCCGGCGCTGGCTGCCGCCGATGGTGACGTTGTTCCCGCTGATCTCGGCCATCGTTCAAACCTTTCCGACCGGCCGACCCGGTGGATCGGCGGGTGACACAACCGCGTCCGGGGCACGATCGGCTCGGAGACGGCCGACGAACGTGCTCTATCCTGTCGTTCGACGAGCATCTTCGTCCGGCGAACGATTTCGTTCGACCGGATGATGCCTTAGAACAAGACTTCCAACATGGCGATGACCCTGCTGTCCCGCCCGCGTGCGCCCGTCTGGGTTCTCGGCGGCGAACGTCGCGGATCGGACGCGCTGGCACTCGCCGGGCGGCTCGACCTGCCGTTTCTCCGCGTGTCCGACGTCGCCGCCGTCGCGGCCGACCACGGGCCGTCGCTCGTTGTGTCGTCCACCACCCGCGGAGCGCTCCGCGCCTTGGCGCTTCGGACGCGGTTCGACTGCCGGCTGGTCCACTGTGTCGCGGGGCCGAGTCCGTTCCTGCCGCACGACCTCGTGGTGCGATCGAGCCCGGTCAGGGTTCGCGAGCGGCGACGCCTGCTCCCCGTCCTCGGCCCGCTCGGCGTCGTTTCGCCGTCCCTGCTCGAGGAGGCGAGGCAGGTCTGGGCTGACCGGCTCGATCATCTGCCACGTCCGTTCGCGGCCCTGGTGATCCGGCGTGGGGGAGAGCGGCCGCTGTCGCCGGCGCTCGGATTCGCGCTTGCCGCGGCGGTCGCCGGCCTGATGCGGGCGGCCGGCGGTTCGGTGCTCGCGTCGGTCGACGCGGCGAGCGGCGCCGCGCTGCACGAGGCGCTGCGCCGGGGTCTGTCCGGCGCACTTCACCTGCTCTACCGTACCGACGAGCCGGGCGAGGATCCGACGCTCGGCTTCATCGGATCGGCGGACGCGGTGGTGATCGGCGGCGCGTCGGCGCCGACGCTCGCCGAGGCCGCTTCGGCCGACGCGCCGGTGTTCGTCGACGCGCTCGACGATTTCGCGCGCCAGGGGCGGCGTTTGCTGGCGACGCTGGTTTCGGAGGACCATGTAAGACCGTTCGCGGGTTTGCTCTCGCCCTGGCCGCGTCCCAATCCGCTCGACGAGACCGGCCGTGCCGCGCGGACGATCCGGGAGCGCCTCGGGCTTTGACGCGTCACGCGCGGCGCCCGGAGGGAGCATTGCCGGCGCCGACCGAAGCGTCGTAACGTCAGCGTGACAAGGGGGATCTCCGTGGGCAGGGAAGTGAGCGTCATCGCGAGGCGTTGCGAACGCGCCGTCATCACGGCCTATCGCGAGCTCCGGACGGTCGGCACGCAGGACGTGCAGGCCTTCCACGCGTGCACGACGCTCTATCGCATCCACCATCCGGAATCGTCCCTCAGCGAAGCCCGCCGGCTCGTCGCCGAGTGGATCGACCATCACATCGTTCGCGGCGACGACGGACCGTCGCCGGGGTGCGAGTGCGGCGACGACTAGGACCCGGACCCGATGCCGAAGCATGCCGGGTCGGACGCGATCAACGACAAGTCAGCAAGGATCCCGACTGTATGATGAAAACAGTGGTTGCCGCGTTTCTCGCGACCGCGTTCCTGGTTCCCCTTGCGGACAGCGCGCACGCCTACGGGCGGCATCGCGTCTGCTACTATCACCACCACCACCGGGTCTGCCGCTTCCGCTGACGCGCTTGCTCGGCCGATCGCCGTTCTCGAGCGGGCGAGGCGTCGGGGATCGCCCGGCGCCAAGGACGGCGAGAGCGGCAATCGGCCGCGAGGACCGCGCCTGCCAGCCGGCGGAGTGTCGGGCCGCGGCCGCGTGGGGTCGTCGATCGCTCCGGTGACCGCGACAGATCGGTGGGTCAGCGGAGATCGCGCCTGGTCGGACCCGTATAGACCTGCCGGGGCCGGCCGATCCGGAGCAGCGGGTCGCGGCTCATCTCCATCCACTGGCTGGCCCAGCCCGAGGTTCGCGCCACCGCGAACAGCACGGTGAACATCGAGGTCGGGATCCCCATCGCCTTCAGGATGATGCCCGAATAGAAATCGACGTTCGGATAGAGCTTGCGCTCCCGGAAATACGGATCCTCGATCGCGATCCGCTCGAGCTCGAGCGCCATGGCGAGCGTCGGATCGTGCGCGATGCCGAGTTCGCCGAGAACCTCGTGGCAGGTCCGCTGCATGATGCGGGCGCGCGGGTCGAAATTCTTGTAGACGCGGTGCCCGAACCCCATCAGCCGGACGCCCGAGCTCTTGTCCTTCACGCGCCCGATGAAGTCCGGAATGCTGTCCTTGTGCCCGATTTCGTCGAGCATCTTGAGCACCGCCTCGTTGGCACCGCCGTGCGCCGGCCCCCAGAGCGCCGCGATGCCGGCGGTGATGGACGCGTAAGGGTCGGCGCCCGTCGATCCCACCATGCGGACCGTGCTGGTGGACGCGTTCTGCTCGTGATCGGCATGGAGGATGAGGATCCGGTCCATGGCCCGGCTCAGCACCGGGCTCACCTTGTACTCCTCGGACGGCGTCGCGAAGAGCATGTGGAGGAAGTTCTCGGCGAAGGTCAGGTCGGAACGCGGGTAGACGAAGGGCTCGCCGACGACGTGCTTGTAGGCCCAGGCGGCGATGGTCGGGATCTTGGCGATCAGCCGGATCCCGGCCAGCCGGCACTGCGCCTCGTCGTCGAGATCGAGACCCTCGTGGTAGAAGCCCGCGAGGGCTGCGGCGCCGGCGCAGATCATCGCCATCGGATGGGCGTCCGAGCGGAACCCTTCGAGGATATGGCGAAGCTCCTCCGGCACCATTGCGTTGCGACGGATCTCCCGAAGGAAGGTCTCGCACTGCGCCGGTTCGGGCAGCTCGCCGTGGAACAGGAGGTAGGCGACCTCGGGGAACGTCGCGTGCTCGGCGAGCTGATCGATCGGATAGCCGCCGTGCAGCAGCACGCCCTCGTCGCCGTCGATGTAGGTGATCGCGCTTTCGGTGGACGCGGTCCCGCCATAGCCTGGATCGAAGGTGAAGAGACCGAGCGCCGGGTAAAGCTTGCGGATGTCGATCACGGCTGGGCCGAGCGTCCCGCTCCGGAGCGGGAGCTGCACGTGCTGGTCGGTGCCGTCAATCGTCAGGGTGACGGATCTGTCGCTGCTGTCCACGTCGTGTCCTTCCGCCGTCCCGTCCTTAACCAACCGGGTCCGGATTAGTTAAGAGCCGCCACGCGCTCGTGGCAACGGCGAGGCCGCCGTCAGGTGCGCCAGAAACGATCGACGCGGCGGACGGCCGACCAGAGCGCGTCCGCCGTTTCGCGGCGTCGTGCGGCTTCCGCTGCAAGCCAGCCGACCACGATCCCGGCTTCCCTCGCGCGCGCCGTCCCGTCGTCCGGCGGGAGCGTCGCGAGCAGCGTGGTGCCGGTGGCGCTGTCGTTGATGGCGCCGAGCGCCTCCTGAAGCGACGCGAGCCGCTTCAGGAGCTTCCGTGTCGGCCGGTGCGGCAACGCGTCGCCGAGGAACTCAAGCGTGTAGCGCAGCTTCTTCAAATCCTTGCGGACGTCGTGGAGGGCCTCCGGCGGGAGATCGTGGAGGCTGCGGCGCTTCCGCACGAGCCGCCGGAAGCGCCGCTCGACGATCGCAGGCGCGAGTGTCCCGAGGCTCAGGGGCGTCGCGCGCTCTTCGTTTGATTCGCCCACGCGATCGTCGTTTCGAGGCGCAAACGGACGGCGAAACGACGCGAGCGCCAGCCGGGCGAGGAGACGCCGCGTCGCGTCGTCGGCGAGTGTCGCGCGAAGCCTGTCGTAAGCTTCCGCGCGCGCGGCCTCGGCGACGTCGCGCAACCGTGCGAGACCCTCGCCGGGCCGCAAGGCCGCCTCGATCGCGGGCGCCGTGCCGGACAGGAACACGTCCCAGTCGCGCGCGGCGCCAAGCGTTGCCGCCAGAGCGCGGAGCGCGTCGCCCTCCTCGTCGAGGGCGCCCGCGATCGCGTCGCGGAACACGAGCAGCGCCGACCGGAGCCGCCGGATCGCGACACGCATCTGGTGCACCGGACGGTCACCGGCGCCATCGGACGCGCGGGGCGCCCAATGGAGGAGCGCGAGGCCGAGCGCCCCCACGATCGAGCCGACCGCTTCGTCGACCGTCG
>CAXUBA010000009.1:3180-34757 GCA_964249205.1 uncultured Acetobacteraceae bacterium | reverse complement strand
GTCCACTTGATGAGTTTCAGGCGCGTGGCCCGGCGCCCCTCCGCCCTGTGCCACCCGCCGCTCTCCTGAAACGCGGGTAAGCGCCGGATACGTGGCGCTTCGGGCGGGGACGTGCGGACCATTGACCGCGGCGCCCGCCAGCGTCCAACGTCATTGCGTGGCCGTCGAAGAGGGTCGGTCCACGAAGCAAGACGTCGCCCGACCGTCCAGCACGGTCCGAGGCGTGCGAGCCGTGGGGTCTCGGCTCAGGATTGGGGAGAGGTCGCTTGGACCAGATGTCGTCGCCGGCGGTCCCTTTGACCGCGCCGCCGCCCGCAACGAGGCGCATCGGCAACGCCACCATGCCGCTCATCGCCCCCGCCGTCCTCGTGCTGCTCGCCTGGTCGATCGTCCCGTTGGTGATGACGATCTGGTACTCGTTTCAGCACTACAACTTGGTCGATCCGACGCTGCACGGCTTCGCCGGCTTCAGCAACTACGTCTACCTCGTCACCGATCCGGACTTCTGGGCCTCCATTTTCAACACGCTGATCCTCGTCGGCGGCGTCCTCGTCCTGACCGTCGTCGGCGGCGTGCTGCTCGCGGTTCTGTACGATCAGGACTTCCCGGGCCGGAACATCGCCCGCCTTCTGGCGATCGCACCCTTCTTCGTGATGCCGACGGTCGCCGCCCTGATTTGGAAGAACCTGATGCTCCACCCGATCTACGGGGTGGTGTCCTGGGTGCTCAACAAGACCGGGATCGGGGCGATCGACTGGTTCGCCGCTGCCCCGCTCGCGACGCTTGTCGGCATCGTGTCCTGGGAATGGCTGCCCTTCGCGACGCTGATCCTGCTGACCGCCGTGCAGTCGCTCGATCACGAGCAGAAGGAGGCGGCGCGCATGGACGGCGCGGGGCCGATCAGTTCCTTCTTCTACATCACGCTGCCGCATCTCCGACGCGCGATCGGCGTCGTGATCATGATCGAGACCATCTTCCTGCTCACGATCTTCGCCGAGATCGTGGTGACGACGTCGGGCGGTCCCGGTGTCGCCACGACCAATCTCGCGTTCCTGATCTATGCCCGCGCGCTGCTGCAGTTCGATATCGGCGGCGGTTCGGCCGGTGGCGTCATTGCCATCATCCTCGCCAACATCGTCGCCTTCTTCCTGGTGCGATCGATCGCACGCAACCTGGAGATCTAGCCGTGAAGCAGAGTGCGGCGACGCGTCTCCTGATCGCGGTGCTCGGCTGGGGAGTCGCGATCGCCCTGTTCTTCCCCATCTTCTGGATGTTTCTGACCAGCTTCAAGACCGAGGTGCAGGCGGTGTCGAGCCCGCCGCTCCTGTTCTTCCATCCGACGCTCGACAGCTACGCCGCGGTCAACCAGCGGTCGAACTACATGCTGTTCGCCGGCAACAGCGTGATCGAATCGGTCGGCGCGACGCTGATCGCCCTGCTGTTCTCGATCCCCGCGGCCTACGCGATGGCCTTCTTCCCGACCGGGCGCACACGCGGCACGCTGCTCTGGATGCTGTCGACCAAGATGCTGCCGCCGGTCGGCGTGCTGGTCCCGATCTACCTGATCGCGCGTTCGACCGGCTTGCTCGATACCCGCACCGGCCTCGTCATCGTTTTCATGCTGATGAACCTACCGATCGTGGTCTGGATGCTGTTCACCTTCTTCAAGGAGGTGCCGAAGGAGATCCTCGAAGCCGGTCGGATGGACGGGGCGAGCCGGGTCGGCGAGCTCTGGCACGTGCTGCTCCCGCTGGCGCTGCCCGGGGTCGCGTCAACCGGGCTCCTGTCGCTCATTCTTTGCTGGAACGAGGCCTTCTGGTCGCTCAATCTCACCTCATCCGCGGCGGCGCCGCTCACCCAGTTCATCGCGTCGTTCTCGTCACCCGAGGGTCTGTTCTTCGCCAAGCTCTCGGCCGCGTCGACGCTCGCCGTCGCGCCCATTCTCGTCTTCGGCTGGATCAGTCAGAAACAGCTTGTGCGCGGCCTGACCTTCGGCGCCGTGAAGTAAGAACAGGAGGGAAATCGACGATGGCGACGCTCGCACTGCGCGACATCAAGAAGAGCTACGCAGGGCTGGAGGCGATCAAGGGTGTTAGCCTCGACATTGCCGACCGCGAATTCGTGGTGTTCGTCGGCCCGTCCGGCTGCGGCAAGTCGACGCTGCTTCGGATGATCGCCGGCCTCGAAGAGATCAGCGGCGGAGACCTCACCATCGACGGCGCGCGGGTCAACGACGTCGGTCCTGCCGACCGCGGCCTCGCCATGGTGTTCCAATCCTACGCGCTCTACCCGCACATGACGGTCGAGCAGAACATGGGCTTCGCGCTCAAGTTGGCCGGTGTGCCGACGGAGGAGCGCAAGAAGAAGGTGATGGAGGCGGCCCGAATCCTGCAGCTCGAGCCCTATCTCGCACGCAAGCCGGGCCAGCTCTCGGGTGGCCAGCGGCAGCGCGTCGCGATCGGCCGTTCAATCGTCCGGAACCCGAAGGTTTTCCTGTTCGACGAGCCGTTGTCCAACCTCGACGCGGCGCTTCGCGGCCAGATGCGGATCGAGCTTGCCAAGCTCCACGAGCAGCTGAACGCAACGATGATCTACGTCACCCACGACCAGGTCGAGGCGATGACGATGGCCGACAAGATCGTCGTGCTGCAGGCCGGTCGCGTCGAGCAGGTCGGGTCGCCGCTCGAACTTTACCACCACCCGAACAACATCTTCGTCGCCGGCTTCATGGGTTCGCCCCGCATGAACCTCCTCCCCGCGAGCATCGTGTCGGCGGACGGCGAGGGCGTCACCGTCCAAACGGAGGGCGGGATCGTCGTCACCGCGCCGGTCGACACCACGGGGATTGCGCCCGGCACCGGGGTCACGCTCGGCATCCGTCCGGAACACATCACGGTCAACGCGAACGGGCCGATCGTCGGCCACGCGATCATCACGGAGCGCCTCGGCGGCCTCACGCTGCTGCACGTCGAGCTTCCCGGCGGCCAGATGCTGGTGGTGCAGACGGATGGCGCCGACGCGACCCGCGTGCACGAGAACGTCCGTCTCTCGATCAGCGGCGCGCACGCCCATGTCTTCGATGCGGACGGGGTCGCGGCCGCGCATCTCGAGCGGCACGCGCTCCTGAGCTGAGGCGGCCGCCGGTCGGCGGCGGCGGGCCGCCCATGCGCGGGTCATCGAGCGTGTGTGTCCGACGGGGTGCGGGTCCCGAGGTGCCGCCGTCCCTCAGGGGTCCTGTGCGAGAAGCACCGCCTGCTGCTCTGCGGTGAGCGCGTCGACGATCTCGTCGAAGTCGCCCTCCATGACGCGGTCGATCTTGTGCAGCGTCAGGTTGATGCGGTGGTCCGACACCCGGCCCTGCGGGAAGTTGTAGGTCCGGATCCGCTCCGACCGGTCGCCGGTGCCGACTTGCGACTTCCGGTCGGCGGCGCGGGTGGCGCTCGCCGCGTCGCGGCCCTGTTCGTAGAGCCGCGCCCGCAGGATCTTCATGGCTTTCGCGCGGTTCTTGTGTTGGCTCCGTTCCTCCTGCATCGCCACGACGATGCCGGACGGAATGTGGGTGATGCGGACCGCGCTCTCTGTCTTGTTCACGTGCTGGCCCCCTGCCCCCGATGCCCGGTAGACGTCGATCCGGAGGTCGGCCTCGTTGATCGCGACGTCGACCTCTTCGGCCTCCGGCAGGACGGCGACGGTGATCGTGGAGGTGTGGATCCGGCCCTGGCTTTCAGTCGCCGGCACCCGCTGCACGCGATGGACGCCGGACTCGAACTTGAGGCGCGCGAACACGCTGCGTCCGACGACGCTCGCGACCACGCTCTTCAGCCCGCCGAGTTCGGTCTCGTCCCATTCGAGCGTTTCGAAGCGCCAGCCGCGCGCATCGGCGTAGCGCCGGTAGGCGTCGAACAGCTGGCGCGCGAACAGCGCCGCCTCGTCGCCGCCGGCCGCGGGCCGGATCTCCAGGATCGCGCTCCGTTCATCCGCCTCGTCCTTCGGGAGGAGCGCGAGACGCACGTCGTGCTGCAGCGTCGGCACCCTGGCGCGAAGCGTCTCGATCTCGGCTTCCGCCAGCTCGCGGATGTCCGGATCGGCGAGCATCGCTTCCGCCTCGCGCGCCGCCCGCTCCGCGTCCCGGAGCGCGTTGATCCGCGCGACCACCGGCTCGAGTTCGGCGAGCTCGCGCGACGCGCGGTTGAAGCCTTCGCCGGCGAGGCCAGAGCTGAGCTCGTGCGTGAGCTCGTCGGCTCGCGCGACGATCCGGTCGAGACGATCGTCGAGCATCAGCCTGGGGCGCGATCGCGCAGGATCTCGCGGAGGCGGTCCGGCACGCGGTCGAGCCCGATCTCGTCCTGCCGACCTGTCCGGAGGTCTTTCACCGCGGCGACGCCGCGCGCCTGCTCGGCGTCCCCGAGGATGACGGCGGCCGCGGCCTCAATCCGGTTGGCGCGTTCGAAGCGGCGCCTGGCATTGCCGCGGTAGCTCATCTCGGCGCGGATCCCGGCGCGCCGTATCGCGGCGAGAAGGCTGATGGCGTTGGCTTCCGCCTCGTCGCCGAGCGGAATGACCGCGACCGCCGGGTTCGCGCCCGTCCTGTCGCCGCCGAGCAGCGCCAGCCGTTCGACCCCGGCCGCCCAGCCGACGCCCGGCGTGGGGGGCCCGCCGAGGGCGGCAACGAGCTCGTCGTAGCGGCCTCCGGCGAGCACCGTGCCCTGCGCCCCAAGCGAAGTGGTCGTGAACTCGAAGGCTGTGTGATTGTAGTAGTCGAGCCCGCGGACGATCGCCGGATTTTCTCGGAACGGCACTGCCAGCGAGGCCAGATGCCGGCGGACACCGTTCCAGTGCGCTCGGGACGCCTCGTTCAGAAAGGGCTCGATCGTTGGCGCGTCGGCGACGATCGCCCGATCCCGCTCGTCCTTGCTATCCAGGATGCGGAGCGGGTTGCGCGCGAGACGCAGGCGGCTGTCTTCGGACAGCGTGTCGCGCCGGCCGGCAAAATGCTCGACCAGCGCGCCGCGCCACGCGAGCCGCGATGCGGCGTCGCCGAGCGTGTTGATCTCGATCGTGACGTCGCTCATGAGACCGAGCCGGTCGAGCAGGTCACGACCGAGCGCAATCACCTCGGCGTCTGCGAGCGGCTCGGACGGGCCGAGCAGTTCGACGCCGACCTGGTGGAATTGCCGTTGGCGACCCTTCTGCGGCCGCTCGTAGCGGAAGATCGGGCCAGCGTAGAAGACGCGCTGCGGAAGCGTCTGCGTCAGTCCATTGGACACGAAGGCCCGACAAACGCCCGCCGTCCCTTCCGGACGCAGGGTGATCTCCTCGCCGCCGCGATCGGGGAACGAGTACATCTCCTTCGCGACGACATCCGTGGTGTCGCCGAGCGAGCGCGAGAACACCTCCGTGTGTTCGAAGATGGGCGTTTGCCATTCATCGAACCCATACGTTTCCGCGACCACGCGCGCCGTCTCGACCACGTGCCGATGGCGGCGCATCGCGTCGCCGATCAGATCATGCGTGCCCCGAACGGGCTGGATCGTCGGCAAGGATCACACCGAGGCCGCGAGCTGCCGGGACGCGACGCCTTCGGCATGGATCTTCTCGGCAACCGGCTCTGTGCCGGAGCTCTCCTCGTTCCGACTGCGGATCCGCTCGACCTCGGCTTCGACCAGTTCCACGATGTGTTCGACCATCCCGTCGGCCGGCATCGTGTGATCCTGCTTCCCGGCCGAATAGACCATGTGACGCCCGGAGCCGCCGCCGGTGACACCGAGATCCGTCATCAACGCTTCGCCCGGCCCATTCACCACGCAGCCGATGATCGAAAGGGTGAGCGGCGTCGCGATATGCGCGAGACGCTCCTCGAGGGTCGCGACCGTCTCGATGACGTTGAAGCCCTGCCGCGCGCAGGACGGACACGAGATGATCTTCACGCCGCGGTGGCGGATGCCGAGCGTCTTCAGCAGTTCCCAGCCGACATGCACCTCCTCCTCCGGCTCGGCGGAGAGCGACACGCGGACGGTGTCGCCGATCCCGGCCCAGAGCAGCGAGCCGAGGCCGACCGCCGACTTCACCGTGCCGGCGCGCTTCCCGCCCGCCTCGGTGATGCCGATGTGGAGCGGATGGTCGCATTGCTCGGCGAGCTGCTGGTAGGCCGCCACCGCCAGGAAGACGTCGGACGCCTTCACGCTGATCTTGAACTCGTGGAAATCATGATCCTGCAGGATTTTGGCATGCTCGAGCGCACTCTCGACCAACGCGTCCGGATTGGGCTCGCCGTATTTCTCCAGCAGGTGTCGCTCGAGCGACCCCGCGTTCACGCCGATGCGGATCGAGCAGTTGTGGTCGCGCGCCGCGCTCACGACCTCGCGGACGCGTTCGGCGCTCCCGATGTTGCCCGGATTGATCCGGAGGCATGCGGCACCCGCCTGCGCGGCCTCGATCGCGCGCTTGTAGTGGAAGTGGATGTCGGCGACGACGGGCACGTTGACCTCGTGGCAGATCTCCCGCAGCGCCGTCGTGCTTTCGACGTCGGGACAGGACACGCGGACGATGTCGACCCCCGCGAGCTCCGCGCGGCGGATCTGCTCGATCGTCGCGGCGGCGTCCGTGGTCAGCGTGTTGGTCATGGTCTGGATCGTCACCGGCGCGTCGCCGCCGACCGGCACGCGTCCGACATGGATCTGCCGCGACTTCCGGCGCTCGATCTGCTGGTAGGGGCGGTAGCTCATGGTGTCGGGTCTCCGATCGGCGGACGACAGCAGTCGATGCCAGAAGGCGTGCGGCAAGGCCAGCGCCGCCAGCGCTTCATTGAATTCCGCTTCATCTAGTGCCTGAGCGGGGCCTTGTCGCCGAGTTCGCGCGCGTTCAGCTGATCGGCACTTTCATCGTCCGACGGCGCTGCAGGACGCCGCGACGGCGTGACGCGCTTCGGCGCCGTGAGCCCAGAAGGTGTTCCCCCGGGAGGTGGCGTCGTTGTCGCCGCTGTCGGCACGACCGCCACGGCTGCCGGCACGGTCGCTGCTGCGCCGGCGTCCAGCGGCACCCGTCGGAGCACCGCACCCGCCGCCCCGAGCAGCGGGCCCCTTGTGCCGTTCCTGCTGATCGCAAGGCCGCCGGCATTGCCGGTGGTCAGCAGCAGGCCAGCGACACCCGGGGGCGCCTGCCAGGTTTCGCCGTTCTGCAGCACGTGATCGGTCAGTACCTTGCCGTCCGCCGTCCGCACCTCGATCCAGCTCGGCGCGCTCGCGACGAGCACGATGCCGGACGCCGTCGTTCCTGGCGGCGTGGAAGGCGCCGTCGTCGCGGCCGGGAGCGGTGACCCCGACGGCGTGACGGTTGCGCCCGTCGCCGACGGAGTCGCGGCTGGCGGCGTTGCGACGGGACCGGGTGCGGTCGGAACCGGTGCGGGTCGCGCCTGCGGGGATGCAGCCGAACTGTTCGAGCTTGCAGATGCGGTCGGAGTCGCGGCTTGCGGCACGGCCGCGCCCACGGTGTCGGCGCCGATCGGAGGAGCCGCGCCGCCGGATCGTGCCGGGCCGCCCCCCGCAGCGCCCGACGCGGTCGGTGGGGCGGCGTTGGTCGGCATCACGGACGCGACCTGCGGTGATATCGCTGCCGCACGGTGGTTCGACAGCAGCTGCGCCGGCACAGGCGGCACCGAGTGGACCGGCGTCGTCTCGTGGTCGCTCAGGCGATACCAGGCGGCGTAGGCGATGACCACGACCACGAGGCCGACGAGGATTGCGGCACTGGTCGGAACCCCGCGTTCCGGCACGGGCGACGGAAAGGCGAGGTCGGGGCGTCGATTGATGTCGGCCGACTCGATCCGAAATCGACGGGTGAGGTCGTCCGCATCGAGCCCGAGCGCGGTCGCGTAGGAGCGCAGGAATCCGAGCGCGTACGCGTTGCCAGGAAGCGCTGACAACCGTCCGTCCTCGATGGCGGAAAGATAGGCGAGCTTGATCCGAAGCGCGGCCGCAACCTCGCCGAGGTCCCAGCCGAGCCGTTCGCGCGCTTCCCGCAACTCCGACCCGCAGCGAGAAAAGCCATCCCTCGCGGCCGAACCCGCTCCCGACACCGCGCTCACCCGTTTCGACTGCACTGCATGATCCAGGCCGAGGATAAGGTGCCCTGCCAGCCACGGCAAACCGCTCTTGCCAAGGGCTTACGCAGAGGCATGCACGCGCAGGTCGTCGAGCGCGCACCATACAAGCGCGCCCTGCTCGGTCGCGTCGAGCACGACGGGCGGCGCGACTCCGGCCTTGCGGGCGTCGTCCCAGCGTGGCGCGCAGACGCACCATCGATCACCGGCACGTAGGCCCGGAAAGCCGAACTCCGGCCGCGCCGTCGAGAGATCGTTGCCTTGTTCGACGGAGAACCGGAGGAACGCCTCGGTCATCACGGCACAGACGGTGTGGCAGCCGCGATCCTCCGCGGCGGTATCGCAGCACCCGTTCCGAAAGAAGCCGGTCATGGGTGCGACCGAACACGACCGAAGCGGTCCGCCGAGGACGTTTCGGCTTTCCCGACGTCCTCCCTCGCGGGGCAGTGTTTCATCGAAGGGCATCGTCGTCGGTGCTCCACTGATTGCAGCCACAGATGGTCGTGGATCGTCACCGCACGAGGGCAGCGTGGCGCGAAGCTGAGAGCCACTAACGTACACTAACAGTGACGAGGATTTCATAGCGGCGAACGAACTGGGAACCTGAAGATTACGCTCTAACACAACGTCCCAAAATTCAGACGAACGCGGCCAAGGTCAGACCGGATTTTAGCCACTATTCTCCACGTCGCAATCACAGATGCCGGAACGTCAATCGCGGCAGGCGCGACGACTTCGTGTGGACATCGCTGACGCCGGCCCGTTCCCGAACATAGCCTGACCCTAACCGTAATGACTGAAATCCGGCCCTTTCGAACTCCAAGTATAGAAGGCAGGTGTCTAACAATAGACGTTAGATTTTATTTGATGCTGGACGAAACGGTCTTCGCAGCATTACGTTCATCCAATCACTTTGACTGACACAAGGACGAAGTTACATGAAGCTCCTGAATGTCGTTCGCGCCGGCCTGGCCGTGTCCGCGTTTGTCGCCGCCGGTTCGGCTGCCCACAGCCACTTCGGTTCACGCTCCGCAACGATGTCGCACTCGCAGGTCGAGACCGCGTTTCACCTCGCCGCCGCGTCCGCTCGTCCGGACCAGGCCGACGAGGTGCATGGCTACCCCTGCTAATCGGCTCGTCGAGAATGAGTCAGCGTCGCGCTCGAAGGGCATTCGAGGCCACCATTACAGGTCGATCTCTGATGGACTTTCTGGCGCGCCTGCCATAGACGACAGGGGGACCACGCGGCCAAGGGAGCGGTAATCTGTCGCTGTTCCGGCTGCCCCCCAAGTGGTCCGCCTGCAGACAGCTGATTGTTGCCGTGGTTGGGCTCATTGTTGGGATCGCTCCGCCGTCTTCACGAGGCGCGATACTCGCCTTCCGCGATTATAGTCCTGCAAACGGGCTGCAAAATCTCGACTTGTCGTGCATGACCGAAGATCGGTCCGGCACGTTGTTAGTGTGCTCGCATCTGGGCCTGCTCGCCTACGATGGCCGCAACTTCCGTCTTCTAGGGCAGGAGCAGGGTCTCGGAGGCGGCGGCAGAATTCTCAGCAGCGTGACGGATGCATCGGGGCGGGTGGCGGTTACCTACGACGATCGGGTTCGCGTTTCGGGTCCGCTTCCAGGCCCATCAGGGTCTCCGGAAACCTTGTCGTTCCGGACGGTCGATACGCTGTCGGTACCGTTCCATGGCGCTTTCCGCGACTTGGCGGCCTGGCGGGGAACGGTGGCTGTGCTCGCCGACGGCCTTCCGTATGAGATCGATCCGTCCGCCACCGCGGGTCCTCGTCTGGTGGCGATCCCTTACAGTACGAACGAACGAGCGGAGCTTCGGGGCGGTTCGGCTTTGTTCGACGTCCAAGGTGTCCTCTGGGAAGCGCGATCGGATGGAGCGCTCTGCCGCGCCGATCCGGGCACTGTCCGATGCCTCGGCGCGGCCGACGGTCTGGCCGGCGGCCCATGGTTCGATATCGTCCGGCGTGACCAGCACACGCTGCTCGCGCGGTCGGCGACGTCGCTCGCGACCATCAGCACGCCATCCTTCACGACATGCTTGACGATGCTTCCGGACCAGGCCGGGCCACTATACGGCAACTACCTGCCACATCTCGGATTGTTCAGGACACCGGACGGGTCCTTCGCGACCCAGAGCAGCCACGGCATTCTCCTGATCGATCGGTCCGGCATCCGTGCTCTCGACGCGTCGGAGGGGATACCACCTGGCGTCATCACCACGATGATGACCGACCGCTCGGGCCAGTTCTGGATTGCGGCGTTCGGACGTGGATTGTACCGCGCGCTCGGCTTCGACGAATGGGACACGATCCGGGACGGTGAAGGCCTCACCGACGGCATTCCTTGGCAGGCCGTGCGGGCTCCGGGTGGGGCGATCTGGGTGACTACGGACACCGGGCTCGTCACGGTCGACGCGGAGGGGGAGCGTCTGAAGGCGACGACGAGGGTGGTCGGCACCACCTACGCCCTCGCGGTGGATCGATCGGGTCGGATCTGGACCAGCTTCGGGAACAGCGGTCCCTACGTTCTCGACCCGAAAACCGGCGCCCATGTCCTTTTCGGGTTGCCTCCCGTGGACGTCATCGTTCCCGTCGATGGCGCCGACACGATGATCGCGACCGAGCGAGGCCTGTTTCTGGCGAAGGATGTCGCCGGCACTGGCGGCGCGACCCACTGGAACGTGCGCCGGATTTCGGCCGGGATCGATCCGATCCCGGCGATGACCGCCGACGGTGCGGGGGGCGTGTTCTATGCCACGCGGACCGAGGTGCGGCATCGGCATGCCGACGGGACCGATGTCGCAATCGCGCTTCCGCCACCCTATGCGGGTGTGAGGACGGGAACCATGAGCGCCGCCTCGTCGGGCGATCTCTGGCTTGGCGGCGACAGCGGATCACTTCGGGTTCGCCTCCGAGGCGACAGGGTCGTCGGCGTCGATCACGTCCAGCCGAACGGTCCGACCGGGACCTTCGTGGAAACCATCCTTGTCGATCACCGCGGATGGGTCTGGATCGGCAGCAGCGCGGGCGTCATGGCGTTCGACGGCAAGCGTTGGAGCGCCGTCACCACCAACGACGGGCTCCTGTGGAACGACGTCAGCCAGGGCGGGATCTCCGAAGACACCGACGGCTCCATCTGGATCACCACGGCCGCCGGCATCGCCCACCTGCGTCATCCGGAGTGGATCTTCGATCGCGATCCGGTCGGCCGGGTCACGACGACGATGACCCTCGGCGCGCGGGTCCTGAAGAGCGACAAGAAGGTGGCGTTCACGACGGATCCCCTCACCCTCCAGTTCGGCACGCCGGATTTCGGAGCCGAGCAGTCGATCGTCTTCCGCTATCACCTGGACGGTGTCGACCGGAGTTGGGCGGAGACCGACACCGGAGCCGTCCGCTACCCGTCGCTCCCGTTCGGGCGGCACCTTCTGTCCGTCTACGCGTATGACACCGAGACGCATGTCGCCTCGCCGAAAATCGAGATCTCCATCCGGATGCAGGCGCCCTGGTGGCGTCGCTGGTGGGCGGAAACCGGCGACGCGCTCCTCGCCGTTCTGGTCGTCTACGGCCTTTACCGGCTTCGCGTGCGTGTCCTGTATGCCCGTCAACACGAGCTCGAGAGGCTTGTCGCCGAGCGCACGAAGGACATGCGCGCGGCACAGGTCGCTCTCGAGCGCCTCGCTGTGACCGACGGGCTGACCGGCCTCTTCAACCGCAAGGAGGCGGAGCGTTTCACCTCGGCGATTCTCGCCGAGCCTCGCTCCGACGGAGAAAAGATGGCGGTGGCGCTGGTCGATGTCGACCATTTCAAACGGGTGAACGACGCGCACGGTCATCTCGGCGGCGATGCGGTTCTCCGCAGCATCGGACACGCGGCGGCCGAGACGGTCGCGCCTGGGGAACTGGCCGCTCGCATGGGCGGAGAGGAGTTCCTCCTTGTCCTTCGCGGGTCGGACGAGCACGTGACCGAGCGGATCGCGCGTTTCCATGAACGCGTCCGACGGACCGTCATCGTCCACGAGGATCGGGCGATCGGCGTCACCTGCTCGATCGGCCTTACCCTCGCGGTGGAGCAGGACAGCTGGGAAAGCCTGATCAGCCGCGCCGATATGGCGCTCTACCGCGCCAAGGCCGGCGGTCGCGACCGGATTGTCGCTCGCCCGGCCGGCCCGAAGGCCGAACTCCGCCTCGTCGGTCGCTGACCTGACCGATCGCGGCGTCAGCGGAGCCGCAGCAGGATCGCGTCGACCAGCGCGTCGGCGTCTTCCGTCGCGGTCCGGTGGTTGACAATGGCCGCCCGGATGGCACGCCGCCCCTCGATCGTCGTGGTGGACGGCGCGGCGATCCCCGCCTCCTGCAGATCGGCGACGAGGGCGCCGATGTCGCGCTCGCGATCGCGCGGCGCGAAGCAGACGATGTTCAGCGCGACCGGCGCGAGGAGTTCGAGCGTCGGTTCCGCTTCGATCCGCTGCGCAAGGTGACGCGCGACCGCGCAGCAGTTCTCGACGACCGCGGCAAGGCCGGAGACCCCGTAGGCCTGCAGCGTCATCCAGACCTTGAGCGCCCGGAAGCCGCGCGACAGATCCGGGCCCAGATCGCACGGCCAAGGCGGATTGGCCGCCAGACCGCGCGCGTCCCAGGCGAGGTAGGCGAGAGATTGCGTGAAGGCGTCCGCCTGCTTGTCGCCGTCGCGCACCAGCACGCAGCCGGCGTCATACGGAACCTGCGCCCATTTGTGAAAGTCGAACGCGAGACTGTCGGCTTCGCCGAGCCCCCGGAACAGCGTGGCATATCGCGGCGTGCAGGCGGCGAGCGCGCCGAACGCTCCGTCGACGTGGAACCAGAGCCCGTGCCGGCGCGCGAGCGCGGCGAGCCGGGCGAGGTCGTCGACGGCGCCGCAGTCGACGGTGCCGGCGCTGCCGACCAGCAGAAAGGGTGTGCGCCCTTTCTGTCTGTCCCGCTCGATCGCCCGCTCGATCGCGTCGGGATCGACCCGGTGATCGGCGTCGATTTCGACCAGCCGGAGCGCGTCGGAGCCGAGGCCTGCGATGTCGAAGGCGCGCGGGATGCAGCCGTGCGCGGTGCGGCCGGCATAGCCGACCAACGACGACCCGCCGACCCCGGCCGTCCGGACGGACGGTCCGAGGGCGGCACGTCGTGCGGTCAGCACGGCGATGAGGTTCGCCATCGAGGAGCCCGTCACCAGGAGCCCAGACGTCGTCTTCGGCATGCCGACGAGTTCGGCGGCCCAGCGCACCACCTCGCGCTCGATCTCGATCGGCGCGTGGTCCCGACCGCCGAGATTGCTGTTGAGGCCGGCGGCAAGCAGCTCGGCCAGCATGCCGACGGCGGTCCCGCCCCCATGCACCCAGCCCATGAACCGGGGATGCGTGTTTCCTGTTCCGTAGGGTTCGATCAGTCGCCGGAAGTCGGCGTAGATCGCGGCGACGTCGCGACCTTCCCGTGGGAGCTCGCCACCACGGATCTCGTCCCGGAGTGGGTCCGGCAGCCTGGTCCAGACCGGACGCTCGCGTAAGGTGCGGAGATGGTCGATCATGTCGTCGACCATGCGATGGCCGAGCGTGCGGAGAGGCGACCAGTCTTCCGGGTCGAGTGTCGTCATGGGTATGGTTGCCCGAGTTCGAGAGAGGGTGGATGTTCTTCGACGGGTTTGGACCGAACGAGACGATCGAAGTCGCGTCGGTCGGCCGGTTCCGGTTTCGACGCGCGGGGAAGGGGCCGACCGTCCTGCTGCTGCACGGCCATCCGCAGACCCACGCGATGTGGCACGAGGTGGCGTCCCACCTGCTTGCAGAGGGCGACACGGTGCTCTGCCCGGACCTGCCCGGCTACGGCGGCACGCTGCCGGCGACGCGGGAGAACCCGGATGCCGGCACCAAGGCCGCGATGGCGCGCGATATGCTCGCCTTCCTCGACGCGCTCGGCGTCGGGACCGTCTCGATCGCGGGACACGATCGCGGCGGTCGTGTCGCTGAGCAGGTCGCGATCGATGCCCCATCCCGCGTCGCGCGCCTCGCCCTGATCGACGTCGTGCCGACGATCGAGCCCGTCGAGCGGTCGGACATGGCATTCTCGCTCGCGGCGTATCGGATGTTCTGGTTCGCCCAGAAGCACCCGAAGCCGGAAAGCCTGATCCGGAGCGCGCCGAGCGCCTGGCTCGGCGGCACGCTGCCGGGTGCCGAGGATCCGTTGCTCGCGGGCGTGTTCCACGCGGACGCGATCAGCGACTACGTGGCTTCGGGCGTCGATCCCGACACGCTCGGGCGCATCAACGAGAGCTATCGTCGCGCGACCGAGCTCGACGCGGTCGCCGATCGGATCGCACGCGCGGAAGGGCGCCGCATCGCCTGCCCGACGATGATCCTCTGGGGCTCCCGGGGCGTGCTCGGCGGCTGGTACGATCCGGTCGCGTTGTGGCAGGAGCACGCGTCCGCGCCCGTCACCGGACATGCGGTCGATGCCGGTCATTTCACCGTCGAAGAGAACCCGGGCGAGATCACGGATCGGCTCGCGGCGTTCTTCGCGCGCGACGTCAGGACGACCAGCGCCTGACGAGGTCGTC
Source organism: uncultured Acetobacteraceae bacterium (assembly GCA_964249205.1). Taxonomy (GTDB): domain Bacteria; phylum Pseudomonadota; class Alphaproteobacteria; order Acetobacterales; family Acetobacteraceae; genus CAXTPV01. The sequence goes on along the minus strand of CAXUBA010000009.1, from coordinate 20,059 downwards.
GACGACGCGATCGGCCTCCCGACGCGCCGCCTCCGGAGTGCCCACCATCAGCAGGCCGAACAGCCGGTCCGTCGGATCGTAGCCGAGATCGGCAGCGAAGCCCCTGTCGGCGCAGTGCGGCCCGGTGACCCACTTTCCGGCGAAACCGAGCGCATGGAGCGCGTTCAGGATGTTCATGCCGGCGGCGCCGACCGCGAGCACCTGCTCTTCCTCCGGAATCTTGTGCCCCGGAACGATCTGGCCGCCGAGCACGATGACCATCGGCGCGCGCGTGAGCTTTTCCCTGATGCGGGCGCGGGCGTCCGCGTCCGCCTCGGGTTGCCGCCGTCGCAGCGACGCTTCGCCGGCCTCGGCCAGCCGCGCGAGACTGCGTGCGCCGAGGATAACCAGCAGGCGCCAGGGGCGACGGCCGCCATGGTCGGGCGCACGGGCGGCGGCGGCAAGGATCCGGTCGAGCGCCTCGCCCTCCGGCACCGGGAGCGCGAGACGGGAGGAGGATGCGCGCGTGAGGAGCGTGTCGAGAGCGTTCATGCGTCGATAGTAGCAGGCGGAAGCGTGTCGAGCGCGCGCCAGAACAGCACGGCCTCTTCCGGCGTGCCGTCGACGCGGAGCGCGTAGCCCGGGATCCGGCCCGCCTCGCGGTAGGCTCGACGCCGAAGGAGCCGTTCGGCGGCGCCGCCGGACGTGGTGTCGAGGGTGAGCAGCGTGCGCCCGGTACGGGCCGCCTCCTCTTCCGCGGCGAGGAGGAGCGCGTTCCCGAGGCCGCCGCGGCGCGCGTCGGGATGCACCATGAGTTTCGAGATCGCCGCGCGATGACGCGCGTCCGGCTCGGGCGACGTCATCACGGTCACCGTTCCGGCCAGCGTCCCGTCGCGCCAGCCGGCGAGCAGGATGTCGCGCCCATCGGCCACCCGACGCGCGGTGCTGCGCCAGAACTGCGCCGCCTCGTCTCGCGAAGGGGGTGCGGTGAACGAGGCCGACGTGCCCTCCTCCACCGTCGCGATCAGAACGGTGGCAAGCCTCCGGATCGCGCTCAACGCGGCGGCCGCATCGAGGCGCTCGACGGCGAGTGGCACGATGGGCTTGCCGTACGGATATTCGAGCGAGTTCGAGAGATCGCCGAGCGCGCGCACCGCGCCCGCGGCGACGTAGCCATGCCGTTCGTAGAACCGGTGGGCGCGGGCGAATCTGGTGTCGCTCCAAAGGGCGATCCGCTCGGCATGGTGCCGGCGGGCGGCGTCCTCGACGACCGCAAGCAGGCGGTCGGCGACCCCGGTTCCTCGCTGGTCGCGCCTGACGTAGAGACCCTTGAGCTCGAGTGCTCGCGGGCTCTCGGCGGCCTGACACGACACGGTGCCGACCACCTGTCCCCCGACTTCGGCGACGGCGAGGCTGCCGCCTCTGCTCTCGTAGTGGCTGGCCGGCGCTAGGAGGTGCGGGTTCTCGCCGTGCAGGTCCATCACGCAGCCCGGGTATTCCGACCAGCAATCGGCGATGAGCCCGATGATGGCGTCGGCGTCGCTGTCGCGTCCGGCGCGGACGATCGGCGTCACGCGACGCTCCGGCAGAAGCGGACGATCCGCGATGCCGCCTCGCGGAGCGCGTCCTCGGCCGAGGCGATGCTGAGGCGGAGATGCGGTGTCGCGCCGAAGGCGCTTCCCGCGACAGTCGCCACGTGGCCCTCCTCGAGCAGGGCGTCGGCGACGGCGGCGTCGGTGTCGAGAAGGCGGCCACCGGCACTTCTGCGACCGATCAGGCCGGCGATCGAAGGGAACAGGTAGAAGGCGCCGTCCGGGCGCGGCGTCGCGACGCCGGGCGCTTCGGCGAGCGCCTCGATCATCAGGTCGCGCCGCCGCGCGAAGGCGCGACGCATCGCGTCGCGTCCATCCTGCGCGCCGTCGAGCGCCGCGGCCGCGGCCGCCTGGCCGACGGAGCTTGCGCCGGACGTGACGTTGCCCTGGATCGCGGCCATCGCCGCGATCAGCCGGGCCGGCCCGGTCGCGTAGCCGATCCGGAAGCCGGTCATCGCGTAGGCCTTGGAAACGCCGTTGACCGTCAGCACGCGCGGGCGGAGGTCGGGCGCGACGGCGGCAAGCGTCGCGTGCGGCGTGCCGTCGTGGATCAGGTGTTCGTAGATGTCGTCCGACAGGATCCACGTGTCCGGCCAGCGCCGGAGCACCGCGGCGATCGCGAGAAGTCGGCTTTCCTCACAGACGGCGCCGGTCGGGTTGTTCGGGAAGTTCAGCAGGACCCAACGCGTCCGCGGCGTGAGAACGGCGGCGAGCGCGTCGGGATCGAGGCGGAAGGCGTCGGCGGCGCGACAGGGCGCGAAGACCGGCGTCGCGCCCGCCATGCGCGCCATCAGCGGATAGCTCGTCCAGTAGGGCGCGGGGATCACGACCTCGTCGCCGTGCTCGATCGTGGCCGCAAAGGCTTCGGCGATCGCCTGCTTGCTGCCGTTGGTGACGATGATCTCGTCCGATGCGGCCTCGATGCCGTTCTCGCGGGCGAACTTCCGGCGGATCGCGTCGCGGAGCGACGCGCTACCGTTGATCGGCGGGTATCGCGTTTCGCCGCGAAGGGCCGCCTCGTGCATCGCGGCGATGACGTGGGCCGGCGTCGGGAAATCCGGCTCGCCGAGCGCGAGCGAGATCACGTCGTGCCCAGCGTCGCGGAGAGCGCGCGCGCGAGACGCCGCCGCGATCGTCGCCGGGATCTCGGCCGTATCGGCGAGGCGCCGCGCGAGCGGCGGCATGGTCGGCGCCGTCAGCGAAGGCCCGCCGAGAAGCGCGCGATCCGCTCGCAGGCGCGCCGGAGATCCTCGGTCGCGAGGGCGTAGGAGATCCGGAAGTGGCGGGGAAACATGAACGCGCCGCCATGCACCACGGCGACGCCCTCGGCGTCGAGCAGCGCGGTCGCGAAATCCTCGTCGGTGCGGATCGCGGTTCCGTCCGCGGCGTGCCGCCCGAGCAGCCCGTTGATCGCCGGGTAGACGTAGAACGCGCCTTCCGGGCGGTGGCAGGTGACGCCGTCGATCGCGTTCATCGCGCCGACGACGATGTCGCGCCGCTGTTCGTAGACGTCGCGCATGGCGGCGACGCTGTCCTGCGGGCCGTCGAGCGCTTCCACGGTCGCCGCCTGGGAGATCGAGCTCGGGTTCGAGGTAGACTGGCTCTGCAGCTTGTCCATTGCCTTGATGAGGCGCGCCGGGGCGCCGCCGTAGCCGATGCGCCACCCTGTCATCGCGTAGGCCTTGGACACGCCGTTCAGGGTCAGTGTCCGGTCGCGGAGGCGCGGTTCGACCGCGGCGATGGTCGCGAAGTGGAAATCCCCGTAGACGAGCTTCTCGTAGATATCGTCGGTCAGGATCCAGACGTCGGGGTGCTCGAGCAGGACCGCGGCGAGCGCCCGCAGCTCCGACGCGGTGTAGCCGGCGCCGGTCGGGTTGCTCGGGCTGTTCAGGATCACCCATTTCGTGCGCGGCGTGAGGCTGTCCCTGAGCTGTTCGGGGCGCAGCTTGAAGCCGGCGTTCGGCCCGCACGGGACGATCACCGGCGTTCCCTCCGCCAGCAGCACGATGTCGGGGTAAGACACCCAGCCGGGGCTTGGGATCACCACCTCGTCGCCGGGCTCGAGCGTCGCGAGCAGCGCGTTGAAGATCACCTGCTTGCCGCCGGTCGACACGATGACCTCGTCGGGCTCGTAGTGGAGCCCGTGATCGCGCGCGAACTTCCGCCCGACCGCCCGCTTCAGCGCCGGCGTCCCGCCGTTGTCGGTGTACTTGGTGTCGCCGCGCTCGATCGCGCGCATCGCCGCCTGCTTGACGTTGTCCGGCGTGTCGAAGTCGGGCTCGCCCGCCGACAGGCTGATGATGTCGCGTCCTGCCGCCTTCAGCGCGCGCGCCTTGGCGCTGATCGCCATCGTGGGGCTCGGGCTGATGCGGTCGAGACGGGACGCGATGAGCTTCATGCCGGTCTGATAGGCTCGTGTGGCGCGCGAGAAAAGGGATCCGTCAGGTCGCGCGATGGGTCACGTCGAACACGTTGAGACCCCAGGCGGGAAGGTCGAGGAAGAGGCCGGCGCGGCTGGTCTCGGCCCCGTCGCGCTCGTAGCGCTCGTCGCCCGCGAGGTCGACGAGGCGGATCATGCCGCTGTCCGGAAGGTCGAGGAAGACGCGACACTGCCCCCGCCCCGCGGCGTGGTTCGCGACGACGAGAACGAACCGCGTGTCGTCGCGCCACTGGAACAGGACGAATCCCGCATGGCTCGGGTTGGCCGACCAGGCGGCTTCCGGGGGGAGCGGCGTGAAGTGCCCCCTATGAAGAACGTCCGCGTCAAGGATCGTGAACAATCGGTCGAAGAAGGCGCGGATGGCCGGGTCAGCGGGCTCGTCCGGTCCCCGCCCGAGATGGAGCGACACGTGGAGCTTCGCCCCGTCGCGCTGCTCTTCGTGGGTGAAGCGAAGACCCGGGCTGAGCAGCGCGATCGCGCTCGCAGTCCGGTCGACGGGCCAGGGGAACATCGTCGCCGCGCGCGCCTCGTCGTGGTTCTCGGTGAAGCGCGCGAGGCGCGACTGCCGCTCGATCGGGGCGGCCAGGCTGTCGCGGACCCGCCCGGCATCGCGCGCGGCGAGCGCGTCGTAAAGCGTCTTGTCGTAGGCGTAGTCGAAGCCCCGCGCGAGCAGCGCATCCTCGAGGCCCCAGTACACCTCGGCCAGCATCAGGAAGTCGGGACGGGTCTCGCGGACGCCGCGGATCGCGTCGGGCCAGAAATCCGCGGCGTCCCGGTGCCAGGTGCGCCGGACCACCTCGGGAAGCACGAGCATCGCCATGTCGGCGCGCGCGCCGTCGCAATGGCGCGCAACGTCGAGCAGGCTCGCGCGCATTCGCGCCTGGGTTTCGGGGTGCGCGTAGTCGAGCTGCAGCGTGTCGGCCCAGCCCGGGAAGTACGGATCGCGCCCGAGGGCGATCACTCGCGTGCCCTTCGACGTTTCCACCCGACGCCAATTGAGCGGATCGGTATCGATCGCGTGCGCGTCGCCGTTCACGTAGAGGTCCGGGTTCTCCGCGACCCAGGGGTGGTCGGGCGCGGTGTGGTTCGGAATGAAGTCGAGCATCAGCCGGATGCCGCGCCGGTCGAGGCGGCCCCGAAGACGGGCCAGCGCCGCTTCGCCGCCGAACCGGTCGGCGACGACGGTGCCGGTGATCGCGAACGGGCTGCCGGTGATGTCCTCTTCAGTCCAGGTGCCAAGCGTCTCGTCTGCGGCATGCCGGACCGCGGGATCGGCTCGCGAGACGGCACGTGCCGCGTCGCCGGTGCGCCAAACGCCGAGCATCCACACCCACTCGGTCCCGCGCGGCAGGATTGCGTCGAGCGTCGGTTCGTCGAGGTCGTCGAGCGTCGCGACCCGGCCGAGCCGGCGCCCGACCCGCGACAGGAGAAGCGTCGTGTTCAGCTGATGGAGAAGCGGAAAGTGCCGCGTCATCACGCGCCACCCAGCGACGGTCCGGACCGAGCGGGATTGGCCAGCATCTTCACCTCGTCCGGCGACAGGCCGCGCTCGCGCAACGATCGGACCGAGCGGGCACCGTCCCGCTTGGCGAGCCGTCGCCCGTGCTCGTCGCGCAGCAGGGCGTGAAAGGCGTAGCGCGGCGCGGGCCAGCCGAACAGGTCCTGCAGGAGCCGATGGACACCGGTCGCCGGCGCGAGATCCTCGGCTCGCGTGACCAGCGTGACCGCCTGGAGCGCGTCGTCGTGGGTGACGGCGAGGTGGTAGCTCGCCGGCGCATCCTTCCGACCGAGGATGACGTCGCCGAACCGTGACGGGTCGCAGCCGACGCGGTTTCCGTCGGCGGTCTCGTACGCGACCGGCGCCGGGACGCGCAGAAGCGCCGCTTCCATGTCGATCCGGAGCGCGAACGGCGCGCCGGACGCGATCCCAGCCGCACGCGCGTCGGGCGCGAGGCGCCGGCACGTTCCCGGGTAGACCGGCGCACCGTCCGGGTCGTGCGGCGCCGCGCCGATCGACGCCGCCTCGCGCCGGATCGCCGCACGGGTGCAGAAGCAAGGGTAGACGAGGCCACGAGCCCCGAGCGTGCCCAGCGCGCGCGCATAGTCGTCGAGATGCCTCGACTGGACGCGTATCGGCTCGTCGGACGCGAGACCGAGCCAGGCGAGGTCCTCGAGCGCGGCCTCGGCGTAGTCGGCGCGGCACCGCGCAGGATCGATGTCCTCGATTCGAACGAGGTAACGGCCGTCGGTCCGACGCGCCGCGGTTTTCGCGAACAGCGCCGCATGGACGTGCCCGAGGTGAAGGTAACCCGTCGGGCTTGGCGCGAAGCGGGTCCGCTCAATCACTTACGGCTTGTTCCGATGACAGCGACGTGACGATCACGGAGCGCGGCCGACCGGGCCGGCGCCCCGCCTTGCGAGGGCCTGGGGGCTCTGCTTTAACGACTGGAGGTTGTCGGCGACGCCTCGGAGCGCGAACCGCTCCCTGGGCACCGGTCCTCGCACCGAGATGCCCGGCGCCGCCCGAGAAGGAACGCGCCCGTGCCCGATGGCGGTCAGCACTTCCCGGCCCTGGTCCTGAACGCGGATTTCCGCCCCCTGTCCTATTTCCCGCTGTCCGTCTGGTCGTGGCAGGATGCGATCAAGGCGGTGTTCCTCGACCGCGTGAGCGTGCTCAGCGAATACGAGACCAAGGTGCGCTCGCCGTCGCGGGCGATCCGCTTGCCGAGCGTCATCGCGCTCAAGGACTTCATCCCGTCCTCGCGCCGCCCCGCCTTCACGCGCTTCAACGTGTTCCTCCGCGACAACTTCTCCTGCCAGTATTGCAGCGAACGCCTGCCGACCTCGGAACTCACCTTCGATCACGTCATCCCGCGTTCGCGCGGCGGCCGCACGACGTGGGACAACGTCGTCACCGCCTGCGGCTCGTGCAACCTGCTGAAGGGCTCCCGCCTGCCGCGGGAATGCCGGATGTTCCCCCGCCACAAGGTCGGCCAGCCGACGACATGGGAACTGCAGGAGAATGGGCGATCCTTCCCGCCCAACTACCTGCACACGTCCTGGCGCGACTACCTCTACTGGGACATCGAGCTCGAAAGCTGACGCCTTCGGGCGCGTCGGCCCTTCCGCCCGGGGCGTTCCGGGCGCATCACCCGCGTCATGAGCCAAACCGTCACGGCACCGGTCCGCGGCCGGGCGCCGGCCGCGTCGCGACCGGTCGCCGCGATCCTCGGCGCCGTCAGCGCGAGCCATCTGCTGAACGACCTGATGCAGGCGGTGCTGCCGGCAATCTACCCGTTGCTGAAAGCCGGGTACGGTCTCGACTTCGCGGCCGTCGGTCTGCTCACCTTCGCGTTCCAGATCACCGCGTCGCTGCTGCAGCCGCTGGTCGGCCTTTACACCGACCGCCGTCCCCTGCCCTGGTCGCTGCCGCTCGGGATGGTGTTCACCTTCGTCGGTCTGCTGCTTCTGTCGCGGGCGCCCGACTACGCGTTCCTCCTTCTCGCGGCGTCCCTGATCGGGATCGGTTCGTCGATCTTCCACCCGGAGTCCTCGCGCGTCGCACGCCTCGCCTCGGGCGGGCGGCACGGGCTCGCGCAATCGGTGTTCCAGGTCGGCGGCAATGCCGGCCAGGCGCTCGGGCCGCTCCTCGCGGCCCTGATCGTGCTGCCGGGCGGACAGTCGCGCGTCGCCTGGTTCGCGGTCGCGGCGGTCATGGCGATGGGGATCCTGACGGCGGTCAGCCGGTGGTACGCGCGTCATCTCGGCGCCGCTCCGGCGAGGCGAACCGCGCCGGCCGCGATCCCGCTGCCGCGTGACCGGACGCGCCGCGCGCTCGTCGTCCTGCTGGCGCTCGTCTTCTCGAAGTTCTTCTATCTGGCGAGCATCAGCTCGTACCTGATCTTCTACCTGACCAGCCGCTTCGAGGTGAGCGTCAGGACGGCGCAGATCCATCTCTTCCTGTTTCTCGGCGCGGTCGCGGCCGGGACGGTGATCGGCGGCCCGATCGGCGACCGGATCGGGCGCAAGCGGGTGATCTGGGCCTCGATCGCCGGCGTGCTGCCGTTCTCGCTGCTGCTGCCGCATGTCGGCCTCGCCTGGACCGCGCCGCTGTCCGTCCTGATCGGGCTGATCATCGCGTCCGCGCAGCCGGCGATCGTCGTCTATGCGCAGGAACTCCTGCCGGGCCGCACCGGGCTCGTGTCCGGGCTGTTCTTCGGGCTCGCCTTCGGCATGGGCGGCCTCGGGGCGGCGCTTCTCGGCGTGCTCGCGGACGCGACCAGCATCGGCTTCGTCTACCAGGTCTGCGCGTTCCTGCCCGCGATCGGCCTGCTCGCGGCGTTCCTGCCGGAGATGCGGGATGCGAAGCCGGACATCGGCCCGTCCGGCGGAACGCAGGCGGCGGGAGCGCCGCGTCCCGCCGGGTCGGCGTCGCTCACTTGATCTCCGATGGATGGTTCAAGTCGGCGGCGCCCGGAGCGCGGCGGCCGCGGCGAGCACGGCGGGTGGCGCCCGCTCCTCCGGGATCAGCAGCAGTCCGACGCGCGCGAGCGCCTCGCCCGCGCTCCGGGACGAGGTAAGCGCCACCAGCGGGATCGCCAGCGCGAGACCGATCAGCACCGGCAGCATCCAGAGCATCAGCGGCAGCGACACCACGAGCGCCGCCGCCGCCAGCGCGAGGCCGAACGCCGTGGTCCGCCAGTAGGCCCGCGACACATCGCGTAAGGGGACCGTTCCGTCGTCCCGGCGCTGCGCGTTCCAGCCGGAGTCGCGGCCGAGCAGGATCGAGATCACCGCGCCGGTCTGCAGCAGCATCGCGATCGGCGCGACGAGGCCGCCAAGCATCGTTTCCACGAGGATCGAGACGACGAGCCGGACCGTGCCGCCGCTGCCCCGCCGCGCGTCCGGGTCGAGCAGGAGCGCGACCAGACCGAGCAGCTTCGGCGCCAGCAGGATCGCCATGGTGAAGACGAAGACGCGCGCGGCGAGCACCGGGTCGACATGCGGCCAGAGCGGAAAGAGCGTCCGCGTCCGGCCGAAGTAGACCGGATGGACGAACCGGCTCTGCAGCGAGATCGCGATGCCGGCGAGCAGGAAGACGAGCCAGAGCGGCGACGTGATGTAGGAACCGATTCCCATCAGCATGTGGAGCCGGCTCACCCAGTGCAGGCCGCGCGCCGGCAGCACTTTCGCATGCTGGAGATTGCCCTGCGCCCAGCGCCGGTCGCGGATCGCGATGTCGGTGAGCGAAGGCGGCCCTTCCTCGTAGGAGCCGCGGAGCGCGGGGAGCATGTGGATCGCCCAGCCGCGCCGACGCATCAGCGCCGCCTCGACGAAGTCGTGGCTCAGGATGTGGCCGCCGAACGGCTTCCGGCCCTGGAGGCTCGGCAGTCCGGCGCACGCGGCGAACGCTTCGGTCCGGATCAAGGCGTTGTGGCCCCAGTAATTGCCCTCGGACCCGTGCCACGCGGCGATGCCGTAGGCGATCACCGGGCCGTAGACGCGGCCCGCGAACTGCTGGAGGCGGGCGAACAGCGTGTGGCCGCCGACGATCAGCGGGAGGGTCTGGATCAGGCCGACGTCGGGGTTCAGCGCCATCGCGCCGGCCATCCGGACGATCGCCGCGCCCTCCATGACGCTGTCGGCGTCGAGCGTCAGCATGAAGGGATACCGCCCGCCGAAACGGCGCACCCACTCGCCCACGTTGCCGCTCTTGCGTTCTCGGTTGTCGCGCCGGCGCCGGTAGAACACGGTGCCGCCGAGCGCGATCGCCCGATCGCGGAGGTCGCGGAACACGCGCTCCTCGGCCGCGGCGACCGCGGGATCGCGCGTGTCGCTGAGCACGAAGACGTGGAAGCGCCCGATCTCACCGGCGGCGGCGAGCGAGCGGATCATCGCCTCGAGCCCGGCGGCGACGCGCGTCGGATCCTCGTTGTAGGTGGGCATCAGCAGCGCGGTCGAGGTGGCGAGGCGCGGAAGCGCGCCGTCGGCGCTGACGCCGAGGCCGAGGCCGCCGCCCGAGACGAGCGACACGAAGCCCGCGACCGCGCTGGTGAAGGCGAGCGCGATCCAGGCGAACAGCACGACGAAGAGCACGACCACGAAGACGCCGAGCGGCGTCACCACGACGCCGTTCAGCACCCGGTTCATCGCCGCGCCGGCCCCGATCGTGAGCAGCACGGCCCCGCCGATCACGAGCAGGCGCCGGAACGCGAGACCGGCCGGCGCGGTCGGCAGACGTTTGGCCCGTCCGGGCCGCGACGGTCCCGTCGCGCGGGGCGGCCGCTCGGCCAGGTCCTGGGGCGCCATGTCGAGCGGCGACGGGTCCGGCAGCTCGCTCCAGCCGACGTCCGCCGCTGCGGCCGATGCGTCGCTCACGTGGCCGTCCACCGGTAGATCCAGGTTTCGGTCAGCGGCGTCGTGCCGTTCATCAGGCGGGCGTGCATCTCGACCGCCGTTTCGCGTCCGGGCAGGAACTCGAACAGGATCCGCCAGCCACCCGTTTCGGGGTTCGGCTCGGCGAGCACGTTCCGGATCGCGCCCTTGCTGATGCCGATATCGGTCGCGGGGTGCAGGTCGGGCGATTTCACGAGATCGCCGACGAAGTCGATCACCACCGTGCGTCCGCCGCCGTCCAGCCCGGCGCCGATCCTGGTCGCGGTGGCCCGGCCGAGCGCCGTCGGGAGCGGATCGGTCCAGCACCAGTGCATCCGGTAGGTGAAGCCGTATTCGCCGTGCGCGGCGAACCTGTCCCGCGGGCGCCAGAACGCGACCATGTTGTCGTTCACCTCCGAGATCGACGGGATCTCGACGAGGTCGACCGCGCCCGCGTTCCAGGCGCCGACCGGCTCGATGAAGAGGCTCGGACGCTTCCCGTAGTCGAGCGCCAGGTCCTGGTAGTCGGCGAATGCGCGCTTGCGCTGCATCAGGCCGAAACCCTGCGGATTGGTGTCGACGAAGGCGCTGAACTGGAGGTTCACCGGGTCGTTCAGCGGCCGCCAGATCTGCTCGCCGGCCCCGGTCCAGAGGGCGAGGCCGCCGCTGTCGTGCGCGGCCGGCCGCCAGTCGTCGAACTGGTGGCGGTTCTGGCTGTCGAACAGGAACATGCCGGTGAGCGGCGCGATGCCGGCCTCCGCGATGTCGACGCGGGGATAGAGCGTGCATTCGGTGTCGAACACGGTTTCGGCGCCCGGGCGGATCGTGAAGCGGTAGGCGCCCGTCGTGCTCGGACTGTCGAGCAGCGCGTGGACCACGAGGGCGTCGGCGTCCGGCCCGGGCTGCTCGAGCCAGAAGGCGCGGAAGCGGGCGAACTCCTCGCCTTTCGGGTTTCCGGTGCCGATCGCGAGGCCGCGGGCCGAGAGCCCGTAGGTCTGGCCGCGCGCGACGGCGCGGAAGTAGGACGCGCCCTGGAAGACGCAGACCTCGTCGAAATAGTCCTGCCGGTTGAGCGGGTAGTGGATGCGGAAGCCGCTGTAGCCGAGCGCGTCGGGCACCTTCAGCTTCGGGTCGGCGTAGTCGAAGACGTCGGGGTCGTAGGGGACGGCGGTCGCCTGCCCGTCGGCGACCTGGAACATCCGGACCTCCTCGGCGAACAGGAAGCCGCGCGGTAGGAACTCGGCGGTGAAGCGGCCGTGCTGCCCGGTCCAGAGGGCGCGGTCCTTCCGGTAGCGGATGCCGCGATACGCGTCGAAGTCGAGATGGGCGACGGCGCTGGGCAGGCGGGTGTCGGGCGCGCGGAACGGGCGCCCGGCGAGCGCGCGGGCCAGGTTCCGGACGGTCGAGCCGTCGAACGGTCCGGGCAACGGCGCCGGTTCGGCGGCGCGGTCCGCCGCGCCGGCGCCCTGCCCCGCTCCGAGCCATGACGCGACGGCGAGCCCGCCTCCGATGAACAACCGTCGCTTCACGCTTCGTATCCTCCGCGAACCCTCGCGATTCTGTTTCGCATGTGTGGCGGCACGAGGGCAGGCCCGGTGCGCCGCACCATGCCCAGGACGACACGCGGGCGTGAAGATCAGGGGCTGGAGCCGATTGCCGATCCGCTCTATGTTCCCTTTATGTTCTTCACGCGACATCTGAGGACCGGCATCCTTCGCCTGCGGCGGAACACGTTCAACAATGCTTCAGGAACAGTGTAATGGAAGGTCTTGCTTCCATTCCGTCGGAGATTGCCGCCGGGCGGATCGAGGGGCTCCGCGCAACGATCGCTCGGATGGAGGGAAGCCTGCTGCGGTCACGGCCGCGCGGACCCGTCCTCGGCTTCGGGATCGACGCGATCGACAGGCATCTTCCGTCCGGCGGGCTCGGCCCGGGACTGCACGAGATCGCGTCGGACGGGCGCGACGGCGGCTTCGCCGCGGCGCCGGCGCGTCTGGCGGCGCACCTGTTTGGCATCCAGGGCACCGGCGCCGTGCTGTGGGTGACGGGCCGGCGGGACCTGTTCGCGCCGGGCCTGGCAGGCTCCGGGCTTCCCGGCGACCGGTTGCTGGTCGCCGAAGCCGGCAGCGACGTGCTCGCGGTCATGGAGGAGGGCGCGCGATGCGGGGGGCTCGCCGGCGTGGTGGGCGAGATCGGCGAGGCGCTCACACTCACCGCGTCGCGGCGCCTCCTGCTTGCCGCCGAGACTTCGGGGATCCCGGTGATCGCGATCCCGCGGTTGTGGCGCGGGCAGGCCTCGCTCGCCGGGGCGCCGAACGCCGCGGCGACGCGCTGGCGGGTCGCCGCCCTGCCCTCGTGCCCCGCGGATCCGGTTCTCTCGGGCGGGGCGGGTCCGTTCACGCTCACGGTCGGCGCCGCACGCTGGCGGCTCGACCTCGTCCGCGCGCGCGGCACCACCCCCTCGTCCTGGATCGTGGAGGCTTTCGATGAGACGGGTCGTCTCGCTCTTCCTGCCCAGTCTCTCGACCGATCGGCTCTCGACCGACCGGCTGCGCCGTCCCGACACCGCGAACGGGAGCGACGCGACGCTGCTGGTGACCGCGCGGCATGACGGCCGCAAGCTGGTGATCGACGGCGCGACCGCCGAGGCGCGGCGGATCGGGCTCCATCCGGGCCTGCCCGTCGGCGAAGCCCAGGCGCGGGTTCCCGGCCTGGTGGTCCGTCCGGCCGATCCGGACGGCGACGACGCGGCGCTCCGGCGTCTCGCGCGGCTTTGTCTCCGCTTCGCGCCGCTGACCGCGCCGGACCCGCCGGACGGCGTGCTGGTCGATGCGACCGGCTGCGCGCACCTGTTCGGCGGCGAGCGCCGCATGCTTCGCGCGATGCGGGAAACGGGTGCGTCCCTCGGCTTCGAGACCAGGGCGGCGATCGCGGGAACGCCGGGGGCGGCGCATGCGGTCGCGCGCTATGCGCGCGCCGAGGATGTCGCGCGCCATGCGCGCGCGGAAAAAGTCTCGGGCGAGGCGTCCGGGGCCTGTTTCGTCGTGGTGCCGGGCGGCGAGGCCGATGCGCTCGCCGCGCTGCCGCCCGAGGCGCTCCGCCTGCCGCCCGATCTCTGCGCGCAGCTTCGGCGTCTCGGCCTCGCGACCGTCGCCGATCTCCGGCGCCTCCCGCGCGGACCGCTCGCGCGACGCGCCGGCGCCGCGGTTCTGCGCCGTCTAGACCAGGCGACCGGCGCGATCGACGAGCCGATCGGTCCCGAGGCCCCGCCCCGTCCGATCGCGGCGAGGCTCGGCTTCGTCGAGCCGCTGCTCACGGCGGAGGGTTTCGCCGCCGCGATCGCGCGCCTGGTGGACGATGTCTGCGGCCGGCTCGATACGGCGGGGCTCGGCGCGCGCCGGCTCGAGCTCCGCTTCGAGCGGGTGGACGGCACGGAAGCGACGATCCGGGTCGCGACCTCGCGGCCGGTGCGCGGCGCGCGGCATCTCGTGCGGCTGCTGTCCGATCGTCTCGAAACGATCGATCCCGGGCTTGGGGTGGAGGCGATGCGTCTTGCCGTCCGGCGCGCCGAGACGCTCGAACCCGAGCAGGCGGCGGTGACGTTCGGCGCCGCCGGGGTCGGTGGCACCGATCTCGCGCCACTGGTGGACACGTTGATCAACCGTCTCGGCGTCCGGCAGGTCTGGCGTCCGACACCGGTGGAAAGCGACGTGCCGGAGCGCACGGTCCGTCCCGTCCCGTTCTTTTCGCAGGCGTCGGGGCCGGAGTCCTGGCCGGACGCGCTTGCGCGTCCCGTGCGCCTGTTCGACCCGCCGATGCCGGTGACCGTGATGGCGCTGGTGCCCGATCATCCGCCGGCGAGCTTCATCTGGCGGAACGTGCGTCACGTCGTTCGCCACGCCGACGGACCCGAGCGGATCGCCGGCGAATGGTGGCGCCACGGCGGCGAGGTCCGGGCGCTTCGGGACTATTTCCGGGTGGAGGACGAGGAGGGTCGGCGCTTCTGGCTGTTCCGTCGCGGCGATGGACGGGATCTCGAGACGGGAGACATGCGGTGGTTCGTGCACGGGGTGTTCTGACCGCGCGCTACACCGAGCTGCAGGTCACCACGAACTACTCGTTCCTGCGCGGCGCGAGCCATCCGGAGGAGCTGCTGCTGCAGGCGGCGGAATACGGCCACGCGGCGCTCGGGATCACCGACCGGAACACGCTCGGCGGCATCGCGCGGAGCGTCGAGCGGGCGCGCGAGGTCGAGCGCGAGCTTGGGGTTCCGATGCGGATCGTGATCGGCTGCCGGCTCGACCTTTCGGACGGGATCTCCGTGCTCGCCTATCCGGAAGACCGGCGCGGCTGGAGCGCGCTCTGCCGACTGCTGACAGTGGCCAAGCGGCGCGGCAAGGACTGCTTCGACCTCGACTGGGACGCGTTCCGGGCCGGCGGCGACAGGCTGCTCGCGGCGGTGGTCGCCGACCGGCCGGACGCGCGCCTCGCGCGCACGCTCGCTGAACTCCGCGAGGCGTTCGGCGACCGTGCCTGGTGCGCGATGTCGCTCCGTCGCCGGCCGGACGACGCGGTACGTCTCCGCGCGATCGAGCGTCTCGCCGTCGCCGCCGGCGTGCCGGCGGTCGCGACCGGCGACGTGCTCTACCATGCGTCGTCGCGCCGCATCCTGCAGGACGTCGTGACGTGCATCCGGGAAGGCTGCACGATCGACGCGGCAGGGTTCCGGCGCGAGCGCTCGGTGGACCGCGCGCTGCAATCGCCGGACGAGATGGCGCGGCTGTTCGCGCGTCATCCGGAGGCGGTCGCGCAGACCGAAGCTCTCGCCGCGCGCGCCCGCTTCTCGCTGGCCGAGCTCCGCTACCAGTATCCCGACGAAACGGAACGCGCCGGCGAAACGCCGCAGGCGGCGCTCGAACGGATCTGCGTCGAGAAGTTCCCTGCCCGTTACGGGACGGATCCGGACGGACGCGCGGCGGCCCAGATGCGGCACGAGCTCGCGCTGATCGGGCGGCTCGGCTATGCGCCCTACTTCCTCACCGTGCACGCGATCGTCCGGCAGGCCGAAGCGGTGGGCATCCTCGCGCAGGGACGCGGCTCGGCGGCGAACTCGGTCGTTTGCTACGTGCTTCGCGTCACCGCGATCGACCCGATCAAGGAAAAGCTGCTGTTCGCCCGCTTCGTGTCGGCCGAGCGGCACGAGCCACCCGACATCGACGTCGATTTCGAGCACGAGCGTCGCGAAGAGATCATCCAGTGGATCTACGGACGCTACGGGCGTGATCGCGCCGCGCTCTGCGCCACCGTGATGCGGTTCCGGGCGCGCGGCGCGGTGCGCGACGTCGGCAAGGTCATGGGGCTGACGGAGGACGTCACGGGGGCGCTCGCGTCCCAGGTCTGGGGCTGGTCGGAGGAGGGCGTCGGCGCCGAGGACGCCGCGGCGCTCAATCTCAATCTCGCGGACCGCCGGCTGTCGCTCACGCTCGAGCTCGCGCGCGCGCTGATCGGGTTTCCGCGCCAGCTCGGCACCCATCCGGGCGGCTTCGTGCTGGTCCGCGACGACATCCGCGACCTCGTGCCGATCGAGCCGGCGGCGATGGAGGACCGGCACGTCATCGTCTGGGACAAGGACGACATCGACACGCTCGGCTGGATGAAGGTCGACGTGCTCGGCCTCGGGATGCTCGGCTGCCTTCGGCGCGTCTTCGACATGCTGAAGCGTGACGGTTCGCCGATCGTCGACATGACATGCATCCCCCAGGACGACGCCGAGACCTACGAGATGATCAGCCGCGCCGACACGCTCGGCACGTTCCAGATCGAGAGTCGGGCGCAGATGTCGATGCTGCCGCGGATGAAGCCGAAGGAGCTCTACGACTTGGTGATCCAGGTCGCGATCGTGCGGCCCGGACCGATCCAGGGCGACATGGTGCATCCCTACATGCGGCGTCGCGAAGGGATCGAGCGCCCCGACTACCCGACGAAGGAACTGGAAGGCGTGCTCAAGAAGACCCTCGGCGTGCCCTTGTTCCAGGAACAGGCGATGCAGGTCGCGATCGTCTGCGCGGGGTTCACGCCGGATGAGGCGGACCAGCTCCGCCGCTCGATGGCGACCTTCAAGATGACCGGCGGCGTCGGCAAGTTCCGCGACAAGATGATTGAAGGAATGGTCGGTCGCGATTACCCGCGCGACTTCGCCGAGCGGACGTTCCGGCAGATCGAAGGTTTCGGCTCCTACGGGTTTCCCGAAAGCCACGCGCAGTCGTTCGCGCTGATCGCCTACGCGAGCGCCTGGGTGAAATGTCACCACCCGGACGTGTTCTGCGCGGCGCTGATGAACGCGCAGCCGATGGGGTTTTACGCGCCGGCGCAGATCGTGCGGGACGCGCGGTCGCACGGCGTCGCGGTGCGGCCGGTGTCGATCAACGACAGCGCGTGGGACTGCACGCTCGAGGACGACGCCGGACGCTGGCGGGCGGTGCGGCTCGGGTTC
>CAXUBA010000009.1:1576-3170 GCA_964249205.1 uncultured Acetobacteraceae bacterium | reverse complement strand
CCCTCGACGACTCGCTTCGGCGGATGCGACTGGAGCACGTCGACATCTTCTACTCCCACCGGCCCGATCCCGACACGCCGCTGGAGGAGACGATGGGCGCGCTGGACTTCGCGGTGCGCTCGGGGAGGGCCCGCTACGTGGGGATCTCCTCCTACTCGCCGCGACGCACCGAGGAGGCGGCGGCGATCCTGCGCGCGCGCGCCGCGGGCGGTCCGTTCCGCTCCGTCGAACAGCTCTGGCGCCGCGCCGCGGTGCCCGCGGCGACCCTGCGGCCGCTCGCCGCGGCGGACGCGTTCGCGTGCCTCGGGCTCGGACGGCGGGACGCGCTCTGGGCGGTGGACGGATTGCGCGACGCGCCGCTTCCCCTGTTCGCCGCCGCCGACCGCGACGCGATGCCGCTCCCCGAGATCCGGGAAGAGGCGGTGTCGCTGCGGCCGCTCGCCGAAGGGGGCGAGGTGGTGGAGGACTACCGGCAGACCGGGCTCAGCCTCCGGCGCCACCCGCTCGTGTTCCTGCGCGACGCGTTCCGCGTGCGCGGGATGGTCGCCTGCGCCGATCTCGCGTCGATCCCGGACGGACGTCGCGTCGTGGTGCCGGGCCTCGTGCTGATCCGGCAGAAGCCGGGCTCGGCCAAGGGCGTGCTGTTCGTGACGCTCGAGGACGAGACCGGGATCGCCAACGTCATCGTCTGGCCCGCGCTGTTCGAGCGGCAGCGCCGCCTCGTGCTGTCGGCGAGCACCATGGCGGTGCGCGGGCGCGTGCAGCGGGAAAGCGACGTGATCCACGTCGTCGCCGACGAGCTGATCGACCTTTCGGCCGAGCTCCGGAGCGTGGGCCATCTCGGCGGCGTGCCGGACGAGCGGGAGGATCGCTGGCCGACCGGACGCGGCGACGAGGCGCGGCACGGCGGCAGCCCGGACGCACGCGACCGCAAGACGGTGCGGCCGCGCGACATCTACTGCCCGGGGCCGGAGGACCGGACGATCAAGGTGAAGACGCGGGATTTCCGCTGAGGTCACGGCGAAACAATGAACGCCTCGATGACCGATTATGGTGGTGGAAGAGCAGACATTTCGTTCCGCGTCGATGCAGTAGACAGGCCTAGATGAGGAGGATCTCATCAAAGGATGTCGCGCAGGCGACCCGATACCTGCGACGCATCTCCGGAGTCCTTTGTGGGCCGGGAGCAGCATCGTCAACACGGTGCTCTTATCGTCTGTGAACGACCACGCGGCCTCAAAGGATCGCTTTGCTTCCGATCCTGTTGGGCAGAGACGACCGCTCGCCTTGCTCTCAATCGAACAGTGGCCTGAGGTCCGCCATCGGGCGGAACAGCTTTAGCGCCTGGTCCGGAAACGGCAGGAAACTCTCGCGTTCGTAGAACCGGCGCGCGGCCTCGTCCTTGGCGTCGACGACCACGGCGAAGGACGCGATCTCGCTCCGCACCGCGCGACGGAGCGCGTCCGCCAGCAGGAACCGTCCGTATCCGTTTCCCTGCTGCCGGCGATCGACCGCAAGACGGCCGAGCAGGGTCGCGGGGATCAGCGGATAGCGCGGCAGCCGCTTGGCGATGTTCTCCGGCAGCTCGCCGAGA
>CAXUBA010000009.1:0-1476 GCA_964249205.1 uncultured Acetobacteraceae bacterium | reverse complement strand
TGGCCGGAAAGCAAGACTTGAAGGCGGGGCGACGTTGCGCCCCGCACCTCTCCGTCACGCGTCGGGGTAGTCGGCGCCGATCGCGACGTCGCGCATCGCCTCGATCGACTCGAGCCGCTCACGGAGCTTGGCGGCGACGTTCTCGTAGCCCCAGCGGCCGAGCACGAGGTGACGCGGCGGGCTTTCCATCTCGGCCAGACGGATCATCGCCTCGCCGGCACGGACCGGATCGCCGGCCTGCTTGCCGCTCCGCTCCGACGTCGCCTTGAGGCGCGCGCCGGCGGTCTCGGCGTAGTCGGGGATCCGGGTCTCGGTCTGCTTCAGCGAGCGGCCCGCCCAGTCGGTGCGGAAGGGGCCGGGCTCGACGCAGGTGACCTTGATCCCGAGCGGCGCGCCTTCGGCGGCGAGCGCGTCCGACCAGCCCTCGACGGCGTGCTTGCTCGCCGAATAGTAGCCGGACCCCGGAAAGCCGATGAAGCCGGCGACCGACGTGATGTTGATCACGTGGCCGGCGCGGCGCTCGCGCATCCCGGGCAGCACGGCGCGGGTGAGCGCGAAGAGGCCGAACACGTTGGCCTCGAACTGCTCGCGGATCTCGGCGTCCTCGCCTTCCTCGACGGAGGCCTGGTAGCCGTAACCCGCATTGTTGACGAGCACGTCGATCGCGCCGCAGCGGTCCGTCGCCCGGGCCACGGCGTCGCGGATCTGCTCGGGCTTGGTGACGTCGAGGGCGACCGGCAGGAAGCGGTCGCGGCCGCCGTCGGCGAGATCGGCGACGCGGCCCGCGTCGCGCGCGGTCGCGACCACGTTGTGCCCGCGCGGCAGCAGGAGGGTGGCGAGCTCTCGGCCGAAGCCGGTCGAGCAGCCGGTGATGAACCAGGTCTTCGTCGTCATGCGTCTTTCTCCGTCCCGTCGGTCCGCCCGATATGGGACGCGGTCAGCCGATCGCCATGAGCGTCGCGTTGCCGCCGGCCGCCGCGGTGTTGGTGCTGGTGTGCCGCTCGCGGCACAGGCGTTCGAGCGGTGGCGGCTCGCCGGCGCGGATCGGCAGAACGGTGACGATCGGGCCCTCGCCCGCGGCAAGCGCGCGCGTCCAGGCGCGGAGCGCGCCGGCGTCGCCCTCGAAGAGCGCGATCTCCGGCGGCGTCGTGTCCTCGTCCGACGGATCCGGCACGAACGGGCGGGCGATCGCCGGGAGCGGGAAGTCGCCGTGGGCGCGCACCGTTCCGCCGGTGGCGAGCACGGCGGCGAGCGCGGTCAGCGCGCCCTCCTCGGTCGCGGCGCGGCAAAGCACGGGTCCGCGCGCTTCAAGCCGGTACAGGTTCCGCTCGCCGACCGGCCCGGCCAGGAGTTCGGCGTGCCCGAGGGGCGTCCTCTCGACGATCGCGCGCGCGCGCGCCGCAAAGGGGTGGCGGTCGTCGGCCAGGGCCGCGACAAAACGCTGCGCGGCGGCGGGCGCGCGGCCGTCGGCGGCCG
>CAXUBA010000008.1:0-35335 GCA_964249205.1 uncultured Acetobacteraceae bacterium | reverse complement strand
GGTCATGGCGGCGAGCCGCGCGAGGCCCGGCGCGGCGTCGCGACGCGGGCCGCGCGGACCGTCCGGGGTCACCGCGACGAAGTCGCCCGCCGCCACCAGCTTCACGAGGCGACGGAAGGCCCGCGCGCCGCCGCGATCGGTGCGGCGGCCGTCCTTCTCGCGGGCGGACGAGCCCTCGCCCGTCCGGAGGTCGCACCGGGCGACGATCCGGGAGATCAGCTGCCCGTCGTGGTGCCGGCTGATCAGCCCGTGCGCGCGCGGTGCCCGGTCGCCGTCGCGGAGCCGCCACAGCATGGGCATCGCGGGCAGGTTCTCGTGCCAGAAGGCGACGATCGCGCCGCCGCGGCCGAGCGGGCCGGCCGCCTCCGGATCGAGGTCGAGCCGCCACCGCACGGTCCGGAAGCAGAAGGCGAGATAGCGTCCGATCGCGCCCGACGCGAAGCGGAGCGCCGCCTCGCTCCGGAGGAAGTCGCGGAGCAGCATGCGGCGGCGCGGTAGCACGCGACGCCATCACCGGGGAAGATGCCGGAGGGCGCACCCGGCCCCGAGACCGGGATCTCAGGCGGGGACGACGGACCGGAGATGCGACAGGAACAGCCGCGCGCCCGCGTCCCAGGAATGTCGCTCGGCGAACGGGCGGCAGAGCGAGCGGTCGATCCGGAGCGCCGCGAGGCAGGCCCGGCGCAGGTCCTCGTCGACGACGCCCACCGCGCCGTCGCCGAGCAGGTCGCGCGGGCCGGTCACCGGGAAGGCGGCGACGGGCGTCCCGGAGGCGAGGCTTTCCAGCATCACGAGGCCGAACGTGTCGGTGCGCGACGGAAAGACGAAGACGTCGGCGCCGGCATAGGCCGCGGACAGGCGTCCGTTGGCGAGCTTGCCGGTGAACCGGACGTCGGGGAACGCGCGCTCGAGCGCGGCCCGTTGCGGCCCGTCCCCGACCACGACCTTCGAGCCGGGGAGGTCGAGGCGGAGAAAGGCTTCGAGATTCTTCTCGACCGCGACCCGGCCGATCGAGATGAAGACGGGCCGGGCGAGACCTTCCCAGGGCTCGCGCGTCGCGACCGAGAACAGCGCGGGATCGACGCCGCGCGACCATTGCCGGACGTGGCGGAAGCCGCGTCGTTCGAGTTCCGCGGCGAGCGACGCGGTCGCGACCATCGTGCCGGCGCCCCGATTGTGGAAGCGCCGGAGCACGGCATAGCTGAGCGCGAGCGGGATACGGAACCGAGCCGCAACGTATTCCGGAAAGCGCGTGTGGAACGAGGGGGTGAACACGAGCGACCGACGACGCGCGTGGCGGGACGCGGCGAGGCCGAGCGGGCCTTCGGTCGCGATGTGCAGCGCGTCGGGACGGAACCCGTCGATCAGGGCCGCGAGGCGACGACCGGGCCGGAGCGCCAGGCGGATTTCGGGATAGGTCGGACAGGGGATCGTCCGGAACCGATCGGGACCGATCACGCCGACGACATGTCCGTTTCGCTCCAGGATCGAGCGCATCGTGCCGAGGGTCCGCACGACGCCGTTCACCTGCGGATGCCAGGCATCCGAGACGATCAGGATGCGCGACGGGCCGGCGCGAAGGGCGTCCGGTTCGAACGCCGCCTGGTCAGGCAAGCAGCTGACTCTCGCCGACCCGATCGCCGACGAAGGAGAACCGGTTGAGCGCGGCCCACTCAAGCAGCTCGAACCGTCCGTCCGCGTGCTCCACGAGCGCGGTGCAGCTTTCGACCCAGTCGCCGCAGTTCATGTAGGCGATGCCCTCCACGTCTCGCATCTCGGCGTGATGGATGTGACCGCAGATGACGCCATCGAAGCCGCGCGACCGGGCATCGGCGGCGAGCGCGCCCTCGAAACGATCGATCGCCTTGACGGCTTCCTTGACCTGGCGTTTCGCCCAGGCCGATAGCGACCAGTACGGATACCCGAGCTTCCGGCGGGCGAGATTGAACCAGATGTTGAGCTCGAGCGCGACGCGATAGGCCCAGTCGCCGAGAAGCGCCAGGAACTTGGCGTAGCGCACCACGCTGTCGAACTTGTCCCCGTGCAGAACGAGGATCCGCTTGCCGGTCGCGCTGACGTGCTCGGCTTCATCGCGGAGCCGGATGCCACCGACCTCGAGGCCCGCGTTCAGCCACGAGCGGAACATCTCGTCGTGATTGCCCGGGATGTAGGTGACCTCGGTACCGCGTCGAGCGTGGTCGAGGACGAGGCGAAGCACCTCGTCGTGCGCCGCATCCCAGTACCAGGATTTCCGAAGCTTCCAGCCGTCGACGATGTCACCGACGAGGAAGAGACGTTCGCACGACACGCGACGCAGGAAGTCGACGAGAAACGCGCAGCGCGCGCCGCGCGTGCCGAGGTGCACGTCGGACACGAACACCGTGCGGACGGCGAGGCGGGCGGGGAGCTGTTCGGGTGCGGCGAACACGGCGTTCATGCTGGCCTCCGCGGCGAATCGGGCGGATCGGATCGAGCGCGCCGTCTTCCCGCGGGGCTCTTAGTCAATCGCCGCGAGCAACGGCGTGACCGTTGCGTGACGCGCTCGCTTGTCTTGGACTTGTCACGTGCAAGACCACGCATGCTGCCGCGTAACTTCGACCGGGTGATCGTCATCTACAACCCGACGGCCGGACGGCGGCGTGTCGCCGCGCTCTGGCAGGTGGTGGACGTGCTGGTCGCGAACGGGCTGCGTCCGACGATCTGCAGGACCGAGGGGCGCGGGCATGCGGCGCGCCTCGCGCGCGAGGCCGCACGTGAGGGCGCCGGCCTGGTGATCGCGGCCGGCGGCGACGGGACGATCGCCGAGGTCGCGAGCGGACTGATCGGCACCGAAAGCAAGCTCGGGATCATCCCGCTCGGCACGGCGAACGTGCTGGCGCACGAACTTGGCCTGCCGCGCGGCGCATCCGCTCTCGCGGCGGCGCTGGCGTTCGGCCGCACCCGGCCGCTCTGGCCCGGCGTTGCGGAAACCCGGGACGGCGAGCGTGTCTTCGTCCAGATGGTGGGTGTCGGCCTGGACGCGCAGGTGGTGCACAGGCTGGATCTCAGGCTGAAGCGCGCGATCGGGCGGCAGGCCTATGTCGTGCAGACGCTGCGCGAGATCGCGCGCTACGCGTATCCGCCGATCCGGCTCCGGCTCGACGGGATCGAAGCCGAGGCGTGCAGCGTGGTGGTGAGCAAGGGGCGCTTCTACGGCGGCCCGTACACGCTCGCGCCGGCGGCGGACGACAGCGCGCCCGGGTTCTCGGTCGCGCTGTTCCGCGGCTCGGGGGCGAGCGCCGCGCTCGGCTACGGGACGGCCCTGGCGCTCGACCGGTTCCGGCAGGCGCGCGGGCTTGAGATCGTGGCGGCCCGGCGGATCGAGATCCTCGGCATGGATCCGGCGCAGGCCGATGGCGATCCCGCCGGACGGACGCCGATGCTGGTCCGCGACGCCGCCGGCCCGCTGCGTGTCGTGGTCGGGCGGCCGTAGATCGCCGGCGTCGGAACGACGCTCACGTCGCGCCGAAGGGCCGAGCGCCATCCCGCAGGACGGGCCCGCAACCGGTCAGGCGGGGACCCGGATCGCGACTCGCGTGCCGGCGGGCCCAGTCATGCGCTCGACGGTCGCGTCCATGTTGCGGGCCATGGCGCCGATGATCATCGTTCCGAGGCCCGTCCCGCGCGGCTTGTCGTCCTCGGAAAAGCCGACGCCGTCGTCTTCCACAAGCAGCATCCAGCCTCCCGCGCCGCGATCGGGCGCGTCGGTCTGGTCCGGCAACGGGCCGAACCGCACGCGGACCGGACCCGCCGTTCCGTCCGGGTAGGCGTATTTGAGCGCGTTGGTCACGAGTTCGCTGACCAGAAGGCCGAGCGAGACGGCTTTGTCGGTCGGCACGCGGGCCGGCGCGGCGTCGAGCACGATCCGGCGTGCGCCCCTGTCGATCGTCGCGCGCTCCATCTCGCCGAGCAGCCCGCCGAGATAGTCGTCCATCGGGACGGCGGTCACGTCGGCGGAGCTGTACAGGCGGCCGTGCACCTTGGCGACCGCCTCGACCCGCTCGGACGCCTGCAGCAGCGCGTCGCGCACGGTCGCGTCGCCGCTCTTCCGCGCCTGGATCGCGAGCAGCGAGGTGATCAGCTGGAGCGAGTTCGCGATCCTGTGGTTCATCTCGCGGAGCAGCAGTGCCTGCTGGCTCGCGAGGAGTTCGAGCCTCGCGTGGCTGTCGCGCGCCCGCCGTTCGGCTTCGTCCTTTTCGCGGGTGAGATCGCGGCGCGCGAGCGCTTGGCGGACGGCGCTCGCCATGAGCTCGAGGAAGTTGCCGCCGGTATCCTTCACGACGTAGTCGGCGGCGCCCGCCTTCAGCGCGTTGACGGCGATCTGCGGCTCCTCGGCGCCCGTGACGTAGATCACCGGCGGGGCGTCAACCGCCGCCAGCAGTTCGGGCAGGACATCGAGACCGTCGCGTCCGGGCATGTAGTGGTCGAGCGCGATCGCATCGATCCCGCCAGCGCCCGCCAGCGCCAGCCCGTCGCTCCAGCCGGACGCCGTGCTGATCCGCCAGCCGATCCTGGCGCAGAACCGGCCGACCAGGACGCGGAGCCCCGGATCGTCGTCGATGTAGAGGAGATGGATCGGGTCGGTCGCCATGCCCGGGCGAGCTACCGCGCTCGCATCAAACGGCCTCGGGAACCTGCATCACCGTGATGAACAGGCCGAGCTGCCTGATCGCGGTCGCGAAGCTCTCGTAGTCGACCGGCTTGGTGATGTAGCAGTTGCAGCCGAGATCGTAGCAGCGCTGGATCTCGACCCGGTCGTCGGTCGTGGTGAGGACGACGACGGGCACGC
The DNA here is from genome assembly GCA_964249205.1 of uncultured Acetobacteraceae bacterium. Classification (GTDB taxonomy): domain Bacteria; phylum Pseudomonadota; class Alphaproteobacteria; order Acetobacterales; family Acetobacteraceae; genus CAXTPV01. The sequence continues at coordinate 30,507 of CAXUBA010000008.1, read as the reverse complement.
TGCGAAGCTCCGCGTCCTCCTTGATCCGGCGCAGGATGTCGGTACCGCTCATGTCCGGCAGGTTCAGGTCGAGAAGCACGAGCATCGGCCCGCTCGCCAGACTGTCGTTGCGGTCGGCAAGGCGGGCGAGCGCCGTGGTGCCGTCCGCAACGTGGACGATCTCGTTGTTCACGCCGGCACGGCGGATGTTCTTCTCGATCAGGCGCGCGTGGCCCGGATCGTCCTCGATCAGCAGGATGGTCACCGGCCGCGCGTTCATCGAAGCATCCTCCCCGGGGGACGGCGCCCGCAGCCCGCGTCGTTCCACCGCTCCTTCCTACAATCGGGCCGGGTCCGGGACAACGCGAGCGGCCACTTTCCTTGGCAGCGGGTCGGCCGGCGGCTAGATAGGCCGGTCTCGCGCCGGTCCGGAACGGGCGCGGAACTTGGGGCGACGGAGCACGGCATCATCATGCGGCAGGTTTCGACATCGATGTGGACGGGATCCGGACGGATGCGGCCGCTTCGCGCGAAAGCGGGCCGCACGGGCGCAGCCTTCCTCGGCGTCGCGCTGTCGCTCGGCGCGTGCAGCGGGAACACCACGACGAGCGGGGTCGACTCGGTCAACCAGCTCGCCGTGCCGAACAAGGGCAACCTGCTCGGCGCCGCGCCCGACCAGACCGGCCTTGTCGGCGCGCAGCCGGGTGCCGCGGGGGTGAACGCCTATCTCTGGCGGGCGTCAATCGACGTGCTCAGCTTCATGCCGTTCGTGTCCGCGGATCCGGTCGGCGGAGTCATCATCACGGATTGGTACACGCCGCCGACTGTTTCGGGCGAGCGGTTCAAGGCGACGGCTTACGTGCTCGGGCGCGACCTCGCGGCCAACGACATCCGGGTGGCGGTGTTCCGCCAGGATCTGCAGGGCGGCCAATGGGTCGACACGCCGGTCGCGTCGAACGTGTCCACCGAGATCACCGACAAGGTCCTGCAACGGGCGCGGCAGCTTCGCGCCGGCAGCCAGGGCTGATGGCGTCAGGGCCGATCTCCGGCGACGACAGGGACAGCCGCTCCTACGACGCCCCTGCCGTCGAGGCGCGCTGGCAGGCGGAATGGCGGCAGCGCGGCACCTTCACTGTGCCGGACGTGCCGCCGATCGGAACGAAGACCTTCTACGCCCTCGACATGTTCCCGTATCCGTCGGGCCGGATCCACATGGGTCACGTCCGGAATTACACGATCGGCGACGTGATCGCCCGCTACAAGCGGGCGCGTGGCTTCGCCGTGCTCCATCCGATGGGCTGGGACGCATTCGGGCTGCCGGCGGAGAACGCCGCGCGGGACCGGAAGGTGAGCCCGCGCGATTGGACCTACGCCAACATCGAGGCGATGCGCGACGCGCTCGCGCCGATCGGGCTGGCCGTCGACTGGTCGCGCGAGTTCGCGACCTGCGATCCCGAATACTACGGTCAGCAACAATCGCTGTTCCTCGACTTTCTCGCGCACGATCTCGCCTACCGGCGGGAAAGCCTCGTGAACTGGGATCCGGTCGACCAGACCGTGCTCGCCAACGAGCAGGTGATCGATGGCCGGGGCTGGCGATCCGGCGCACCGATCGAGACGCGCCGGCTGAACCAGTGGTTCTTCCGGATCACCGCTTACGCCGACGAACTGCTCGCCGCGCTACCGACGCTCGACCGCTGGCCCGAACGCGTGCGCGCCATGCAGGAAAACTGGATCGGCCGCTCGGAGGGCGCACGGATCCGGTTCCCGGTCTCGGACGGCGCCGGAGATACGATCGAGGTCTTCACGACCCGGCCGGACACGCTTTACGGCATGTCGTTCGTCGCGATCGCGGCGGAACACCCGTTCGCCCTCCGCTGCGCCGAGCGCGACCCGGCAGCGGCCGAGTTCGTCGCCGAATGCCGCCGGCTCGGCACCAGCGAGGCGGCGATCGAGACGGCGGAGAAGAAGGGTTACGACACCGGCCACTTCGTCGCGCACCCGCTCATCGAAGGCGCGCGCTTCCCGGTCTGGATCGCGAACTTCGTGCTCGCGGGCTACGGCACCGGCGCGGTGTTCGGCTGCCCCGGGCACGACGAGCGCGACCACGACTTCGCGACGAAATACGGGTTGCCGATCCGCGCCGTGGTCGCGCGCGAGGACGGCTCGGTCCCCGATGTCGCCGACGCGGCCTGGACCGGGAGCGGTCGGATCGTCGGTTCCGGCTTCCTCGACGGGATGAGCACGACGGATGCGAAGCGGACGGCAATCGCGCGTCTCGTGTCGCTCGGCGCCGGCGAAGGCGTGGTCAACTGGCGGCTCCGCGACTGGGGGGTGTCGCGGCAGCGACCCTGGGGCTGCCCCATCCCGGTGATCCACTGCGAGCGGTGCGGCGTCGTGCCGGCGCCTCGAGACACGCTGCCGATCCGCCTGCCGGGCTCGCTCGACTTCTCGCGACCCGGCAACCCGCTCGACCACCATCCGACGTGGAAGCACGTGCGTTGCCCGCGCTGCGACGGGCCGGCGACACGGGAAACCGACACGCTCGACACCTTCGTCGACAGCTCGTGGTACTTTGCCCGCTTCTGCTCGCCGGGTGCGAGCGTTCCGGTCGATCCCGCGGCGGCGCGGGCCTGGCTGCCGGTCGACCAGTATGTCGGCGGTATCGAACACGCGATCCTGCATCTGCTCTACGCGCGCTTCTTCACGCGGGCAATGCGCCGGTGCGGCCATCTCCAGATCGACGAGCCATTCGCCGGTCTCTTTACGCAGGGCATGGTCACGCACGAGACCTACCGCGACGAAGCGACCGGCGACTGGCTCTACCCGGAAGAAGTGACCCGCGACGAGGGCGGGATGGCAGTCCGGTCCGGGACGACGGACGCCGTCGCGGTCGGCCGCTCCGAGAAAATGAGCAAGTCGCGAAGGAACGTCGTCGAGCCGGCGCCGATCCTGGCCCGCTACGGTGCGGACACGGCGCGCTGGTTCATGGTGTCCGACAACCCGCCCGACCGCGACCTGGAATGGACCGAAGCCGGGATCGCCGGCGCGTCGCGGTTCGTGGCGCGGTTGTGGCGGCTCGCGACGCATGCGGCGGTGCTGCCCGCCGAACCGGCGCCGGAGACGTGGGGGCCGGAAGCGGACGCTCTTCGCCGTCTGACGCATCGGACGATCGCCGCGGTCACCGACGCGATCGAGAGTTTCGCGCTGAACGTCGCGGTCGCGCGGCTGTACGAGCTCGCGAACGGGCTCGCGGACGCGGAGCGCGCCCCAGCGGACGAGCCGGGGCTCGCCCGCGCGAGGCGCGACGGGGTGCTCGCCGCCTGCCTGCTGGCCGCCCCCATGATGCCGCATCTCGCGGAGGAAATCGCGGCGACGCTGGAGCCGGACGGCGCCCTGGTGGCGGACCGGAAGTGGCCCGAGGCGGAGCCTTCGCTGCTCGCCCGCCGCTCGGTCACGCTCGGCGTCCAGGTGATGGGCAAGCTTCGCGGCACGATCGAGGTCGCGATCGACGCCGCGGAAGCCGCCGTGCTGGACGCGGCGGCACTCGAGCCGAATGTCGCGCGCGCGCTCGACGGGCGACGCATCGTCAAGCGGATCCACGTTCCCGGACGGATCGTGAACTTCGTGGTGGCGCGATGATGCGTTTGGTCGCAGGCCGCCGCATCCTGCTGTCGGCGCTCCCCCTGCTGCTGCTCGGCGGCTGCGGCTTCCAGCCGCTCTACGGGCAGGGCGCCGGAAGTCCCGTCGGCGATCTTCCGGCGATCTACGTGGACAACATCGCGGCGGGGCATCTCGGCCAGCTGCTTCGTGAAGAACTGCAGGCCCGGCTCGACAGTCCGAACTCGGGCGCGGCGAGCCGCTACCGGCTGGTGGTCGGACCCGCGCTCAGCGCGGCCGGGATCGCGGTGCAGCCGGACAACTCATCGACCTATTCCCGGATCATCGGAACCGCGAACTGGACCCTCGTCACGGTGGGGATCACGCCGAAGACGCTGGCCACCGGGAGCGCCCGCGCGCTCGACGGCTACAACTCCATCGACCAGCAGTATTTCCAGAGCACAATCTCGAACGACACGGTCGACGCGCGGCTGATGGCGAACCTTGCCGACGAGATCTCGCTCCAGTTGGCCGCCTGGTTCCGGAGCGCGCGCGAACGGAACGACCGTGACGTCGTGACGGCGTCCGCCGCCGACCAGCCCTGAAGCGGCAAAGCGGTGCGCCCCGAGGCCCGGACGGTCGAGCGTCTCCTGTCGGCGCCCGGTGCGATCCGGGTCGTCCTGCTGCACGGGGACGATGCCGGCCTCGTTCGGGAACGCGGATCGGTGCTCGTACGCGCGGTCGCGCGGTCGCTTGACGATCCGTTTCTCGTGGCATCCCTCGACCGCGACACGCACGACCGGCTCGAGGAGGAGGCGACAGCCCTATCGCTGATCGGCGGCCGTCGCGTCGTGCGCGTCCGCGAGGCCAGCGACCCGCTCGCCGCCTCCGTCGCGCGGGTGCTCGCGTCGCCGGGTGACACGCTGGTGATCCTGGAAGCGCCGTCGCTGCCCGGCCGTTCGAAGCTCCGCGCGCTGCTCGAGCCGAGATCGGATGCGGCGGTGATCCCGTGCTATCCGGAGGAAGGTCGCGCGCTCGGTGCCTCCGTCGAGGCGATGGTTCGGGGGGCGGGCGTCGGGATCACCGCGGACGCGCTGACCCTGCTGACGTCGCTGCTCGGCGCGGACCGACTGTCGAGCCGGAGCGAGATCGAGAAGCTCGTGCTCTATGCCGGGGACGGCGGCACGATCGATGCCGACGCGATCGAGGCTTGCGTCGCGGACAGTTCGTCGCTCTCGCTCGAGGATGCGCTGTTCGCGGCGACCGAAGGCGACCTCGCGGCCGCCGATCGCGCGCTGGAGCGGGCGCTCGCCGACGGCGTGGCGCCGGTCGCGATCATCCGGATGCTCGGCGCGCACCTGTCGCGGCTCGCGGCCGGACGGCGCTCGATGGAGGACGGGCAGAGCGCCTCAGATGCCGCGAAGGCGATGCGGCCGCCGGTGTTCTTCAAGCGTGTCCCGTCCTTCGCGCGTGCGCTCGGCCGCTGGAGCCTCGCCTCGCTCGCCCGCGTCGCGGCCGAGGCGCAGGAGGTCGAACTCGCCTGCAAGCGCACCGGGGCGCCCGATCTCGCGCTCGTCCGCCATCTCGTCCTCCGCGTGGCGCGCGCAGCGGCCGCGAGACGATCTGCGGCATGATGCTGTTCGAGCGCCTGCGCGCCGATGCCAAGCCGGACTGGGAGACCTATGTCGGTCACCGCTTCGTCCATGGGCTCGCCGACGGCACGCTTCCGGCGACGGCCTTCCGGCGCTACCTGACCCAGGACACGTTGTTCCTGATGCATTTCGCGCGCGCCTACGCGCTGGCCGCCTTCAAGAGCGACACGCTCGTGGCGATACGGCGGGCAAGCGCGACGTTGTCGGCCCTGCTCGACGTCGAGATGCCGCTGCATCTCCGGTTCTGTGCCGGCTGGGGGCTCGACGAGGCGGCGATGCAGGCGACGCCGGAATCGATCGAGCTCATCGCCTACACCCGGTTCGTTCACGAGCGCGGTATGGCCGGGGACCGGCTCGATCTCGAGGCGGCGCTCGCCCCGTGCGTGCTCGGCTACGCGGAGATCGGAGAACGGCTCGCCCGTGCGGCGGCGGACGACACCAACCCGTATCGCGAGTGGGCGGCGACCTATGCGGGGGCGCCCTACCAAGCGGTCGCGCGCGAGGCCGCGCTGTCGCTTGACGAGCTCTGGGCCGCCCGTGGGTCAGAGGCGCGCTATCCGGCGCTGCTCGCGACGTTTCGCCAGGCGACGCGCCTCGAAGCGGCCTTCTGGGACATGGGTTTCGCCGAGAACGCGCCGCCGCTATGATCGGCGGGACGATCATGTCCGCGTAGCTCAGCAGGATAGAGCACAGGATTCCTGAACCAATTGGGCGCGGCGCTCGGAAACGGCGCCGTGGATCCGCTCAAAGTCGGGGAACGCTTCGGCGCGCTCGCGCCATGCCGATCCCGAGCCAAGCCGCGGCCACAAGGCCGGGGAAGGTGTAGAGACTGGAAGGGCGGCACCTGTCGGTCCCCATCGGGACCCATGGTGGAGGGACAGTCCAGACCACGAACCGGGCCGACAGGCGCGGGCGGCGAAAGCCGAAGTGGGATTGAATCCTGGGGCCGTGGGTTCGAATCCCGCCGCGGACATCATCGCCCGGGCCTCATGCGCCGGGCGACACCGTGAGGCACGGCAGACCCTGGCCGCGCAGCAGGGCGCAGGCGGATGCCGCCTGCGGCTGGTCGAGCCCGGCGAGGCGGGCGCGATACAGAAGCTGTCCGCCGAGACCGCGCACCGGCTCGATCGAGGATCGCGTCGGGCCGAAACGCCGCGACAAGGCGTCGCGCGCGATGTCGGTGGCGAAATGCGCCTCCTGCGCTTGGCCGAAGGCACCGACCTGGATCTCCCATGACCCGGCGACGGGAACGAGCGGCGGCGAGGCGGCTCTCGGGACGGCGGCGGCATAGGCCCGCGGCGCCACGGCGGGAGGTGACGGCGCGGCCATCGGGAAGCCGAGGGAAGAGGCCGACTCGACCGGCAGGGGCGTCACAGGCTGCACGACCCGATAGGACACGGCCTGCACGGCCTGCACGGCCGGCGCCGTCATGCACGGATGGTCCGGATCGAAGGCGGCATCGGGGTCGGCGATGCAGTCGCGGCTCACCGGATCCGCCCGCTCGACCGGGACGGCGGCCGCGACCCGGCAAGGCGACGACGGGTCGTAGGCCGCGTCGGGATCGGCGCTGCAGCCGGACGACGCGACGGATGCGAGGCGGACGGGCCGGACGGCGGGTTGGGCGGCGCTCGCCAGGGCGATTGCCGCACGGTCGTCGCCGAGGTTCGGCGTGATCGCGGCGACGTAGTCGACCGTTTCCGCGGGCAGGCCGGACACGCCGGCGAGGTAGTCGTCGACCCGAGCCGGCCCCGCATTGTAGGCGGCGAGGAAGCCGGGCGATCCATACTTTTCGTACATCTGGCGGATATAGGCGGTACCCGCCAGGATGTTGTCGTGCGGGTCGTAGGGATCGCCGCCCAATCCGTATTGGCTCTGCAGGTCCGCGTAGGTGTCCGGCATCAGCTGCATGAGGCCGATCGCGCCGGCCGACGAGGTGATCGGGCGGCCGTCGAGATACTCGTGGCCGCCCGACTCCTGGTGCATCACCGCCCGGATCCAGGATCCCGGCACGCCAAACCGCGCGGAGGCCTCGTCGATGTAGGGGCCCCACGGATCACCTGGAGATCCCGGCGCGGGATAGGAACTGCTCTCCGGCGCGTAGGACGTCGGTGCTCGCCCACCCCCGGCGCACGCCGACAGTGCGCCGGCGATGACGAGCACGCTTGCGTGCGCGAGAGGTCGGGTCCGCGTGCCGGGGCTTCTCACAATCAGCCCTTGCGCCCGCCGCCCTCCGGAGTTCAAGCGATGTGTGAGCGTCGGGCGTCAGAAGCCCGGCGACGTGACGATTTCGCCACACAGGTCGCGGGCGACGGTCAAATCACGCACGAAGGACGCGTATTCGCGCCGCTTCGCGTCCTCGTCGGGGAGCCGGAGCAGATAGGACGGGTGCACGGTGACGACCGCCTGCGTGTTGCCGTCGAGCGTGATCGGCCGACCGCGCTCGCGGCCGATCGTCACGACGCGCCCGAGGACGGCCCGGGCGGCGGTGGCGCCGAGCAGCACGGTGACCGCGGGCCGCACGGCGCGGCGTTCGCCCTCGATCCAGACGTTGCAGGCGGTGATCTCGGTCGTGTCCGGCTTGGCGTGGATCCGACGCTTGCCGCGAGGCTCGAACTTGAAGTGCTTGACCGCGTTGGTGACGTAGACGTGCGCGCGAACGATGCCGGCCTCGGCGATCGCGCGATCGAGGAGCTGACCGGCCGGTCCGACGAACGGACGTCCCGCGAGGTCCTCCTGATCGCCAGGCTGTTCGCCGACCATCATCATGGTCGCGTCCTCGGGGCCCTCGCCGAAGACGGTCTGGGTCGCCGATTCCCAGAGCGAGCAACGGCGACATTCGGCGGCCTCGCGCGCCAGCGTCTTCAGCGTCGAGCCCTCGACCAGGGCAGCCGCGTCAGGTTTCAGTTCGCTCGAGGGCATCGCCCGGGTCCTCGTCTCGCGTGCCACGGGAACCTGCTCCACCATCGTGACCGTCCGCGCCTCGGCCGAACGGACGAGTTCGGGGATGAGCGCGGCTTCGGGAAGGTTGCGCCAGTATTTCTTCGGCATCTCGGACCGCATCGCCGCGGTCTTGAGGCGGGCCGGGTTGAAGATGGCGCCGAAATAGGCCCGCCAGTAACGCTCGAGCGCGTCGTCGTCCGGGACATCGGCCGGGGTCGCTCCCGGGCCGAACACTTCCTCGGTGCCGGTCCAATGCATGCTCCGGTAGGGGGTCAGGATGGAGAAGACCATCGTCGCGAAACGGCGGACGAAAAACCCCGAATTGGCTTCCACGATGAAGTGGTCGGGCTCGAACCAGGCGACGTAGCGCGTCGCATCCGCATCCTCGACCGCTCGGAAGCGGAGAAAGGCCCGCATCTTGTGGGTGTCGCGGCGCACGGACTGCGCGAGACGGATGGCCCTGTGCACGGCGGGATCGGTCACCTCCTCGGCGAGCGTCCGCTCCCCCTGATGCGTACGCCAGACCAGTCCGTAGAGCAGCGCGAACCGCTCGGGATCGCGCGCCTGGATCACCGTTTCGGCGAGCTCCAAGAGCGAACGGGGAACCTTGAAGGCGGCGGCCTGCGCGTCCGTCGCGGCCGGGGCCGGGGGTTGCGATGATGTCGCGAACAGGTCCGCAGGGGCGCCGACGGACCACACGACCCCTTCCGGCGGGACGCAGTCCAGGATCAGGCGGCGGGCCTCGGATCGCCAGCCGGCGAAATCGACCTCGTGCGCGAGCGCGACCGCTTCCGCCACTCAGATCAGTTCCAGCTGGACCGGTCGCGCGCTCGATGGCGGTTTCAACCGGGCGGCGTCCAGCACGCGCCCGGGCGTGTGATCGCCAGCGACGACGAACGGCGCCACCTTAGCCACGGAGACACGAAGTCGCGCGAGATCGTCGAGACGGAGACGCCGGTGTCGGCGCGCGACGATCAGGCGATCGACGGACTTCACGCCGAGCCCGGGCACCCGCAGCAGCGCCTCCCGCGTGCCCGTGTTCACGTCGACCGGGAACTGATCGCGATGGGCAAGCGCCCAGGCCCACTTCGGATCGACGTCGAGCGGCAGGTTGCCGTCTGGCCCGGTCGGCATTTCCGTTCGATCGAACCCGTAGAAGCGAAGCATCCAATCGGCCTGGTAGAGGCGATGCTCCCGGAGCAGCGGAGCGGCGCGCATCGGCAGCGACGTGCTGGCGTCGGGGATCGGGCTGAACGCCGAGTAGTAGACGCGACGCAGACCGTAACCGGCGTAAAGGTTCGTGCTCATCCGGAGAATGGTGTCGTCCGTGCTGCTGTCGGCACCGACGATGACCTGCGTGCTCTGACCGGCGGGCGCGAAGCGCGGCGGTGTGGCGCCACGATGTCCTGGCTTCTCGCGGGTGGCGTCGATCGCCAGCCGCATGCGTCCCATCGAACGCCGAATGCCGGGCAGGTTCTTCTCGGGGGCCAGCGCTTCCAACGCCTGTTCGGTGGGAAGCTCGACGTTGATGGACAGACGGTCCGCCCAACGACCTGCCTCGGCGAGGAGGGCGGGATCCGCATCCGGTATCGTCTTGAGGTGGATATAGCCGCGGAACTGATGCTCGACGCGGAGGCGTCGCGACACGTCGACCACCTGCTCCATCGTGTAATCAGGACTGCGGATGATCCCGGACGAAAGGAACAATCCCTCGATGCAGTTGCGGCGATAGAAGCCGAGGGTGAGACGTATCACCTCGTCGACCGTGAAGCGGGCCCGCTGCACGCCGGATGACCGCCGGTTAATGCAGTAGACGCAGTCGTAGATGCAGGAATTCGTCAGCAGGATCTTCAGGAGCGAAATGCATCGTCCGTCCGGCGCGTAGGCGTGACAGATCCCGATCCCTTCGGTCGATCCGACCCCGCCCGTCTTTCCCTTCGAGTTCCGCTTCTCGGTGCCGCTCGACGCGCACGAGGCGTCATACTTCGCCGCGTCGGCAAGTATCTCGAGCTTCGCGAGCAGATCCATCGGCGACGCGATCCTCCCCGGTCATCCGTCAACGCACGTCACCGACGAACGCTGCAAGACCTGTCGAGAGATGGGGGCGGGTCGGAGGTCCGTCGAGCGGAAATCCGAACGAGCAGACCCTCAGGTCCGCTGCGTCGTCCCGTCGATCGCGGCCGCCGGCAAGACGACCCGCTCGACACGCCAGCCATGGCGGGCCGTGAAGCGAAACCCGACCCGTACCATGTCACCCCGAACCCCGTCGTCGCTCGGGAGCCTAATCTCGAAGCGGTTCAGCCCGATGAACACCGCCCCGCCGATCGCCTGTTTGGCTTCGGCCAGAAGTCCGGCCGACGAACGCTTCTCGTTGGCGAGGATCGCTTCAAGCCCGGTTGGGGTGATCGTCGTCGCCATCGCGCTCGCCGTGGCGGTCGCGGCGAAGCTCTGGCCGAAATCGGGAAGGTCGTCGTCGGTCGTCGCGGCCGTGGCGCGGGCCATCGACTGCGGCAAGGCCGTTCCCATGATCTCCTGGTCGAGACCGGTTCTCACCCGGCTCCAGTCAACCGCGTCCGAAAGCACCGACACGTCGTTCGTTCGGATCGCGTAGCCGAGCCGCGCCATGGCGACGTAAGGGGATGCGAGATAGCCCATCAGCAGGGCAAGCGGGGCGAATATCAGCAGATCGCGCCGCCGGAACCCGACGGGAACGCTGGAAATACGACCGAGAGCTGTCGCGGATCCGCTCATTCTGTCGCCCTCGACTTCACGAGTGACAGAACATGAACGCACGACCCTGACGCAAGATGAATCGCATTCGCGTGATCAGTTCTTGTGCGCGATCCATGCTCCGTAGCCGTCGGCACGGAGGGTGCAGGCCGGACAGGTGCCGCAGCCGTAGCCCCACGCGTGTTTCGCACCCCGCTCGCCGAAGTAGCAGGTGTGCGTCTCGTCGCGGATGAGGTCGATCAGCGTCGGGCCGCCGAGGTGATCGGCGAGCGCCCAGGTCGCGGCTTTGTCGAGCCACATCAGCGGCGTTTCCACGACGATCCGACGTGGCGACAGACCGGCGTTCAGGGCAACCTGCATCGCCTTCAGCGTATCGTCGCGGCAATCCGGATAGCCCGAATAGTCGGTCTCGCACATGCCGCCGACCAGGCGGAACAGCCCGCGTCGCGTGGCCAGGGCGCCCGCGTAGGTCAGGAAAAGAAGATTGCGTCCGGGAACGAAGGTGCTCGGCAGGCCCTCCTCGTTCCAGGCGATCGCGATATCGTCGGTCATCGCCGTCCGACCGAGAGCCGTCAGCCCGCGCTCGATGTCGAGCAGATGATCGGTGCCGAGCCGGTGCGGAAACAGCGCGTCGAGCCTCAGGCGGAGCGTCGGCCGGCAATCCAGTTCGACGCGATGCCGCTGCCCGTAGAAGAAGCCGATCGTCTCGACGCGGCGGAAGCGCTGCAGCGCCCAGGCGAGACAGGTCGTGCTGTCCTGTCCGCCTGAAAACAGCACCAGGGCCGTGTCGCGATCGTCGGTTCGCTCGGTTGCCATCGATCCCTCGCGATCAGCCCGCCGCCACCCCATTGTCGCGGGATGGAAATCGTTTGGACAGAGCAGGAAATCCAGCGCTACGCCCGCCACATCCTGCTGCCGGAACTCGGAGGCATCGGGCAAGACCGGCTGCGGCGCGGCCGCGTTCTGGTCGCGGGGGCCGGTGGTCTCGGATCGCCCGTCGCGCTCTACCTGGCGGCCGCAGGGGTCGGCACGATCGGTCTGATCGACGACGACCATGTCGAACTGTCCAATCTGCAGCGGCAGATCCTGCACGATACCGGTTCGATCGGCCGGAAGAAGGTGGAAAGTGGCGTCGAGCGGCTCCGGGCGGTCAATCCGCTCGTCGATGTGCGGCCGATCGCCGCACGAATCGATGCCGGCAATGTCGATGCTTTGGTCGCCGACTACGACGTGATCTGCGACGGCACCGACAATTTCGCGACGCGGTTCCTGCTTGCGGACGCGGCCTTCGCCGCGCGGCGCACGCTCGTGTCGGCGGCGATCCTTCGGTTCGAAGGTCAGATCGCGACGTTCAAGCCGCACGAGACCGGACCCTGCTACCGCTGCTTGCATCCGGAGGCACCGCCGCCCGGACTAGTCCCATCCTGCGCGGAAGCCGGGATCCTCGGCGCGGTGGCCGGCGTGATGGGCAGCCTCCAGGCCACGGAGGCGCTGAAGGAGGTCGCCGCGATCGGCGAGAGCCTGGCGGGTCGGCTGCTGCTCTGGGATGCGCTCGGCGCCCGCATGCGGACGATCGAGCTTCCACGCGATCCGGATTGCGCATGTTGCGGAGCCCTGCGTCGCGCGGTCAAACACGGGGCACCTCGCTGAGATGGCGGCCGCGTTCGGCATCCTCTGCGAATCACGCGTCTACGCACGGGTGCACTACGCGTTCGTGCTCGCGGCCGGTGCCGCGGCGATCGGACGCCCGGTGCTGCTGTTCGCGACCAACGGCGGACTGCATGGACTTTGCCGTGACTGGTCGGGCCTTCTCGACGCCGATCGCGATCGGCGGGCAGCAATGGTGGGGGTCGCCGGTCTCGTTGAGTTGCGCGACGCGGCGGCCACGCTCGGCGTCCGTCTGATGGCATGCGAGGCCGGGCTTCGGCTCGAAGGGATCGATGCGGGCGCTCTCCTTGCCGGGGTCGAGGTGGCAGGCGTCACGACGTTCCTGTCCGACGTCGGCGCACAAATCGTCACTTTGTAGCTTGGCGTCGCTTGACCGGCAGTCGGACTGGCTGGCAGGCATCCGGCCCATGTCGTCGCGCTCGCTCGTCGTCTCGCTCCTCTGCCTTGCGGTCGCCGTCACACCCGCCAACGGTCGAACGGAAACGCAGACGACGGCCCGTCACAACGAGCACGGGCGCCATCCGTCCTCGATGAGCGCACGCGACGCCCATCACCATCATCGGAACGAGATCCGTCGGAAGGTCGGTCAGCGAGAGGAGAGGTCGCGCGCGCGGGCGGCGCCGACGCCACCGCCGCCAGCCCCTGCTCCGTTGTCCCCTCGAACCGCTCCGGCTCCGAAGCCTGTCGTCGGCGCCTCCACTGGCCTCCCCATCCCACGATTCGCGGCGCTCCGCGCCGACGAGGTCAACATGCGCGCCGGTCCGGGAACCCAGTATCCGATCGAGTGGGTGTTCAAGCACCAGGACATGCCGGTCGAGATCGAGCGGGAGTTCGACGTCTGGCGGCTCGTCGAGGCGCCGGACGGAACGAAGGGATGGATTCATCAGGCGACACTGATCGGCACTCGCACCTTCTTTGTTCCCGAGACCGCCTCCCCGCTGGCGCTTCGGCGTTCGGCGGCGGACGATGCGCCAATCGTGGCAACCCTCGAACCCGGCGTCATCGGGCGCCTCGTCCGCTGCGACCCGGCCGACGCATGGTGCCGAGTTTCGGTGCACGGCTCGGACGGATATATCCCTCGCGCGTCCATTTGGGGTCTGCTGCCGGGCGAGGCGGTCGGGATGACACCCTAGACAGTTGGCCGACGCGGGAGCGCGACGCTCACCATACCGGCCTGGGCTCTCGTCAATACGTCGGACGGCCGGACTGACGATGTTCGACGCGTGACGGACATCGTCTCCGGGTTGGCGCCTTGCCGTAGCGGCGACTTCAGGCGAGGCGGCCGCCGGCGAACGCGTCACCGTCACCAGGACGATGCGCAGGAGCGGAATGTTTCACGTGAAACATCCCTTCGCGCAGGATCAGGAACGGTTCAGCCCCGAGCGTATTTGCCGTCGAGCGCGTTGATCGCTTCGACGTTGCGGGCCGAATGGCTCGCCGGATCAAACGTGTTCTTCAGGAACGCGTCGACGATCGACTTCGCCAGTTCCGGGCCGATGACGCGGGCCCCCATGGTGATGATCTGCGCGTCGTTGCTCAGCGCCGCGCGCTCGGCCGAGTAGGTGTCGTGCGTCAGCGCGGCGCGGATGCCGGGGATCTTGTTCGCCGAGATGCTCACGCCGATCCCCGTGCCGCAGCACAGGATCGCGCGATCGAACTCCCCTTCGAGAACGCGCTTCGCGACCCTGTCGGAGAGGCCGGCGTAGAACTCGCTGCTGCCGTCGTCCGGCCGGGAGAGATCGGTGGCCTCGTGGCCGCCCTTCTCCTTCAGATACGCCGTCAGGACCTTCACGAGCGGCTCGCCCGCGCTGTCCCCGCCAAGTGCAATGCGCACGTCCATCTCCTTCTGTGTCCGACCGGTCCAATCGAGATGGCGACCCAAGCGGCGGATTTCATCCATCTCAGTCGGGGATCGTTCCGTCCTGCCTGAGCGCCGCTCCGGCGAGATGAAGACTGCCGCAGATCAGCACGCGCCCGGGCGGCAACGAGGCGATCTGGCGGATCGATCGTTCGATCGTCGGGCCGGCACGGCCCTTTCCCCCGGACGCGACGAGCAGAGCCTCGAGCGCCGCCGGGCTGTCCTGCTCCTCTTCACGCACGAGGAAAAGGTCGGACGCGCGCGGCAGGAGCGGCGCCAGGAAGCGCTCGGGATCCTTGGTGTCCTTCATGCCCACGACGAGATAGCGCGGTCGATCGAACCAGAGATCGAGCGTCGCCGCGATCGCGTTCGCGCCGCCCTCATTGTGGCCGCCGTCAAGCCAGACCTCGAAATTTGGCGCGAGCATGCGACGGAGGGCGCCGGAGAGACGCTGCATGCGGCCCGGCCAGACGGCCGTCTCCACGGCCGCGTAGGACCGCGCCGGGACGTCAAGGCCGGCTTGCAACATCGCCGCGATCGCGATGCCCGCGTTTTCCACCTGATGCAGTCCGATCAGCCCGGGGGGCGGCAGATCCAAGGTCGGGCCGCCGCTGGCCTCGAAATGGATCCTGTCCGGGCGCCGTTCGACCGTCCAGTCGCGATCCCGTCGAAGCAGGCGCGCGCCTGACTGCCGCGCGGCTTCCTCGAGGACGACCAGCGCTTCCGGTTCCTGGCGGCCGGTCACGCAAGGGCGTCCCGGGCGCATAATCCCGGCCTTCTCGCCTGCGATCTGCGACAACTGCGAGCCGAGGAAGTTCTCGTGATCCCGCGAGATCGACGTGATCGCCGCGACCCTGGTGCCCGTCACCACGTTCGTCGCGTCGAAACGCCCGCCAAGCCCGACTTCGACGATCGCGAGATCGGCCGGCGCGCGCGAGAACAGCAGGATCCCTGCGGCCGTCAGTGCCTCGAAGACGGTGATCGGATGACCGGCGTTGACCTGCTCGACTTCCGCCAACGCCGCGGAAAGCGCGTCCAGGGTGACGAGCCGGCTCCCCAGCCTGAAGCGCTCCGTGATCGAAACCAGATGCGGTGAGGTCATGACGTGCGTGCGAAGTCCGGCCGCTTCCGCGATCGCGCGAAGGAAGGCGCATGTGCTGCCTTTCCCGTTCGTTCCCGCGACATGGATGACGGGCGGTAGGCGGCGCTCGGGATGGCCGAGGCGTTCGAGGAGAGCCTCGAGGCGGCCCAGGCTTAGGTCGATCAGGACGGGGTAGAGCCTGCGAAGCCGGGCGAGGATGTCGTCCGGGTGAGGCACCCTCGTCACGGAAGCGTCGCTTCCCGCAGCGGCATGGCCGCCGTCTCGATCGTCAGCACGCCCCTGGATGGAGCGCGACGAAGCAGCGCGATCGTCCGACCGAGGACCGTCGGGAGCTCGGACCGCGGCACCACGAGATCGACGATCCCGTGCTCCAGCAGATACTCCGCGCGCTGGAACCCTTCCGGCAGCGTCTCCCGAACGGTCTGCTCGATCACGCGGGCGCCGGCGAAGCCGATCGTCGCGTTCGGCTCGGCCATATGGACGTCGCCGAGCATCGCGAAGCTCGCCGTCACGCCACCGGTGGTCGGATTCGTCAGCACGACGATGTAGGGCAGCCGCGCCTCTCGCAGCATCTGCACCGCGATCGTAGTCCGCGGCATCTGCATGAGGCTGATCATGCCCTCCTGCATCCGCGCACCGCCCGAGGCCGTGAAGATGATCACCGGAAGATCATGCTGGACCGCGTGCCGGATCGACGCGACGATCCCATCGCCGACCGCGGCTCCCATCGAGCCGCCCATGAAGCGGAACTCCATAGCAATCACCACCGAAGCCTGCCCGGCCACGTTGCCGGTCGCGGCGACGATCGCGTCGTCCAAATGGGTCTTGGTCCGGCTGTCGCGGAGACGATCGGTGTAGCGCTTCTCGTCGCGGAAGGTGAGCGGGTCAATGGGCGCCTTCGGCAGCTCGATCCGGGTGAACGCACCGTCGTCGAAGGTGAAGCCAAGCCGTGCGAGTGCCGAAACGGCCATGTGGTGGCCGCAGTGCGGACAAACGCGCAGATTTCGTTCGAGCTCGCTCGAGAACACCATCTGCTTGCAGCTGTCGCACTGCACCCAGAGGTTGTCGGGGACGTCACGTCTGCCGAGCAGGTTCCGGAGCTTCGGGCGAACGTAGTCGGTGAGCCAGCTCATGACAGGACGTTCTCCCCGATTGACGAGGGTGACACGCGGGCGGACCGCACCGCATGGGCAAGCGCGCGGACGTCAGCGAGAACCGTCGGAACGGTAGCGGCGCTTGGACGGCCGTGGTCGTCGAGCGTCGAGACCAGCGTCTGGATCAGAGCCGAAGCCACCACGGCCGCGTCCGCATGCCGGACCGCTTCCGCCGCATGTTCCGGCGTCCGGATGCCGAAGCCGATCGCGATCGGCAGCGCGGTCGCGCCTCGGAGTGCCGGAAGGGACGCCTCGAGTTCGGCCCCGGACGCCGTGCGCGTTCCCGTCACGCCCGCGATGCTGACGTAGTAGACGAAGCCGGAACTCCCGGCCAACACGATCGGCAGGCGCGCGGCGCTCGTCGTCGGCGCCACCAGCCTGATCACGTCCAGTCCATGACGCGCGGCATCGGGCGACAGGAGATCGGCTTCTTCGGGCGGCAGGTCGACGACGATCAGCCCGTCCACGCCCGAGCGGGCGGCGGCCTCGCAGAAACGCGCGATCCCGAATTGTTCGATCGGATTCAGATAGCCCATCAGGATCATGGGCGTCGTGTCGTCGCCTTCCCGGAACGAGGCCACCAAGTCGAGCGTCGTCGCGAGCCTCGCACCGGCGGCGAGGGCGCGGCGGGACGCGGCTTGGATCGTGGGTCCGTCGGCCATCGGATCGCTGAACGGCATGCCGATCTCGATCAGATCCGCGCCGGCGCCGGGCAGCGCGCGGAGCAGTTCGAGCGAGGTCTCGCGATCGGGATCGAACGCCGTCAGGAACGGAACGAGCGCGCCCCGACCCGCCGCCCGCACGGCATCGAAGCGGGCCGCGATCCGGCTCAAAGGGCAACACCGAGATGACGGGCGACCGTCGCGACATCCTTGTCGCCTCGTCCCGACAGATTAAGAAGAATCACTCGATCGGATCCGAGCGACGGCGCGCGTTTGGCGACCTCGGCCAGCGCGTGCGCACACTCGAGCGCCGGGATGATGCCCTCTGTCCGGGTGCATAGCCCGAACGCGTCCAGGGCTTCCGCATCGGTGATCCCGACGTAATCGACACGGCCGATCTCGTGCAGCCAGGAATGTTCCGGGCCGATCCCGGGATAATCGAGGCCGGCGCTGATGCTGTGCGCCTCCTTGATCTGCCCGTCCTCGTCCTGGAGCAGGTAGGTTCGGTTGCCGTGCAGCACGCCTGCCCGACCCCGGTTGATGCTGGCGGCCTGCGCGCCGCTGTCGAGGCCACGGCCGGCCGCTTCCACACCCACCAGCCGGACGGTCTCGTCGTCAAGAAAAGCGTGGAAGATGCCGATCGCGTTCGATCCGCCACCGACAGAGGCCACAACCTCGTCCGGCAGGCGACCTTCGGCGTCGAGCATTTGGGCGCGAGCCTCCTCGCCGATGACCTGCTGCAGCTCGCGGACCATGGTCGGATAGGGATGCGGCCCGGCCGCCGTGCCGATCAGGTAGTAGGTGTCGTCCACGTTCGCGACCCAGTCGCGCATCGCCTCGTTCATCGCATCCTTGAGCGTCGCGGCGCCCGCCGTCACGCTTCGTACCTCGGCACCCAGCAGACGCATCCGGAAGACGTTCGGCTGCTGCCGTTCGACGTCCGTCGCGCCCATGAAGACGACGCAGCGGAGGCCGAACAGGGCGCACACCGTGGCCGTGGCGACACCATGCTGGCCGGCGCCGGTTTCGGCGATGATCCGGGTCCGGCCCATGCGGCGGGCAAGCAGGATCTGCCCCATGACGTTGTTAAGCTTGTGCGAGCCGGTGTGATTAAGCTCTTCGCGCTTGAAATAGATCCTGGCGCCGCCGAGCGTCTCCGTCAGACGCCGCGCGAACCAGAGGGGGCTCGGCCGGCCGACATAGTCTCGAAGGTACTGACCGAGTTCCGCACGGAAAGCCGGGTCGTGCCTCGCAGCCTCCCAGGCGGCGTCGAGTTCGAGAATGAGCGGCATCAATGTTTCGGCGACGAAGCGGCCGCCGAACCGGCCGAAGCGGCCATGTTCATCCGGGCCGCCCTTCAACGTGTTGCGTCTGGACACAGGGGTCGAGATCCGGTCGCCTTCGGGCACGAGAGCCTCCTACCGCCGTCGACAACGCGACGGGCGCCGCGTCTTACTCCACCCCGGGAACAGCGTCACGCCAACATCGCCCGCGTCGACACGCAGGAAGGTGGGCGTCCAAGCGGCGATCAAGACCTCCATGAGCAGTTGTCGGGACCTGCTGTCGCGCGACGGACGAGGCGATCGACGGGGACGAAAACCCGATGGGACACTTGTTTCCGCGACAGGCCGGCACATGGCGGATCACGGCCGAGACGATCGCCGTCGCGCAGCTCAAACGTCCAGAACAGCGGGTCTTCGGTCCACGTCCGGCGCTGCTATGCTTGCGGCCGACGACACTCGCGTCCCTTGGGAGCGCCTGTCCGAAGAGAGGTCCTGGTATGCTGCGCATCGTCGGTTTCGCTCTTGCCAGTCTTATCGTCGTGCCAGCGTCGAGCGCGGCAGCCGCAAGCCCGGTTCCGACCGAGGCCGAGGCACGACTCGCGATCTCGGCCTACGATCGAGGTGCGTGGCGCTACGACGGGGTCGTCACCGGCGCACCGGTATCCGGCCGTCTGGCCATGTCGATCACGGAGGCGCCGGACGGAGCCATCGGCGGCGAGGCCCTGCTTCTGACCCCCGATCGGCGCCTCCTTGCTGCGTCATCGGTGTCCGGTCAAGCGGCCGGGACGACATGCCGCCTCGACTTCGCGCTCGAAAGTCGTACGGAACGTCTCGACGGCATCTGTTCGCCCCAGGTGATCGGCGGACGGATCGTGGCGTCTGGTCCGAAACTCGACCTGGTCATGCGCATCGTCTTCTGGTGGGGGGACCAGGACATCGAGGGCGAGGCGTGGCTCGCGCCAGCAACCGGACTGTAGACCAGCGCTCCGGATGCCCGGCCTTGACGAGATCGTCGCTTGATGCAAAGTCGTTGCACGCCGGGCGGGGCTTGTCCTCGCTGACGTGACCGCGTCCCGTTCGGGATACCCGGTCCCCTTCCTTTCCCCAGAGCGCTCCGACGATCCCGCAGCGGGAGACGCGAAGACGCGACGGCAAGGTCGTCGGCGAGATCCGCACGATGACTCTCCCAACCCTACATCGAGGCGTCCATGCACCTCGCGGAACTCAAGGCCAAGACACCGGCCGATCTGCTTTCGTTCGCAGAGTCCCTTCAAATCGAGAACGCATCCAACCTGCGCAAGCAGGACATGATGTTCGCCATTCTCAAGAACCTGGCCGAGAACGACCAGGCAATTCATGGCGAAGGAACGCTCGAGATCCTGTCGGATGGATTCGGCTTTTTGCGCAGCCCGGAAGCATCCTATCTCCCGGGTCCGGACGACATCTATGTCAGCCCGACGCAGGTCAGGCGGTTCGGCCTTCGCACCGGCGATAGCGTCGAAGGGCAGATCCGGGCCCCCCGCGACGGCGAGCGGTATTTCGCGCTTCTGAAGGTCAACACGATTAACTTCGAGCCGCCTGAAGCGGTCCGCCACAGGATCAACTTCGACAACCTCACGCCGCTCTTCCCGGAACGGCGATTGAAGATGGAGGTCGAGAACTTCCAGTCGGTCGCGAAGTCGGGCTCGAAGGACATGACGCCGCGCGTCATCGACCTCGTCGCGCCGATCGGCATGGGGCAGCGCGCCCTCATCGTCGCGCCGCCGCGCACCGGCAAGACGGTCATGCTCCAGAACATCGCGAGCGCGATCTCGACCAATCACCCGGAGGTTTTCCTCATCGTGCTGCTCATCGACGAGCGGCCCGAAGAGGTGACCGACATGTCGCGAAGCGTGAAAGGCGAGGTGGTCTCGTCGACCTTCGACGAGCCCGCGACGCGTCACGTTCAGGTCACCGAGATGGTGCTCGAGAAGGCCAAACGCCTCGTCGAGCACAAACGGGACGTGGTGATCCTGCTCGACAGCATCACGCGGCTCGCCCGTGCCTACAACACCGTCGTCCCATCGTCGGGCAAGGTGCTCACCGGCGGCGTCGATGCGAACGCGCTGCAACGCCCAAAACGGTTCTTCGGTGCGGCCCGCAACATCGAGGAAGGCGGTTCGCTGACGATCATCGCGACCGCCCTGATCGACACCGGAAGCCGGATGGACGAGGTGATCTTCGAGGAGTTCAAGGGAACGGGCAATTCCGAACTGATCCTCGATCGAAAGCTTTCGGACCGCCGTACCTTCCCCGCGATCGATATCACCAAGAGCGGCACGCGTCGTGAGGAACTCCTCGTCGACAAATCATCGTTGTCCAAGATGTGGGTGTTGCGTCGGATCCTGAACCCGATGGGGACGCAGGACGCGATGGACTTCCTCCTCGACAAGCTCAAATACAGCAAAACGAACCAGGATTTCTTCGACGCCATGAACACCTGACCGACCGGGGTCGTGCGCCGAATACTCGCGATCGGCGTCGCGGCAGCGATCGTCCTCTCTTTGTCAGCCGCGATCGCGATCGTCTTCCTCTGGATGCTAACCCGACCTGATCGGGCAGCCTCGCGGATGCTCTCCGGTCTTCATGCGGCGGTCACGATCCGGTTCGACGACCATGGGATACCGTTCATCCGGGCGTCGGATGTCGACGATGCGGCCGAGGCACTCGGCTACATCCATGCTCGCGACCGGCTGGTCCAGATGGACCTGATGCGCCGGGCTGCCGGCGGAACGCTCGCGGCGCTGATCGGTCCGGCGGGCCTTGCTCTCGACCAAAGCCGCCGGACACTCGGAACCGAGCGCGCTGCGGACGAAGCCTTCCGCGGGACGTCCCCGCGCACCCGCGCCATCCTGGTGGCCTACGCGCGTGGCGTGAACGCTTTCATCGATCGGCACGGACGGTTCTCGGCACCGGAATACGTCGTCCTGGGACGACCGGCGCCTTGGCGCCCGATCGACTCCCTGCTCTGGGCCGAGGAATTGGGCCTGAGCCTTTCGTCGAACCTCGATCTCGAGCTCGCGCGACTGTCCCTCGAGCGGCGCCTCCCCCGTGCCGCGATCCTGGCACTCTGGCCTGCCGGCGCGCTCGGGCCCACCGACCGCGTTAAACACGTGGACCGAAGCGACACGCTCTGGAACCAATCCCGCATGGCCGGCGCCACGCGCGCGGGGCTGCCGGCCTTCCCCGCGCCGTACACTTGGCCGACGCAGGCTTCCAACGAGTGGGCACTGGACGGGTCGCATACGGAGACAGGCGCCCCGATGCTCGCCGGTGATCCGCATCTCGCCTACGGTTTGCCCTGTCTCTGGTATCTCGCTCGGATCGACACGCCGACCGCAACACTTGCCGGAGCGACCATGCCCGGTGTCCCGTTCATGGTGATCGGCCGGAATCGCCACCTTGCCTGGACCTTCACGACCGCCGCGGCCGACACCGAGGACGTCTTCGTGGAGCATGTCGTGGATCGGGATCATTATGCCGGCCCGAGCGGTTCATTGCCGTTCGTGCTCCGGCACGAACGGATCGTCGTGCGCGGCGGGCATGATGTCATGCTCACGGTCCGCGAAACCAGCCACGGGCCGGTCATCAGCGATCTCGCCCGGGTTTCGAGCGGAGCCGGATCTCCCGGCGACGTTCTCGCGGCCTCGATCGCGAGCCTCAAGCCCGGGAACACGGCAGCGGACGGGCTCGAGGCGCTCGACGAGGCCTCCGATCTCGACGACATCGCCCACGCCGCACCCGCGATCACGGCGCCGGTGCAGAACCTGCTCGCCGCCGATCGCACGGAAATCGGCCTCTACACGACGGGACGCGTGCCGCGACGTCCGCCCGGCGATGCCGGCCGGTTCGCAGTCGCGGGCTGGGACGGGAGGCATGACTGGCTAGGATGGGCCTCTGGATCGGCCCTCCCCACACGGCGGGATCCGGCCGAGGGTCTTCTGCTCAATGCGAACGAGCCGATTGCGGGAACACGCAGCACGGTCGCGCTGACGGGGGATCCGTTCTCGCCCTGGCGCGCCGATCGCATCCGCGACGTTCTGATGGGGCTTGGTCGGAAGGCTGGTCTCGCCGACTTCGCCCGATTGCAGCTCGACACGACCAGCCTGTTCATGAAAGCGGTTCTCCCCGAGCTCCTGTCGACCCGACCGGAAGACGCCTTGTCGTGCGACGCGCTTGCTCTCCTTGGCCATTGGAACGGCGATCTCGCCGCCGATACGTCGCAGCCGCTGATCGCCGAAGCGTGGACCGACGCGATCGCGGCCGCACTGGCTGCCCGGGCTGGTGATCCGGGCGAGACGGCGACTGAAATCCACGACTACACCGCCGCAATGCTCCGGGCGCGCCCACGCTCGCCGGCGCTTTCCCTTGTCCTGTCGGAAACCCTGTCGGCATCGATGTCGCAACTCGCAGCGCGCTGGGGCGAACGGCCCGAGGCCTGGCGCTGGGGACAGGCCCATCAGGCCGTGTTCGCGAACCCGCTCTGGAGCCAGCTCCCATGGCTCGGTTCACTTCGAAGCGCCAGCGTTCCAGTCGGCGGTGACGGAAGCACGGTCGACGTACAGGCGCCCGCAGGAGGCGCCGGCTTCACCAGCCGGCACGGTGCGGCGTTTCGCGGCGTCTACGATCTTGCGGATCTCGACCGGAGCCGCTTCGCGATCGCGACAGGCGAGAGCGGAAGCATCTGGGGGCCGCACCTCCTCGACTTCACGAAACTTTGGCGACGTGGTGGGTCGGTTCGTCTCGGACCGGAGCCCGACCGAACGACCGCAACGCTCGAGCTCATGCCCGCATCGCGCTGACGGATCAGGGGATCAGAACCGTCGATCCGGTAGTCTGGCGCGCTTCGAGGGCACGGTGCGCGGACGCGACGTCGGACAGGGCGAAGCGCTGGCCGACCCGAATCGAGACCGCACCGCTTGCCACGACCCCAAAAAGGTCCTGCGCGGTTCGTTCGAGATCCGGTCGCGTGGCGACGTGGGTCGCAAGCGTGGGACGGGTGACGTAAAGGCTGCCCTTGGCGGCGAGGATGCTGAGATCGACGCCTTTGACCTCGCCCGTCGCGTTCCCGTAGCTCACCATCAGTCCTCGTGCCGCCAAGCAGTCGAGGCTGGCGGCAAAGGTGTCCCGGCCGGTCCCGTCGTAAACGACCTGCACCATGGCTCCATCGGTCAGGCGTTTCACATGGCTGGCGAGCGCATCCGTGCCGATCAGGACCTCGTCGGCACCGTGAGCCTTGGCGAGCTCCGCTTTCGGTTCCGTCGAAACGACGCCGATCACTCGGGCGCCGAGATGCTTTGCCCATTGGCACAGGATCAGGCCGACGCCACCGGCCGCTGCATGGATCAGGACCGTGTCTCCGGACGCCACCGGATAGGTCTGTCGAAGGAGGTAACGCGCCGTCATTCCCTGCAGCATCATGGCGGCGCCGGTCGCGGAGTCGATCGCATCGGGAAGGCGGAGGAGACGGTCGGCCTGGATCGTCCGGATCTCGGCGTAGGCACCGAGCGCATTGCCGTAGGCGACCCGGTCGCCTGGAATGACAAGATGCACGCCAGGACCCACCGCCTCGACGACGCCGGCCCCTTCCATCCCGATGACGGCGGGAAACGACGGCAGCTTGTAGATGCCCGTCCGGAAGTAAACGTCGATGTAGTTGAGGCCAATCGCTTCGTGTCTCACCGTCACTTCGCCCGGTCCCGGTTCCGGATGGGCGACATCCTCCCAGGTCAGCACGTCCGGGCCGCCGGTCCCGTGCATCCGGATGGCCTTCGGCATGTCAGATCCCCTCCTCTCGAGAGACGGGCCCATGGTCGCGCTCGAGTTCGAGCAGGAAGTCCTTCGTGGCGAGACCCCCGGCGCCGGAGTAGCCGCCTGATCCTTCCCGACCGACCACGCGATGACACGGGATGAAAATGGGGATCGGGTTCATCCGGTTCGCCTGTCCGACCGCGCGTGGTGCCGTCCGGGCGATCGACGCGATGTCGCCATAGGTACGCGTTTCGCCGAACGGGATCGTCAGCAATGCCGCCCAGACGCTCCGCCGCAACGACGAACCTTCGGGCCGGAGCGGAAGATCGAACGAGACACGCGCGCCGTCGAAATACTCGTTGAGTTGTCGTATTCCGGACCGGAGAAGGTCCGACGGCGCCTGGTCACGGCCCCAGCCCCAGTCGAGAGCGACGATCCACCCGTCCTCTTCCGACAGGGTGAGCGACCCGAGGGGCGAATGCATCGAAAATTGCGGCACGCCTGGCCTCCCCGCGATCGACACCAACTTCTCGGCATGGCGCTGTCAAGCCTGCCGCCGAACACGCGACCGCATGCATCATTGCCACCGGGCGACCACGCATGAACTGGGACACCAGGGAGACGATCTTCGCACTGGCGACGGGTCGGGGAGGAGCGATCGCGATCGTCCGAATCAGTGGCCCCGACACGAGCTCCCTCATCGACAGGATGTCGGATCGCGGGCGACCGCCGCCGCGTCGCGCCACACGCCGGGCGATCCGCGCGTCCGACGGCGAGATCATCGACAGGGGTCTCGTTCTCTGGTTCCCGGGTCCTGCCAGCTATACCGGCGAGGACTGTGCCGAGCTTCATCTCCATGCGGGTCCGGCGGTTGTCGACGCAGTTCTTGTGACGCTGGCGGCATTCGGCGCCCGGGCCGCTGAACCCGGCGAGTTCACCAAGCGCGCGTTCCTCGCGGGACGCGTCGACCTCGTCGAGGCGGAGGGCATCGCGGACCTCGTCGCCGCCGAAACCGAGGAACAACGCCGACAGGCGCTTGCACAATCGGACGGAGCGCTGAGCACGATCTTCGTCCGATGGTCTGAGCGGGTGAGACAGATGCTGGCAAGGCAGGAGGCATCGATCGACTTTCCCGACGAGGTCGCGGACGGCGAGGACGGCGGCAACGACATGGGGGATGAATTCAGGAGTCTCGCGGTCGAGCTCGGCGTGCACCTCGATCATGGTCACGCCGCGGAACGTCTTCGCGATGGCCTGGTGGTCGTGCTGGCCGGCGCACCGAACGTCGGGAAATCGAGCCTGATGAACCGGCTCGCCGGACGCGAGGTCGCAATCGTCGCCCCGGTGCCGGGGACCACCCGGGACCGGCTCGAAACGCGGGTGGTCATTGCCGGCGTGCCGGTCACGCTGGTCGACACCGCAGGCCTCCGAGCGACCGATGACTTCGTGGAGGCGGAGGGCGTCCGTCGCGCCCGGAACGCGCTCGACGAAGCCGATCTCGTCATTCTGGTGCGGACCGCGGATGCCATCGCGACGGAGCGGCCCGAAGAGGATGCACAAGCCCTCGTAGTCGTGAACCGCATCGACGAAGACCCGGCGCCTACGGGCTTTCTTGGCGTGAGCGCCACGCGGGGCGACAACCTGGACGAGTTCCGCGCGCGCCTTGCCGCACGCGTCCGCGGGCTAGCCGGACGGCGCGAACAACCGTTCGCGACGCGCGCACGCCATCGCTCCTGCATCGCGGATGCGAGGGATGCCTTGCTCGCCGCCGCCGAACAGGACACACCGGAGCTTCGCGGCGAAGACCTGCGTCGCGCCCATACCAGTCTCGGTCGGTTGACGGGAGCCGTCGGTGTCGAGGACATCCTCGGCGACATCTTCTCGACCTTCTGCATCGGCAAGTGACATGGAACCATTTGACGTCATCGTCGTCGGAGGCGGTCACGCGGGTTGCGAAGCCGCAGCCGCCGCAGCCCGGTTCGGCGCCAGAACACTGCTGCTGACGCACGCTCTCGATCGGATCGGCGAGATGTCCTGCAACCCGGCGATCGGCGGGATCGGCAAGGGCCATCTCGTGCGCGAGATCGATGCGCTCGATGGCTTGATGGCGCGCGCGGCGGATCGTGCCGGCATCCACTTCAAGCTGCTGAACCGCAGCAAGGGTGCGGCGGTCCAGGGTCCTCGAGCACAGGCGGATCGTCGTCGTTATCGAATGGCGATCCGCGACTTACTGAACGCGCAGGAGAACCTGTCAATACGCGAGGGCGCGGTCGGCGACCTTCTCCTCGACGGCGATCGGCGCATCCAGGGTCTGACATGCGAGAACGGCGAGACCATCGCGGCCGGTGCGGTCGTGCTGACGGCCGGCACCTTCCTCCGCGGCGTCATCCACACGGGCCATGAAAGCGTTGCGGCGGGACGTGTCGGCGACCCTCCCTCGGTGCTGCTTGCCGATCGGCTGCGCGCACTCGGTTTTCGTATGTCCCGGCTGAAGACCGGCACGCCGCCGCGGCTCGACCGGCGCTCCTTGAGCTGGGAAACGTTGGCGGCCGACCCCGGCGACACCGTCCCAGAACTCTTCAGCGTTCTCTCGGAGACGGTCGTGCTGCCGCAAATTGAATGTCGCGTGACGTCAACGACCGTAGCCACCCACACGGTGATCCGGGAGAACCTGTCACGGTCGGCGCTCTACGGCGGCGCGATCAGCGGACGCGGCCCCCGCTACTGCCCGTCCATCGAGGACAAGGTCGTGCGGTTTCCGGCTCGCGACGGCCACCAGATCTTTCTCGAGCCCGAGGGACTCGACGATGGTCCTGACGGGGGCGTCGTGTATCCGAACGGCATCTCGACAAGCCTACCGCCCGACGTACAGACGGCTTTCCTCAAGACGATCCCGGGGCTTGAGCGGGCGGTCGTCCTTCGACCCGGTTACGCGGTCGAATACGACCATGTCGACCCGCGCGAGTTGCGACCCTCGCTCGAGACCAGGAGGTGCGGCGGGCTCTTTCTTGCCGGACAGATCAACGGGACGACGGGTTACGAGGAAGCGGCATCCCAGGGCCTGCTCGCAGGCCTCAACGCGGCCCGCCATGCGGCCGGGAACGACGCAATCGTTCTCGGGCGCGACCAGGCCTATCTCGGCGTCATGGTCGATGACCTGGTCACGGCCGGCGTGACCGAGCCGTACCGGATGTTCACGTCGCGCGCCGAGTATCGGCTGACTCTCCGCGCCGACAACGCCGATCTGCGTCTAACCGACATCGGCCATCGTGCGGGCATCGTCGGCGAGGCGCGCATGCGCTCGTTCCGCACGACCAAGGCCACGATCGAGGCCAGCCTTGAACGGGCGCGGCACGAGGGAACCGGCTCCGCCGACGGTCGTCGCAGCCTGTTCCGGCACCTGGGATCGGATGCTCCGGAGGAGGAGACGTTCGCGGCGCATCCTTGGCTCCGCGCTCTGCCGGCCCGCGTCGTCCGCCATCTCCGGACCGAGTCGCGCTATGACGGCTATCTCGATCGCCAGTCGCGGGATATTGCGAGGCTCCGTTCCGAACAAAGCGTCATCTTCCCGCCGGCGCTGGACTACGCACGAATTGCCGGGCTGAGCGTCGAGATGCGGGAGCGCCTCGAAGCGGCGAGACCGGTCGACTTCGCGCAGGCGCAGCGGATCCCGGGCGTGACGCCGTCCGCGCTGCTCACCGTGCTGTCCCACGTTCGGCGCAGGGCCGAGCCCGCACTCTGACGTGAGCACCATCGGGGATGTTTCACGTGAAACATCGGAGCGTCTGGCCGTCTTCGAGGCGCTGCTCCGACGATGGAACGGGCGTATCAACCTGATCGGCCGCGGAACGGTCGGGCAGATCGGCCAGCGCCACATCACCGACAGTCTGCGGCTGATCGACCATCTTCCGGCCACCGGCACCATCGCCGATCTCGGGTCCGGCGCCGGCTTTCCAGGACTCGTCCTCGCGATCGCGTCCGGACGGCCGGTCACGCTGATCGAGGCCGACGTGCGGAAAGCGGCTTTTCTTCGCGAGGCAGCCCGCGTGACCGGAGCGGACGCCACCGTCGTCGCGTCGAGGATCGAGGACAGCCAGATGCGGGAGATCGATATCGTCACGGCGCGTGCGCTCGCGCCCTTGCGGCTGCTTTGCGCCTACGCCTACCCGCTCCTCGCCCCCTCCGGCGTTTGTTTCTTTCTGAAAGGCGCACAGGTCGAACGCGAATTGACCGAAGCGGACGCGGAATGGCAGATGTCCGCGACGCGACATCACAGCCGCGTTATGCGAGAGGGCTGCGTTCTCGAGCTGAGGCATCTCAAACGTCGTGAACAAGCCGCCTGATCTTTCGGTCATCGCCGTCGCCAACCAGAAGGGCGGAGTCGGCAAGACCACGACGGCGATCAACCTCGCGGCAGCCCTGGCCGACGGCGGCAAACGTATCCTCGTGATTGATCTCGATCCGCAGGGTAACGCGTCGACCGGCCTCGGCATCGTCCGGCGCGGCAAGACGCGCGGCACCTACGCGCTGCTGCTCGGCGAGGAGGAAGCGGGCGCGGTCATTCGCGACACCGCCACCGCAAATCTGTCGCTCGTCGCTGCCGACACCGATCTCGCCGGCGCCGAGATCGAGCTGGTCGGCGCGGACCGACGCGAGTTTCGCCTCCGCGATGCCCTCGCCCGTCAGCAGGACCTGCGGGGACGATTCGACGCCGTCCTTCTCGATTGCCCACCGAGCCTTGGGCTCCTCACGCTGAACGGGCTGGTGGCGGCGGCGTCGGTTATCGTGCCGCTGCAATGTGAATTCTTTGCGCTCGAGGGGATCAGCCAGCTCGTGCGCACGATCGACGCGGTCAAACGCAACCTGAACCGGACGCTGAAGATCGAGGGGATCGTTCTCACGATGTTCGACCGCCGGAACAACCTGTCGGAGCTGGTGGCCGCGGATGCGCGGAGCTTCTTCGGACGCGACGTCTTCGATACGGTGATCCCGCGAAACATCCGCCTGTCCGAAGCGCCGAGCCACGGCCAGCCGGTCGGGGCCTACGACGCCCGCTCGTCGGGCGCCCTCGCCTATGCCCAGCTCGCGACCGAGTTCCTAGCGCGCCGGACGACCGCCCGATGATCGACAAGGGAAAGCGCCTCGGCCGCGGTCTCGCCGCGCTGATCGCGGACGACCGCGGGGAAGAAGACGATCGCACGCGCGTTCGGAACGTGCCGCTCGACGCTCTCGCCCCAGGTCCGTTCCAGCCAAGACAGGACCTGTCGGAGGAGGCGATCGAGGACCTCGCGTCTTCGATCCGCGCGCACGGCCTCCTGCAACCTATCCTGGTCCGCCCGCAACCTGGCGACGGCGAACGGTTCCAGATCATCGCGGGCGAGCGACGCTGGCGGGCGTCGGGACTGGCTGCCCTCGAGACCGTTCCGGTCATTGTCCGGATGCTCGACGATCGCGAGGCGATGGCGGCGGGGCTCATCGAGAACCTTCAGCGTGTCGATCTCAATGCCATCGAGGAAGCGGACGGGTTTCGTCGCTTGATGGCGGAGTTCCATTTCACGCAGGACGCGCTGTCGCGATCGATCGGCAAGTCCCGCAGCCACATCGCGAACACCGTAAGGCTGCTGGCGCTTCCCGCGTCGGTGCAGTCGGATGTTCGGCGAGGCGCGCTGTCGGCCGGACACGCGCGGGCGCTGGTGGGGCACGCGGATCCCGCACGCGTCGCCCGGCAGGTGATCGCGCGAGGACTGAGCGTCCGCCAGACCGAGGCGCTCGCGAGACCGGCACACCAGGCGGCTTCGCGACGAGAGCCCGCCCCGCACGTTGATCCCAACATCGCTGCGCTCGAAGCGAGGCTGACCGCTCGGCTTGGTCTGTCGATCAGGATCACCTTCGACGGCAAGGGCGGCCAGCTCGTGCTCCGCTACAGCGATCTCGACCAGCTCGACGGATTGACGCGGCTCCTGATGCCGGACGAGCAGTCTTAGCCATCTTGCGCCGTCGGAATTTCTCCCCTACGTCCCACCCCCGCGAGGGCGCATAGCTCAGTTGGTAGAGCAGCTGACTCTTAATCAGCGGGTCGTAGGTTCGAG
>CAXUBA010000007.1:0-35715 GCA_964249205.1 uncultured Acetobacteraceae bacterium | reverse complement strand
GGAGCTGCTCGACCTGTTCAGGGTGCCTGCGGCGGCGCTGCCGCGCGTGGTGGCCTGGCGCCAGCCGGCGCCACTCCCGTCCGGCGCGTCGGCGTCCGATCGCGGACGGTCGGATGCGAGACGCGACGGCCGGCAGGCGATCAGCGACGGCCGGCGCGCCTTGAGCACGGAGCTGAGGCAGGACTGCACCTCGGCGGCGTCCTCGCCGTCGACGCTCCGGACCGACCAGCCGCAGGCGGAGAAGCGGCGGAGCAGCTCGATCTCTTCCTTGTCGCGCCGTTTCGGTCCCGCCGGTCCGGGCTCGCCCGGCTCGGCGAACACGACCGCGAGGCGTTCAAGCCTGAGTTCGCCGGCGATCGATGCCACTTCCTGGCCGAGGCCCGCCGAAAGATCGGCCGCGCTGGCCAGGACCCACGTCCGGTGATCGACGAGCGAACGGCCGAACCGCGCCGCCATGATCCGCTCGGCGAGACCGATGCCGACGCCGGCGGCGAGGCCCTGGCCGGGCAGCCCCGCCGGTGCCTCGATGGCCGGGTGAAGCGAAGGCAGGGGAAACGGCGATGCGGCGGAATGGAGCCGGCCGAACCGATCCAGCACGTGGCGCTCCATTCCTTCAACGCCGGCCAGATGCAGCGCGCCGTAGAGCAGCGGGCTGAGCGCGCCGTCCGACACGACGAACCGGTCGCGGTCGGGCCACGCGGGATCGGTCGCCTCGAACCGGAGCGCCCGGGTCCAGAGCCCGGCCAGGAAGCCGGCAAGTCCCCGTTCCGTCGGCCCGAGCCCGGCCGCGACCCGTCCGAGGAGGTCCGCGAGCGCCGTCGCCTCCGGGACGGTGGCGGCGTGATCGGGCGCGAGATCATCCATCGCGACGATGTTCTGCGTCGAGCCGCTCTCGGCTGCAAGAACGCCGATCTTGCCGCTCCCGAAGCGAACTGCGATGGGGAACGCCGATGCGGCCAAATCCTGTCCGGTTCCGTCTCCTTCCGCTCCTCCTCGCGTCGGCGCCGATGGCGGGATGCAAGCTGGTCGACCAGCGCACCTTCGTCGCGCATGCGGACGCGCCGCCGGTCGTCCATGTCCCGCCCGGCAAGACAATCGCCGCTGTGCCGCCGCTGCTCGCCATCCGCCTTCCCGCCGGACCGGACCAGTGGAGCGGTCCGCTCAAGGTCGCGGTCGATCTCGCCCTGTCTCGAAAGCCCGACGTCCTGTTCACCGTCGAGAGCGTCGTTCCGGCTCAGGGAACGGCATCCGACCAGGCCGCCCGTCTCGCGCGTGCCACGGCGGATGCGCAGACCGTCGCCGCTGCGATCGTCGCCGACGGCGTCGACCCGCTCCAGGTGCAGCTGACGGCGGCCACCGGCGAGGCGGTCGCGGGCGAGGAAATCCGGGTCTACGTCCGATAGCCTCCGGCGGGCCGATGGGGCCGCCCGGCCCCCCCGGACTCAGTGCGGAAAGCTCCCGTCGTCCCTCGAAGCCGACGGGAAGAAGCGTCGCGTCACCGCCCTCATCGACAGACCCTGCACGACGATCGTGAACACGACGACGGCATAGGTCACCGTGAGCAGCGGCGTCCGCGCCGCGGCGGCGGCCGGCAGTCCGAGCGCCAGCGAGACCGAGATGCCGCCCCGGAGACCGCCCCAGGTCAGGACCGCGAGGACGCCGATCCGCTCGGACTGCGGCAGGCGCATCGGCCAGGTCGGCAGGCCGACGCTGATCAGGCGCACCGCGAGCAGGATCGGGATCGCCACCAGGGCCGCGACGATGTCGGCGCGCACGAAGTGCAGCGCCAGGATCGCGAAGCCGATCAGAAGGAACAGGAGCGAGTTCAGAATCTCGTCGACCAGCGACCAGAAGACCGGCAACTCGCGTTTCGTGCGGTCGCTCATCGCGGCGCTCGCCATCTGGCTTCCGGCCGCCAGTCCCGCCACCACGACCGCGATCGGTCCCGACATGCCGAGCCCGTTGGCGAGGCTGAACGTGCCTGTCGCGAGCGCGAGCGTGATCATGACTTCGAGGTTCCGCGCATCCGTGCGGGCGAGGAGCAGGACCGCACAAAGCCCCGTCGCGAGGCCGAGCGCGGCCCCGCCCAGCGCTTCGAAGCCGAATTCAGCCAAGATGCGGCCGAAATCGACGGCGCCGTGGTGCGGGCCTGCCGCGTAGCCGAGCGCCGCTCCGAACGCGACGACTCCGACGCCGTCGTTGAACAGGCTTTCGCCGGCGAACAGCGCCTGCAGGCCGGGCGGCAGGCCGAGACGTCGAAGCAGGCCGGCGACCGCGACCGGATCGGTCGGCGCCAGGATCGCACCCAGCACGAGACACCACGGCCAGTCGACCGCGAGCGCGAGCGCGCGGAACACCAGCCACATCGATGCCGCGGTGAGCAGAATCGCGAGCAGCGTGCCGGCGAGTGCCAGGACGCCGACCGCGACGCGCCGCTCCCACAGGTGACGGAGATCGACCTCGAGCGCGCCCGCGAACAGGAGAAAGGAAAGCGCGCCGTCGAGCAGGACGCGCGGCAAGTCGACCGCGCCGAGCAGCCGACGCGACCGGCCCGGCAGATCGAGCGAAGGAAGCAGAAGGCTGACGCCGACCAGAAGCAGCGAGGCGCCGAGCGCGAAGACCAGCACGCCGATCGTGTGCGGCAGCCGGATGGTCATCCCGTTGATCACCCCGAACACCGAGGCGACCGTCAGCAGCGTCGCGAAAAGGGCGAACGCGCTCAGGGCGCGATCCTTGCCGGCGGCATCAGCGCGGGGACGCCGGCATGCACGGCCAGTCGGAATAGCCGGTCGCCCCGCCGCCGTACCAGTACTGCTTCGGCGCGTCGGCGAGCGGCGCCTCGGTGCGGATCCGTTCGACAAGGTCGGGGTTCGCGATGAACGGCCGCCCGAAAGCGACCAGATCCGCCTCCCCGGCCGCGAGCGCACGCTCGGCGAAGGCCGCGTCGTAGATGTTGTTCGCGATGTAGAGGCGCGGAAAGCGCCGCCGGAGCGCCGCGAGGTCGATGTCGTCGGGCACGTCGCGGCTCGTGTAGGTGAGGCCCTCGATCATGTGGATGTAGCCGACGCCGCGCGCGGCAAGGCCGTCAATCAGCGACCCGTAGGTCCGCATCGCCTCGCTGTCGGGCGCGGCGCCGCTCGGCACGGTGGTCGCCGGTGACAACCGCACGCCGACCCGCTCGCCGCCCCAGACGCCGACGACCTCGTCCACAACTTCCAGCGGGAACCGCACCCGGTTCTCGATCGAGCCGCCGTAGCGATCGGTGCGTCGGTTCACGCTGTCCCGGATGAACTGCTCGAGCAGGTAGTTGTTGGCGGCATGGATCTCGACGCCGTCGAACCCGGCCCGCTTGGCCTGGCGTGCCGCGTGGCCGTAGTCGCCTCTCACCGCGGCCACCTCATCCGTGTCCAGCGCGCGCGGCGTCACGTGCGCCTTCATGCCGTCGGCGGTGAACGCCTCGCCCTCGGGCCTGACCGCGGAAGACGAAACCGGAAGCGCGCCGTCCGGCTGCAGGCTTGGATGCGAGATCCGGCCGGTGTGCCAGAGCTGGAGGAAGATGCGGCCACCTGCCGCATGCACCGCGTCCGTGACGCGGATCCAGGACGCGACCTGCGCCTCGCTCCAGATGCCCGGGGTGAAGGCGTAGCCGACGGCCTGCGGCGAGATGTTGGTTGCTTCCGAGATGATCAGGCCGGCGGCCGCGCGCTGCGCGTAGTAGTCCGCGGCGAACGGCGGCGGCACGCCCTCGGCGTTCGAACGGCTTCGGGTCAGGGGCGCCATGACGATCCGGTTGGGGAGAGTCATGGCGCCGAACGCCATCGGTCGGAACAGGTGGGGCGCGATCGTGTCCATAGGTTTCCGGTCATCCGTCGGGGGGCGGGACGTCGAACGGCACGGGAGAAGATCCGTTTCCCGGAACGCGTCCGGACTCGTTCCCGGCCTCGTCCCGGCCGCTCAGCCCGCGGAAGACGCGATCGCGTCGGAACTGCGCGACGCCGCCCTCGATCTGGCCCCGGCAATGGGCGGGGTTCATCACCGTGACGACGTCGGCGGCATGGACGGACCGCAGGATGCGGACCTCGCCCGTTCCGGGATCGACCGCGATCCGGAAGCCGTGGAGGTTGAACGACATCGAGCGGCGCCGCCCCCTTCGTGCGGCCGCGCGCCTCGAGCGGGCCGGCCTCGCCGCGGTCGATCCGCCGGCGGAGCGCGCGGCAGGCGAACCCGTCGCGAGGCCCGCGACCACCGTGCCCGTGCTGCCGAACGCGCCGGTGTCGTGTCCGACGAGCGCGGTGTCGCTCCGCCGGATCAGCAGCGCGTCCGGTGCAGCACCGGGTCGAGGCGCGGGGCGCCGAGTTCTGGCGCCCGCTCGAGAACGGCGCGAACCTCTCCGTGTGCGGCGACGCGTCACGCATGGCGAAGGACGTCGACCAGGCGCTCGTCGACCTCATCTCCGAGCAAGGCGGCATGACCGACGATCGTACGCGCGCCCATGTCGCCGGGATGAGCGCGTGAAAGCGCTACGTGTGGGACGTCTACTCAGCGCCCGAAAGCGGTTCGAAGCTCGCCGCGAGCCACGACCGCATCATCGCGTAGGACTCGGCGGCGGCGTCCGGGTCGTAGCGGCACATGCCGGTCTTCGCCGTTTCCTCCACCTCGGTGAAGCAGTGGACGGCGTGCCCGATCAACACGAACTGCCACGGTGCGGGATCCTGCCGCATCTCGGTTTCGAACGGTGCGAAGTCGGGTGCGGTCAGCGCGTCGTCCGCTCCGTTCATCACCAGGACGCGCGCGCGGATCTGCCGGTCGAGCGCGGGATCATCGGTGCCGAGCTCGCCGTGGAACGACACCACGGCTTTCACGTCCGA
The DNA here is from genome assembly GCA_964249205.1 of uncultured Acetobacteraceae bacterium. Lineage (GTDB taxonomy): Bacteria > Pseudomonadota > Alphaproteobacteria > Acetobacterales > Acetobacteraceae > CAXTPV01. Next base: position 30,847 of record CAXUBA010000007.1, on the reverse strand, counting down.
GCCGCTCCGGGCCAGGTCGAGGACAGCGGCGCCCCCGAAACAGAAGCCGATCGCCCCGAGACGGGCGTCGTCGATCGGGGCCTCGGCTTCCGCCTTTCTCAGCCGATCGAAGGCGATTTGCATGCGCCGGCGAAGCTCGACGCGGTTCCCGAGGAGCGGGCGCGCGGCCGCGCCCGCCTGCGTGGCGTTCTTCGGGCGCACGTTCTCGCCATACACGTCCGTCACCAGCACGACGGAGTCGCGTCCCGCGATCCGCGCCGCCTTGGCGACCGCGGCGGCGTTCACGCCATACCAGTTCGGCACCATGAGCAGGCCCGGACGCCGCGCGCTCGTGCTGTCGTCCCACACGAGCACGCTTCGGAACCGGATGCCGCCCTCGGTCCAGTCGATCGTTCGCGTGACCGTCGCGGCGTGCGCGGCGGCCGTCCATCCGACGATCGTGGCGAGAACGAAGAGAGGAAGGAAGCGACGCATGCCTGTCTCCTCAGCCGGCTCGGAGGCCGCCATCCACGTCGAGACAGACGCCGTTGACCATCGCGGCATCCTCCGACAACAGAAACGCGACCGTGCGCGCGACCTCGTCCGGTTCGACGAAGCGGCGAAGCGGGATCCTCGCCAGCATCGGTTCCGATTTCGCCGGGTCCGACCAGGCGAGCGCTCCCATCGGCGTCAGCGTCACCGCAGGATTGACCGCGTTGACGCGGATCCGGCGCGGTCCCCATTCCACGGCGAGCACGCGGGTGAGCGCGTCGAGCGCGCCCTTCGACGCGCAGTAGGCCGCGTGGTCCGCGAGGCCGATCGCCGACGCGACCGACGAGACGTTGACGATCGCCCCGGGGGCGCCGCGGCCGATCAGGTCGCCGGCCACGATCTGCGCCATCCGCAGCACCGCCAGCACGTTGATCCCGTAGACGTCCCTCATCGCCGCCTCGGTCGTCTCGAGCGCGGGTGCGAGATGGGTGATTCCGGCGTTGTTCACCAGCAGATCGAACGGCAGCCGCGCGGCGACGGCGCGAGCCGCGCCGTCCCGGTCGGCGAGATCGGCGACGAGCCGACCGCACCCGGTCTCGTCGGCCAGCGAGGCGAGATCCGCTTCGTTGCGCCCGAGCGCCGTGACCGTGGCGCCTTCGGCCGCGAGCCGCGCGACGATCGCGCGACCGATGCCACGGCCGGCGCCGGTGACCAGCGCCTGCCTGCCGAAAAGCCTCATCGGCGTGCTCCTTCGTCCTGCCACTGGGCCGCGTCCCCGCCCGGAAGCGTCAGGAAGCCGGTGAGGATGGCGCTCGCGATATACATCGCCGCGTAGATCACCATGATCCCGAGCACGCCGACCAGGCCCTGGAACAGCCAGACGATCGCCGGACCCACCCAGACGCTCGCGCCGGCCCCGAGATTGAGCAGCGACATGGCGGATCCCTTTTCCTCCGGGGCGAGCGACGGCATCAGCGCGGAAAGCGGCACGTAGCCCGCCAGCGTCGCGCCGTAGAACACCCCGGCCAGCACCGCGAGCAGTCCGTGCGACGGCCCGAACAGCGTCGGGACGTAATAGAACGCCATCGTGCTGATCGCCGATCCGATGCCGCCGAAGATCAGCACCGTCCGTCGCCAGCCGATCCAGTCGCCGATGACACCGAACAGGAGGTTCCAGACGATGTTGCTGGCATAGGTGAAGAAGAGGACGTTGAGCCAGAATGACAGGCTGAAATGCAGCGTCTTCGTGAAATAGATGGGCATGAACACGAGAAAGCCGAACTCGGGCGCGGTGTTGATCGCCCGGACGATGCAGCCGATCCCGACCTTCTTGTGGGTCCAACCGACACTGAGGCCGGAAAGCAGCGTCGAGCCGAGCGAGGCGGTCGCCCGCGCGCCGCGCGCACCGCTCCGGTCCCGCACGCCGAGCAGCGCGATTGCGCCGCCGAGACAGACCACCGCGAGCGCCGCCCAGAACGTCGCGTAGGCGCCGACGACCGGGATCGCGAAGCGCGCGAAGAGCGTGCCGAGCGTCGGCAGCCCGCCGGTGAACGCGAACCAGAACCACCCGACCCCCGAGCCCAGCCGGCGCGATGGCGTGGTCTCCACGATCCAGACCAGGAAGCCGAACGCGAACAGCGGATAGCCGAAGCCGCGCAGCGCGTAGAAAAGGAGGAGAAGCCGATAGGAATGGCTCGGAATCCCGACGGCGAGGAAGCCCACTTGGAACGCGACCCAGATCGCGAGGCCCGTCACCATCACGCGCCGCGGCCCGACGGCATCCGACAGCGCTCCCGACAGCCACGCCGCGATGGATGCCGTCACACCGTAGATGGTGAACAGGAGAGCCACCGCGTGCTCGTCGAACGCGCGGCCGACGAGAAACTTTGAAAGGTAACCGCTCTCGACGCCGTCGCCGATCATGAACACGAGCATGCCGACAAATCCCCAGAAGAGATGCGTCGGGATCCCGGCGCGGTCCGCGAGCGCCATCGCGCCCATGGGCCGCGCCTTCACCTCAACCGAAGCGTCCGCCATCGTTCGTTCTCCCGTTCAGCTGGCTTGGTGACGCGCCGCGCGTGGCGTCGTCGAGCCGGAGAATGGTGTGGACATTGGTGATCGAGGTCGCGACGGTGTTGATCGCGCCGGTCCGGAGCACGCCGAGCAGCGCCGCCGCCTTCGTGTTCTCCGACGCGACCGCGATCACGTCCGGGATCCGCTTCAGGTCTTCGAGCCTCAGGCCGATCACGCGGTCCTGCATGGCGGTGCTCGCTGGGCGACCGTTGATGTCGACGAAGTCGTAACCCATGACGTCACCGATCGTGCCGGTGAGCCGCGCCTCGGCGACCTCGCGCGGCGAGAACCAGCCCATTCTCACGAGATTGCTGTCTTCCGAGAGATCGCCGACCCCGACGAGGGCGATGTCGGCGCGCCGTGCGAGGTCGAGCGCGGCGCGGACGGTCTCGTTCCGGTAGAGCTCCGCCCGCAGCGCGGCGTTGGTGACGAGCGCGGGAGCGTAGAGGGTCCGGCTCTCGCCACCCACGCGGGCGGCGAGCCGGCGGCAGATATGGTCGGGGTTCATGTGCTCGCCGGCACGCGCCGAGCCGCCGATCGCGCAGACGAACGTCACCCGGCCGGCCGGCGGCGTCACCAGCGTGTCGGCGACCGCGGCGACGTTTCGTCCCATGCCGACCGCGACCGTCATGCCGTCGCCGAGTGTCCGCTCCAGATAGGCGGCGGCGAGCGCGGCCACCGCGCGACGCTGCGTATCCGCGTTGCCGTGATCCACCGAGACCAGAAGGCGATCGATGCCGAACCGGTCGATGAATTCGCGCTCAAGCCCGGCCGCGACGGCGCGCGGCTGATGGACCCGTACCTCGACCAGCCCTTCCGTTCGCGCGCGGCTCAAGAGGCGGCCGATTTTCGCGCGCGACATCGAGAAGCGCCGGGACAGCTCCTCCTGCGTGACGTTGTCGAAATGATACAGCGCGGCGATCTCGACGAGCGTGTCGGCGCGCGTCTCGCCGGCGTCCTTCGACATCGATCGGTTCGTTCCGCGGGCCATGCGCGTTCGTGTCCCTATCGAGCAATTGTTCAGAACAGTTTGTGCTTCGATCCATTCGCGACAATGGTGAGGCACGTGCGTCAAGAACTAATACAGTTTCAGCCGGCATGTTGCAGTGCGCAATTGCGCGGGGCGTTGACATTCGCGCAGACGAGCGCGAGTGTGCGGTGTGCTGATCCGGCAAGGAACGCCCCCTCTTGATGAACCGTGTCATCAATGATCCCGACAACGTCACCGAGGACAGCCTGGTCGGCGTGCTTGCCGCCCACGGCGATCTGCTCGAGGCAACCGAGCACAAGCGCGTCCTCCGGCGTGTCGGCGGCACGCCGGGCGGCCGGGTCGGCGTCGTCACCGGCGGCGGCTCGGGCCACGAGCCGGCCTTCCTCGGTTATGTCGGACCGGGCCTCTGCGATGCGGTCGCGATCGGCGAGATCTTCGCGTCACCCACGGCCAAGAGCTTCCATGCCGCCTTTGCCGCCGCCGATGCGGGGGCCGGTGTCGCGTGCCTCTACGGCAACTACGCCGGCGACAACATGAACGTGAAGATGGCCGTCCGCCTCGCCGCAAAAGACGGGATCACCGTGCGGACGGTGGTCGCGAACGACGACGTCGCGTCGGCGGGTCCCGACGAGGCCGACAAGCGGCGCGGCGTCGCCGGCGAGATCGTCATGTGGAAGGCGGGCGGCGCCGCCGCCGCGGAGGGAGTCGACCTCGACAGGGTGATCGCGGCCGCCCAGAAGGCGATCGACGGCACGCGGTCGGTCGGCATCGGCCTGTCCGCCTGCACCATCCCCGCCGCGGGCAAGCCGAACTTCTCGATCCCCGACGGGCACATGGAAGTCGGGATCGGCCATCACGGCGAGAAGGGGGTCGCCGTCCTGCCGACAGCGCAGGCGCACGAGATGGCCGGCATGATGGTCGAGCGCATCCTGGCCGACACGATCGACTACAAGGGCGAGGACGTCGCCGTGCTGGTGTCGGGTCTCGGCGCGACGCCGCTGATGGAGCTCTACGTGCTCTACGGGCATGTCGACGCGATGCTCCGCGCGCGGGGCGTCACCCCGCGGCGGCGTTTCGTCGGCAACTATTTCACCTCGCTCGAGATGATGGGCGTTTCGGTGACGGTGACCCGGCTCGACGCCGATCTCGACCGTTACCTCGCCGCGCCCGCCCGGTCGATCGGGCTTACGGTCAGCGGAGGCTGAGATGGACGCAGACACCATTCCGCTCGCCGGCACCGGCGCGATCGCGATCGACTTCGCGCGCGCGATCGTCGCCGCGCAGGACGAACTGACCGAGATCGACGGGGCGACCGGCGACGGCGACCACGGCATCAACATGGGCAAGGGCTTCCGCATGGTGATCGAGCGCCTCGAAGGGCGCGAGACCACGCTGGCGGAAGCGTTCCGCACCATCAGCGACACGCTGCTCGACGAGATCGGCGGCTCGATGGGGCCGCTCTACGGCTCGTTCTTTCTCGAAGCGGGCGACGTGCTCAAGGGCCACGACACGTTGGACAGCGCGACCTTCGCCGCGGCTCTACGTGCCGGCGAGGATGCGATCGCCGATCTCGGCGAGGCCAAGCCGGGAGACAAGACGCTGATCGACGTGCTCGCACCCGCGCGCGAGTCGTTCGAAGGCGCCGTCGCGAAGGGCGCGTCGTTCCGCGATGCCCTCGCCGCCATGAAGGCGGCGGCGGCGAGCGGGCTTGAGGCCACGCGCGACCTCGTCGCGAAACGCGGTCGCGCGAGCCGTCTCGGAGAGCGCTCCCGCGGCTCGCTCGACGCTGGTGCCGCGTCGTCCAACATCCTCATCCGCGTCCTGGCCGACGACCTGACCGAACGCCTGGGCGCGTAGACACGGAGACAACGTCATGACCGACAGGGTCGAACTCCCGGACACGATGGAAGCGGTCGTCTGCTACGCGCCGCACGACTACCGGATCGAACGCGTCGACGTGCCGCGCGCCGGTCCCGACGACATCGTCATCGAGGTCGAGGCCGCGGGCATCTGCGCCTCCGACATCAAGACCTTCACCGGCGCCCCGTCGTTCTGGGGCGACAACAAGGGTCAGCCGCGTTACGTCAAGCCGCCGATGATCCCGGGGCACGAGTTCCTCGGACGCGCGGTGGAGGTGGGCGCAAACCGCGCCGCCGAGGGCTGGAAGGTCGGCGACCGGATCATCTCCGAGCAGATCGTCCCCTGCGACAAGTGCCGCTACTGCAAGCGCGGCGAATACTGGATGTGCGAGGTGCACGACCTTTACGGCTTCCAGAAGAACGTGAACGGCGCCTTCGCGAAATACATGCGTTTCCCGCTCACTGGCCGGAACCATCGCGTTCCCGACGACATCCCGGTCGAGCGGGCGATCCTGACCGAGCCTTACGCCTGCTCGGTCCATGCGGTGAACCGCGGGCAGATCCAGCTCGACGACGTCGTCGTGCTCGCAGGCGCCGGCCCGCTCGGCCTCGGCATGGTCGGCGCGGCGCGGCTCAAGAACCCGTCGAAGCTCATCGTGCTCGACACGAAGCAGGACCGGCTCGATCTCGCGAAGGAGTTCGGCGCCGACATCGTCATGAACCCGCTCGAGACCGACGTCGTGACGGCGGTCAAGGACATGACCGAGGGATACGGCTGCGACGTCTACATCGAGGCCACCGGTCATCCCTCGTCGGTCGTGCAGGGCCTCAACATGATCCGCAAGCTCGGCCGCTTCGTCGAGTTCTCTGTGTTCGGCGAGGAGGTCACCTGCGACTGGTCGATCATCAGCGACCGCAAGCAGCTCGATCTCTACGGCGCGCATCTCGGCCCCTATTGCTATCCCTTCACCATCGCCGCGATCGGCGACGGTCGTCTGCCGACCGAGGGCGTCGTGACGCACAAGCTGCCGCTCCGCGAGTTCAAGCAGGGCTTCGACCTGATGAAGAAGGGCGACAAGTCGATCAAGATCATGCTCGTTCCCGAATGAGCACCTTGACGCTGTCGCGACCCGCGATCCTGTCTGCCGCGGCCGCCGCGTTCCTCGTGCTGGCTATGGCCGTCGACACGAAGGTCGTGCCGATCGGGTCGAAGCTCGACCTCAAGGCCGGCGCGTTCTCGCCTGCCGCCTTCGGCCAGACCGAGTTTCCGAAGGTTCGGGGCTTCGTGATCGCGCACGCCGTCGATGCGTCGACCTTGGCTGCGGCTCTCAGCAAGGACCCGGACGCGGCGGCGAAGCAGTATGGCGTCGCGACGGGAACCGGAACCGAGTTCTCGGTGAAGTTCACTGGTGTCGCCGGCAAGTCTGACCTCGGCGACTATGACGTCGCGGTCGCCGGGATGCCGTCTTCGATCGCGATCACCGTTCAGACCGGACCGGCGATCATCGGCACCGATCTCCGCGACGCGTCCGGCCGGATCGCCTTCAGTCAGTTTCACAACCAGATCGAGTATCAGAACGCGGCGGTCGGGTTGAGCGAGGAAATGAAGAAGGTTGTGCTCTCGAAGATCGACACGAGCAAGCTGACCGGCAAGACGATCTCGGTCGTCGGTGCCTTCGCGCTCTCCGATCCGACGAGCTGGCAGGTCACGCCCGTGAAGCTCGACGTGCAATGAGCGCCGCCGCGATCGGGGCGACAGCTCCGGAGGTCGTCCTGTCCGCCCGCAACGTGGCGAAGATCTACGGCAGCACGCAGGCCCTTAAAGGCGTCGACTTCGACATCCATCGCGGCAAGGTGACGACGCTGTTCGGCGAGAACGGCGCCGGCAAGTCGACGCTGATGAAGATCCTGTCCGGTATCGTGCCGCCGAGCTCGGGCGCGATCGAGCTCGACGGACGCGAGGTGCGGTTCGCATCGACCAACGACGCCCGCGACCAGGGCATCTCGATCATCCATCAGGAGCTCAGCCTCGCGCCCAATCTCAGTGTCCGGGACAACATCTTCCTCGGACGCGAGCTGCGGCACGCGACCGGCATCGACTTCGCGGAGGAGGCACGCCAAGCGCGCCGGCTGATGCAGGAGCTTGAAGAGGACATCGATCCGCTGACCCCGATCGAGGAACTCCGGCTCGGCCAGCAGCAGATCGTCGAGATCGCGCGCGCTCTCTCGGTCGACGCGCGGATCCTGATCATGGACGAGCCGACCTCGGCGCTCAGCGCGAGCGAGGTCGAGGTCCTGTTCAAGGTCATCCGCGACCTCACCGCACGCGGCGTCTCGATCGTCTACATCTCGCATCACCTCGAGGAGGCGCTGCAGATCACCGACTACGCGGTGGTGCTGCGCGATGGCGCGATCACGGCGACCGCGCCGCGCCGAGACATCGATCTCGAATGGATCGTCCGGCACATGGTGGGCGATCACTATGATCGGGGAACACCGCCCACCGGCTACAGCTTCGGACCGGTCGCGCTCTCGATCCGGGACGTCGTGGTGACCGACACGCGGGGAAGCGGCGCCCTGCTCGTCGACCATCTCTCGCTCGACGTGCGGGAAGGCGAGATCGTCTGCCTGTACGGATTGATGGGGGCCGGACGCACCGAGCTGCTGGAGTCGGTGGCGGGACGGGTCGGCATGACAAGCGGCGCCGTTCGGCTCGGCGATCTTTCGCTCGCGGGTTTCAGCATTGCCGAGCGGATCGGGCGTGGTCTCGTGCTTGTGCCGGAGGATCGGCAACGCGACGGCCTGGTTCAGACCATGACGGTCGGCCGGAACCTTTCGCTCGCCAGCATCGGTACTTTTACGCGCCGGTTTATCACCTCGCCCGCACGCGAGCGCACGCTCGTCGACGCATCGATCCGCAACGTTCACGTCAAGACCGCCGGCGGCGGCGCGATGATCGGCTCGCTGTCGGGCGGGAACCAGCAGAAGGTCGTGATCGGCAAGATGCTGGCGACGAACCCGAAGGTGATCCTGCTCGACGAACCGAGCCGCGGGATCGACATCGGCGCCAAGGCCGAGGTGTTCCGACTGCTCGGCGAGCGGGCCGCATCCGGTCTCGCGGTCGTATTCTCGACCTCGGAAGTGCAGGAATGCTTCGGCGTTGCGCACCGGATCATCGTCATGCGGAAGGGCCGGATTTCGGCCGAATTCGGACCGGACGTTTCCAAGGAGGACATCATGGCCGCCTCCGGCGAGGCCGTGGTCCATTGATCCACGCGAACTCAGGCAGAACCATGTCGAACGCCATCGCCAAACCGGAACGCGCAGGGCTCGGGAACATCGAGTGGGGGCGCCTTCTCCTCGAAGGCCGTGCCTTCTTCGCCCTGATCGTGATCATCGTCGTCTTCTCCTGCCTGTCACCCTACTACTTCTCGGTCGGCAACTTCCTCACCATGGCCTCGCATGTCGCGATCTACGGCATCCTCGCGGTCGGCATGCTTCTCGTGATCCTGAACGGCGGCATCGACCTGTCCGTCGGCTCGACCCTCGGGCTCGCCGGCGTGGTCGCAGGTTTTCTCATGCAGGGCGTCACGTTCAAGTCGTTCGGCGTCACGCTCTATCCGCCGGTCTGGGTCGTCGTCGTGCTGAGCGCGGCGCTCGGTGGCGCGGTCGGGCTCGTCAACGGCGTGCTGATCGCGCGCTTCAAGGTTCCGGCCTTCGTCGCGACGCTCGGCGTGATGTACGTGGCGCGCGGAGCCGCACTGCTGATCACCAACGGCCTCACCTACAATGATCTCGCCGGCAGCCCGCCGCTCGGCAACGCGGGGTTCAACTGGCTCGGGTTCAACCACATCTTCGGCGTTCCAATTGGCGTGATCGTGCTTGCCGTCGTAGCCGCGATCGGCAGCCTCGTGCTGAACCGAACGGCGTTCGGGCGATGGCTCTACGCGTCGGGCGGCAACGAGCGCGCGGCCGAGCTGTCCGGTGTCCCGGTCAAGCCGGTGCAAATCTCGGTCTACGTCCTGTCCGGCATCTGCGCCTCGCTCGCCGGGCTGATCCTGTCGTCGCAGCTGACCTCGGCCGGCCCGACCGCGGGAACGACATACGAGCTGACGGCGATTGCGGCTGTGGTGATCGGCGGCGCGGCGCTTACCGGCGGCCGCGGCAACATGCGTGGCACGATGCTCGGTGCGTTCGTCATCGGCTTCCTGTCCGACGGTCTCGTGATCATCGGCATCTCGTCCTACTGGCAGACGGTCTTCACCGGCGCCGTCATCGTGCTCGCCGTGCTCCTGAACGCGGTGCAGTACCGCCGGCGCCCGAAGCGCGTCGCCACACTTCCCGGCTTTCCGCCGGCACCTGCCACGTCCTGATCCCGGACGCGTCACCCACGACCGAGAGCCAGTGACCGGGCACTGCCTCCCTCAAGGAAACGTCGATGTCCGCAAGAAGAAACCTGCTCGCCTTCACGGCTCTCGCGCTCGCCGCGCCGGCTGTCCTCGCCGGATCGGCCACGCCGGCGCTCGCCGCCGGCAAGGGGCTGATGACGATCATCGTCAACGACCCGTCCAACCCCTATTGGCTGACCGAAGGCCAGGACGCGCAGGCGGAAGCGCAGAAACTCGGCTACACGGCCAATGTCGGCGCGTCCAAGGGCGACACCAACACCGAGAGCAATCTGATCGACACCGCGATCACCAACCACTCGGTCGCGATCATCCTTGATCCCGCCAACGCGAGCGGCTCGATCGGCGCGGTCAAGAAGGCGATTGCCGCCAACATCCCGGTCTTCCTGGTCAACGCCGAGATCAACCAGGAAGGCCTCGCAAAGGCACAGCTCGTGTCCAACAACGCGCAGGGCGCGGCAGTCGGCGCGCAGCAATTCGTTCGCGACGTCGGACAATCCGGCAACTACGTCGAGCTCTACGGGTCGCCGTCCGACAACAACGCCGCGACACGGTCGAACGGCTACGAGAGCGTGCTGAGCCAGTATTCGGGCCTCCACAAGGTCGGTCAGCAGGTCGCGAATTGGAACCGCACCCAGGGTCACGACGCCATGGGCAACCTCCTGCAGGCACATCCGGCGATCAACGGCGTGATCAGCGGCAACGACGAGATGGCGCTCGGCGCGATCGCCGCCCTGAAGGAAGCCGGCAAGCTGTCGAGCATCAAGGTCGGCGGTTTCGACGGCTCGCCGGATGCGGTGGCCGCGATCAAGGCGGGCGAACTCCAGTATACCGTGCTGCAGCCGGTGGCGGTGTTCTCGCGGAAGGCCGTGGACGAGGCCGACAGCTTTCTCCGGACCGGCAAGACCGGGGCGGCCACCGAGAAGCAGCTCTTCAACTGCATCCTGATCACCAAGGCCAAGGCGGACGACTTCGTGTCACCCTTCACCCTCAAACAGTTCCAGTGACCGGAGACCGGCCGGCGCCCTAAGCTCCTCCGGTCGGCGAAGTCTCGCCCGGAGGACGTCCATGAAGGCTCTGGTTCTGGAGCGCGCGCATGCGCTCGCTCTCCGCGACATCCCGCTTCCCGAGACGCTCGGGTCGCGGGACGTTCGCATCGCGATCCGCACCGTCGGGATCTGCGGGTCCGATCTTCACTACTACCAGCACGGCGCAATCGGCCCGTTCGTGGTCCGCGAGCCGATGGTCCTCGGGCACGAGGCTTCCGGCGTCGTCGTCGACGTGGGCGCGGACGTGCGGGATCTCGCCCCCGGCGACCGGGTCTGCATGGAGCCTGGCATCCCCGACTGGACGTCGCGGGCGTCGCGTCTCGGCTTCTATAATCTCGACCCGGCGGTCGCGTTCTGGGCCACGCCGCCGGTGCACGGCTGCCTTGCCCCCGAGATCGTCCATCCGGCGAACCTCACCTTCAAGCTCCCGGACAACGTGTCTTTCGCGGAGGGCGCGTTCGTCGAACCGCTCGCCGTCGGCATGCAGGCGGCGACCAAGGCGCGGATCCAGCCGGGTCAGGTCGCCGTCGTGACCGGCGCCGGCACGATCGGGATCATGACCGCGCTCGCCGCGCTGGCCGGCGGCTGCTCGCGGGTGATCGTGACGGATGTCGTCGACGAGAAGCTGGCGATCGCCGGCCGCTACGAAGGGATCGAGACCGTCAACGTCGCGACCGGCGATGCGGTGGGGCGGGTCCGTGCGATGACCGCCGACTGGGGCGCCGACGTCGTGTTCGAGGCGAGCGGCAATTCTCGCGTCTTCAAGACGCTCTGCGACTTCGCCTGCCCGGGAGGCGCCGTCGTGCTGATCGGCATGCCGCCCGAGCCGGTCGCGTTCGACGTCGTCGCAGCGCAGATCAAGGAGCTCAGGCTCGAGACCGTCTTCCGCTACGCGAACGTTTTCCCACGCGCCGTGGCGCTGCTGGCGTCCGGCAGGATCGACCTCAAGCCGCTCGTTTCGCGGACCTACGCGTTCGACCGCTCGGTCGAGGCTTTCGAGTTCGCCGCGGAAGCGCGGCCGGACGTGGTCAAGGTCCAGATCCAGATGTGACGGCGCGCGCCGTCGTCACGCCGCGAGCGGCATGCCGAGCGCGTCCAGCAGCTTGCGGCGCAGGCGTGCGAGGGTAGGATCGTCGTGCCGGCGCGGGTGCCCGGCCTCGACTGCGTGATCGAGGGTGATCCGGCCACGGTCGAGGAGCAGGATCCGGTCGGCGAGCCGGATCGCCTCGTCGACGTCGTGCGTCACGAGCAGCACGGCGCAGCCGTGCCGCTGCCAGAGCCCCGCCACCAGATCCTGCATTCGGAGGCGGGTCAGCGCGTCGAGCGCCGCGAACGGCTCGTCGAGCAGCAGCAACTCGGGGTTCCGCACCAGGGCGCGCGCGAGACCGGCGCGCTGCGCTTCGCCACCGGAAAGCGTCAGCGGCCAGGCATCGGCCCGGTGGTCGAGCGCGACCTCGTGCAGCGCGGCGCGGGCGCGCGTGTCGGCATCGCCGCCGTCGAGACCGAGCGAGACGTTCTCGCGCACGCGCTTCCAGGGCAGCAGCCGGGCTTCCTGGAACACGACCGCGCGCGCTTCGGGCAGCGCCAGCTGACCTTCGACGTCTTCGTCGAGGCCCGCGAAGGCGCGCAGCAGCGTCGTCTTGCCGGAACCGGACCGACCGAGCAGCGCCACGAACTCGCCGGCGGCGATGTCGAGGTCGAGCCCGTCCAGCACCGGCCGGTCGCCGAACACCCGCCGCAGTCCGCGCGCCCGGACCGCGCCCGCGAGCGCCTCGCGGGCCGCGCTCATCGCGCGGTCGTCGCGACCGTGCCCGACGAGAGCACGGCCTGGTCGTGTGCGCCGCCGCCGCCGAACACGCGGGCCGCGTCGCCTTCGCCGCGCGCCATGACGTTCTCGTAGCCAAGCACCGGGAACAGCAGTTCGGCCACCCGGTAAGCCTCCTCGAGATGCGGATAGCCGGACGCGATCAGCGTATCGATGCCGAGCGCCTGGTATTCGCGAATCCGGGCCGCGACGGTGTCGGCGCTGCCGACCAGCGCCGTCCCGGCGCCGCCGCGCATCAGCCCTACGCCGGCCCAGAGATTGGGGCTGACCTCGAGCTTGTCGCGCCGACCGCCGTGCAACGCCATCATCCGACGCTGGCCCTCGCTGTCCGTTGCCTTCGCCATGAAGGCCTGCGTCTTCGCGATCGTCTCGTCGGAAAGGCGCGAGATCAGCCGGTCGGCCGCCGCCCAGGCCTCGTCGTCGGTTTCGCGCACGATGAGGTGGAGACGGATGCCGAAACGAACCGTGCGGCCGCGCGCCGCCGCGCGCGCGCGAACGTCCGCGATCTTCGCCGCGACGGCATGCGGCGGCTCGCCCCAGGTGAGATACATGTCGACCTGATCGGCGGCAAGATCGTGCGCGCGCGGCGACGAACCGCCGAAATACAGCGGCGGGCAGGGGATCTGAGCCGGCGGGAACAGCAGCCTGCCGTTTTCGGTCCGGTAGTACTGGCCGGAAAAGTTCACCGTCTCGCCGGCCATCAATCCGCGGAAAATCCGCAGGTACTCGTCGGCCTGTTCGTAGCGCGCGTCATGATCGAGGAAGATCCCGTCGCCGGCGAGATCCTTCGGATTGCCGCCGACAACGACGTTCAGCAGCAGGCGGCCGCCGGACAGGCGGTCGAAGGCGGATGCCATTCGCGCCGCCTCGCCCGGGAGCGTGGTGCCGGGGCGCAGCGCCACCAGGAAGCGAAGGCGCTCGGTGTGCGTCACGATTGCCGACGCGGTGATCCAGGCATCCTCGCAGCCCGCCCCGGTCGGCAGCAGCACGCCCTTGAACCCGAGCCGGTCGGCGGCGACCGCGATCTCGCGCATGTAGCGGTTGTCCGCGACCCGCCGGCCCTCGTTGCCGCCGAGATAGCGTCCGTCACCGCTGGTCGGCAGGAACCAGAAGAGGTCGAGCGGTGCGTCGCCGCCGTGCGGCGCCAGGCTGTCCATGGATTCGAACCTTTTCCGAGGGTCTAGGCTCAGCGTCGCTGCCAGCGAAGCGCGCGCGCTTCCAACGCACGGACGCCGGCATCTGTCAGAAGGCCGAGCAGTGCGTAGACGAGAAGGCCGACCAGGATGATGTCGGTGCGCATGAAATCCCGCGCGTCCATCATCATGAAGCCGATTCCGGAGCTCGCGTTGATCTGCTCGCCGACGACAAGGCTCAGCCATCCCATGCCGACCGCGTAGCGCAGACCGGTGAGCGCGGGCGCGATCGCGCCCGGCAGCACGACGTGCTGGATCGTCTGTAGGCGGCTCAGCCGAAGTGTCCGGGCGAGTTCGAGAAGCCGCGGATCCACGCCACGGATGCCGGCCAGGAGGTTGAGGTAGATCGGGAACACCGCCCCAAGTGCCACCAGCGCGATCTTCGGCGTTTCGCCGATGCCGAACCAAAGGATGAACAGCGGCACCAGCGCGAGATGCGGCATGGTGCGGACCATCTGCAGCGGGGCATCGAAGACGTCGTCACCGACCCGCGACAGACCGGCGAGCAGGGCGAGCGACACGCCGACCACCAGCGCGATCGCGAGGCCGACGGCAACCCGGCTCAGGGACACGAGCAGATTGTCGAGCAGGGTGCCGTTGGACACGAGCTGCGCGAACGTTTCCGCGATCCGGATCGGCGACGCGAGCGTGCGCTGGGACACCACGCCCGCGGATGCGAGGGCCTGCCAGAGAAGAACCAGAGCGACGGGCGAGGCGAGGCGGCGCAGCTGGCCGATCGGGCCGGCCCACGACAGGGACGCGCGCCTTCGGTCGCCGCGGCGGACGGAACGGACCACCGCGTCGGCACGATTGATCGCAGTTTCGGACATCCACCTCTCCGGCATGCGCCTCGGACGGCGGGAGAAATCACCACGCCGACCCGCCGTGTCAAGGTAATGCCTCGTTCAGAAGCGTGAACCGCATAACCACAACCGCCCTCAGTAGTTTTGATCGGATTGTTCCGCGACATGCAACGGGAGGGCGTCCAGATCATTCACATCGTTGTGTGGTGACTGAAGCGGCCGAGCGGCGGGCGTTACGCTGTCTACAGGCACGGCAGGTTGCGGCAGGTGGCCCGTCAGACCATGGTGCCGCGCACAATTTCGGACCCGGCGACGGGGTTCAACAGGGATGGAGAGCACGAATGTCGGTGCCGGAAATGGCTGAGCGGTCCGCGGCGATGGCGCCCGAGGGCGTCTCGATGGGCGCGAACACCGGCATCGACATGCTGTGCATAAACACCATCCGAACGCTCGCGATGGACGCGGTGCAGAAGGCGAACTCGGGCCATCCCGGCACGCCGATGTCGCTCGCGCCGGTCGGCTACTCCCTTTGGCAGAAGTTCATGCACTACGACCCGGACGACGCGAACTGGCCGAACCGTGACCGATTCGTGCTCTCGGTCGGGCATGCCTCGATGTTGCTCTATGCGCTGATCCATCTGACCGGCATCAAGGCCGTCAACGAGCACGAGGACCGGAGCAAGCCCGCGCTCACCCTCGACGACCTGAAGAAGTTCCGGCAGCTCGACAGCAAGACGCCGGGTCACCCCGAATACCGCTTCACCTCCGGCATCGAGACCACGACCGGCCCGCTCGGCCAGGGCTGCGGCAACTCGGTCGGCATGGCGATGGCGCAGAAATACCTCGCCGAGCGCTACAACAAGCCGAACTATCCGGTCTTCGACTATCACGTGTATACGCTCGCCGGCGACGGCGACATGATGGAGGGCGTTTCCGGCGAGGCGGCGTCGGTCGCGGGCCATCTCGGCCTCGGCAATCTCACTTGGATCTACGACAGCAACCGGATCACGATCGAGGGTTCGACCGAGCTCGCCTTCAGCGAGCACGTGCTCGACCGCTTCCGCGGCTATGGCTGGAACACGATCGAGGTCGCCGACGCGAACGACACCGAGGGGTTCGTCGCCGCGATCAAGGAAGCGCGCGCCGTCAACGACCGACCGACCTTTATCATGGTTCATTCGGTGATCGCCTGGGGTGCCCCGACCAAGGCTGGGACGCACGGCGCGCACGGCTCGCCGCTCGGCGACGACGAGATCCGTGGCACCAAGCGCGCCTACGGATGGCCGGAAGACGCGCAGTTCCTCGTGCCTCCCGAAGTGCCGAAGCATTTCGACGAGCATTTCGGCAAGCGCGGCCGCGACGCCCACCGGGGCTGGCAAGCGATGATGGAGCGCTACCGGGTCGACTATCCCGAGCTCGCCGAAGAGCTCGACATGATCCGGCACCACACGCTGCCTGAGGGGTGGGACAAGGACATCCCGGTGTTTGACGCCGATCCGAAGGGAGTCGCGTCGCGCGTGAGTTCAGGCAAGGTGCTGAACGCGATCGCGCCGCATGTCCCGTTCATGCTCGGCGGCTCGGCCGATCTCTCGCCCTCGACCAACACGGACCTCAAGTTTCAGGGCGCCGGCTCCTTCGAGCGCGGCAGCTACGGCGGCCGGAACCTCCATTTCGGCATCCGCGAGCACGCGATGGGCTCCATCCTGAATGGGATGGCGGTGACTGGGCTCCGGGTCTACGGCTCCGGCTTCCTGATCTTCATGGACTACATGAAGGCGCCGATCCGGTTGTCGGCGATCATGGAGCTGCCGGTCATCTACATCTTCACGCATGACAGCTTCGGCGTCGGCGAGGATGGCCCGACCCACCAGCCGATCGAGCAGCTCGCGCAGCTTCGCGCGACACCTGGCCTTATCACCATGCGTCCGGCCGACGCGAACGAGGTGTCGGAAGCCTATCGCTACCTGCTGCCGCTCAAGGAGCAGCCGGCCTGCATGATCTTGAGCCGACAGAATCTTCCCACGTATGACCGCACGAGATACGCCTCCGCGAAGAACGTCTCGAAGGGCGGCTACGTGATGGCGACCTGCGAGGGCAAGCCGGACGTTATCCTGATCGCGACGGGCAGCGAGGTTTCGCTTGCAGTCGGCGCCTACGAGGCCCTGACGGCGGAAGGCGTGAAGGCGCGGGTGGTGTCGCTGCCGTCCTGGGAGCTGTTCGAGCAGCAGCCGGAGAGCTACCGCGACGAAGTGCTGCCGCCCGACGTGATTGGCCGCGTCTGCATCGAGCAGGCGGCGAGCCTCGGCTGGGACCGCTACGCGCTTCCGGGCGGGGCCATCGTGGCGATGCACACGTTCGGCGCGTCCGCCCCGCTGTCGGCGCTGTCGAAGAAGTTCGGTTTCACGCCGGAGCAGGTCCTCGAGAAGGCGCGAGAGCAGGCGAAGCGAACCCACTGACGCGCGTGCCGCGAGGCGCGCTCAATCATCTGAGGAGCCACCCATGAACGTGATCTCCAAGGTCGAAGGGGCCAACACCCTCAAGTCGCTCGGCGAGGCCGGCCAAGCGCCGTGGCTCGACTTCATCGAGCGGCGGTTCGTCGCCGACGGGAAGCTGAAGGAACTCGTCGAACGCGACGGTCTCCGCGGCGTCACGTCCAACCCGTCGATCTTCGAGAAGGCGATGGGACACGGCACGGAATATGATGCCGAGATGAAGTCGATCGTCGGAAACGGCGAACACGACGCATCAGGCATGTACGAAACCTGCGCGATCACCGACATCCGGGCGGCCGCCGACGTGCTGAAGCCGGTCTGGGACGCGACGGAAGGTCTCGACGGCTATGTCAGCCTCGAAGTCTCGCCCTATCTCGCGCTCACGACCGAGCCCACGATCGAGGAGGCGCGTCGTCTTTGGAAGACGGTCGACCGCGCCAACCTGATGGTGAAGGTTCCAGGCACCGAGCAGGGCGTGCCGGCCATCCGGCAGCTGATTGCGGACGGGCTGAACATCAACGTGACGCTGCTGTTCTCGCTCGACGCCTACAAGGCGGTGCTCGAAGCCTATGTCGCGGGTCTCGAGGAACGGCACGGCAAGGGCGAGGACATCTCGCACACCGCCTCGGTCGCTTCGTTCTTCGTCAGTCGGATCGATGGCAAGATCGACGCCGCGATCGACAAGCGTCTGGCCGCCGGCGACGGGGACGCCGAAGCGCTCAAGGCGGTGCGCGGCAAGGTCGCGATCGCCAACGCGAAGATGGCCTACCAGCACTACCTTGAGTTCTCGAAGTCCGAGCGCTGGCAGACGCTGAAGGCGGCCGGCGCCAACCCGCAGCGCCTGCTCTGGGCCTCGACCGGAACCAAGGACAAGGCCTATTCCGATGTCCTCTACGTCGACGGGCTGATCGGGCCGGACACCGTCAACACGATGCCGCCGGCGACGATGGATGCGTTTCGTGATCATGGAACCGTCGCCGCGACGCTTGCCGCCGATCTCGATGCGGCGAAGCACGTGCTGAGCGAGAGCGACCGGCTCGGTCTTGATCTCGCCGGCGTGACCAAGACGCTGGTCGACGAGGGTGTCCAGTCCTTTGCCGACGCGTTCGACGCGCTGCTCGGCGCCGTCGCGGCGAAGCGCACGGCGCTGCTCGGGGCGCATCTCACCTCGACGGACGCGAAGCTCCCGTCCGACCTCGAGAAGGCCGTCGCGGCCGAACTCGACACCTGGCGGAAGCACGGCACGATCCGGAAGCTCTGGCTTCGCGAGGCCTCGGTCTGGACCGGGCAGGACGAGGGCAAGTGGCTCGCCTGGCTCGACATCATCGACGAGCGTCTCGCCCACGTGGATGAACTCGAAGCGTTCGCACGCGACGTCGAGGCGAGCGGGTTCAGCCACGTCCTGCTGCTCGGCATGGGCGGCTCGTCGCTCGGGCCGGAGGTGCTCGCCGAAACGTTCGGCCACCGCGGCGGATGGCCGGAGCTTCTCGTGCTCGACAGCACCGACCCGCAGCAGGTCGCGCGCTTCGCACACCGGATCGACCCGGCGAAGACCCTCTTCATCGTCTCGTCGAAGTCGGGTGGCACGCTCGAGCCGAATATCCTGAAGGCCTACTTCTTCAAGCTCGCGACCGACGCGCTCGGCGAAGGCAAGGCCGGCGCGCATTTCGTTGCCGTCACTGATCCCGGCTCCCACATGGAGGAGGTCGCGAAGGCCGACGGGTTCCGGAAGATCTTCTACGGCGACAAGGGGATCGGCGGTCGATACTCGGTCCTGTCGAACTTCGGTCTCGTTCCGGCGGTCGCGGCCGGGATCGACGTCCGCACGTTCCTCGAAGCCGGCCGCGCCATGGCACGCGCCTGCGCCGACAGCGTGCCGCCGCTGCAGAACCCGGGCGTCCATCTCGGCGTCGTGCTCGGGATCGCGGCCCGTGACTTCGGCCGCGACAAGGTCACGTTCGTCGCCTCGCCGCCGATCTACGACATGGGCGCCTGGCTCGAGCAGCTCCTCGCCGAAAGCACCGGCAAGGACGGCAAGGGCCTGATCCCGATCGACAACGAAGCGCTCGGCGCGCCGGCGGTTTACGGCTCGGATCGCGTGTTCGCCTATCTCCGTCTCGCCGACGCACCCGATCCAAAGCAGGACGCGGCGACCAAGGCGCTGGCCGAGGCCGGCCATCCCGTCGTGACGATCACGCTCCCGAACAAGCAGGCGATCGTGCAGGAGTTTTTCCGCTGGGAGATGGCGACCGCCGTCGCTGGCGCGATCCTCGGGATCAACGCCTTCAACCAGCCGGACGTCGAAGCAAGCAAAATCGAGACCAAGAAGCTTACCGACGCCTACAACGAGAGCGGCCATCTTCCTGACGAGGCGGCCTTCGCGTCCGACGGACCGTTCCGGTTTTTTGCCGATCCGACCAACGCGTCGGCGCTCGGCAGCGGAGACACGGCGTCGATCCTCCGTGCGCACTTCGCCCGGGTGCAGCCGGGAGACTATGTTGGCGTCCTCGCCTACGTGGAGCGGGATGGGGAAACGCGGACCTGGATCGAGCGGGTTCGCGAGACGATCCGGAATGCGAAGCACGTGGCGACGGCGGCCGAGTTCGGACCCCGGTTCCTTCACTCGACCGGGCAGGCCTACAAGGGCGGTCCGAACAGCGGCGTGTTCCTGCAGGTGACGGCAGACGACAAGGCGGACCTTCCGGTTCCCGGCGCGAAATACACGTTCGGCATCGTCAAGGCGGCGCAGGCGCGCGGCGATTTCGACGTGCTCGCCGAGCGTGGGCGGCGCGCGCTCCGCGTGCACGTCACCGGCGATCTTGCCGGCGGTCTTGCGGCCCTCGAGACCGCGATCAAATCCGCGCTCGGCTGAGCGCTCCCTACGCGGGGCGGGGCGACATCCCGGCGCGGCTTCCACGTTCTCGATCAGGAGATGGCAAACATGCAGATCGGCATGATCGGTCTCGGCCGGATGGGCGGCAACATCAGCATCCGGCTCGCGCGTCACGATCACCACGTGGTCCTGTTCGACCGCGACGAGACGGCGATGAGCAAGATCAAGGCCCGGGCCGAAAACAGCCTGGTGTCGAGCGATCTCGCGGATCTCGTGTCGAAGCTCGCGAAGCCGCGCGCGGTCTGGGTCATGCTGCCTGCGGGGCACATCACGAACGCGACGATCGCCGAACTGTCTGGCCTGCTCGAGAACGGCGACTGCATCATTGACGGCGGCAATTCCTTCTACAAGGAGGACATCCGCCACGCGCGCGAGCTCCGGGAAAAGGGCATCGACTTCGTGGACGTCGGAACCTCTGGCGGCGTCTGGGGTCTCGACCGCGGCTACTGCATGATGATCGGTGGGCCGCGGGAAACCGTCGAGCGCCTCGATCCGATCTTTTCGGTGCTGGCGCCCGGCGCCGGTGACCTCGAGAAGACCCCGAACCGTGACGGCCGCGACCCGCGTCCCGAGCAGGGCTATATGTATTGCGGACCGGCCGGTTCCGGACATTTCGTGAAGATGGTCCATAACGGCATCGAGTACGGGATGATGCAGGCCTATGCGGAAGGCTTCGACGTCCTCAACAGCAAGCGGTCCGGCGACCTGCCGGAGGACGAGCGCTTCGAGCTCGACGTCGCGGACATCGCCGAGGTATGGCGCCGCGGCTCCGTCGTCGCGTCGTGGCTGCTCGACCTAACCGCGAACGCCCTTGCGCAGAACGAGTCCCTCTCGAACTACACGGGCAAGGTCGCGGACAGCGGCGAGGGTCGCTGGACGATCGAGGCCGCGATCGAGGAAGCGGTGCCGGTTCCGGTCCTGTCGGCCTCGCTCTTCGCCCGCTTCCGGAGCCGCACCGGCAACAACTTCGGCGAGAAGCTCCTGTCCGCCATGCGCTTCCAGTTCGGCGGCCATGTCGAGCAGCATCAGGTCGACGACAAGCACGGCCGCGCCGTTGACAAGGAAGGCGAGGCCGCGGCGAAGCGGGCTTGACCACCGGGAGCGGAGACCGCGGCTTGGCGCTCGGCCACATCAAGGAACTGTCCGGTTTCGCGGACGGCGAGGTCGAGCCGCAGCCGAAGCCGCGCACGGCGCCGCCGTCAACCGTCGTCATTTTCGGCGCGGCCGGCGACCTGACCGCGCGTCTTCTCGTGCCTGCTCTTTACAATCTCGCCCTGGCTGGGCTGCTCGACGAGAGTTTCAGCGTGGTCGGTGTCGACCGGATCGACCTCGACGACGAGGCGCTCCGGACCCGATACGGCGACAGTCTCGAGCACTTTGTCGCCGAGCGGCGCGGAAAGGCCGGCGCGGAGACGACCGTCGATCCGGACACGTGGGAACGGCTCCGCGCGCGGGTCTCCTATCTGCAGGGCGATTTCGACAACCCCTCAACCTACGAGGAACTGGGAAGCCGGATCGCCGGCAAGAGCATCGTGTTCTATCTCGCCGTCGCCGCACGTTTCTTTGCGCCGACGGTCGAGCAGCTCGGGCGTGCCGGATTGCTCGCGGAAACCGAAGGCCATTTCCGCCGTGTCGTGGTCGAGAAGCCGTTCGGTTCCGACCTGTACTCCGCTCGCGCGCTCAACAAGCGCCTCCTCGCCGTGATCGAGGAAGGCCAAATCTACCGGATCGATCATTATCTCGGTAAAGAAACGGTCCAGAACATCCTGGCGCTCCGCTTCTCGAACGGGATTTTCGAGCCGCTCTGGAGCCGGCAGAACATCGACCACATCCAGATCACGGCGGCCGAAACGGTCGGCGTCGAGAACCGCGCCGGTTTCTACGAGCAGACGGGCGCGCTCCGCGACATGGTTCCGAACCACCTGATGCAGCTTCTCGCGATGACCGCCATGGAAGCGCCGACCTCCTTCGATGCGGACGCGGTTCGCGACGAGAAGTCGAAGGTTCTGGCCGCGATCCATCCGATGGAGTTCGGCGTCGAACATCCGCCGGCGGTGCGCGGACAATACGTCGCGGGCGAACTCGGCGGCGAGAACCGCAACGCCTACCGCGCCGAGCCGGGCGTATCGCCGAGCAGCACCACCGAAACCTTCGTCGCGATGAAGCTCGCCTTCGACAACTGGCGCTGGGCGGGCGTGCCGTTCTATCTCCGGACCGGCAAGCGGCTGGCGGTCCGGCGGACGGAGATTGCGGTGCACTTCAAGCAGGCGCCCTACGCGCTGTTCCGCGACACGCCGGTCGAGAAGCTGACGCCGAACATCCTTGTCCTGCACATCCAGCCGCGCGAAGGCATCACGCTCCAGTTCAGCGCCAAGCGTCCGGGACCGTCGGTGTCGCTAGGCGGCGTCAGGATGAACTTCGACTACGCCGACTTCTTCCAGGAAGGTCCGAGCACGGGCTACGAGACGCTGATCTACGACTGCATGATCGGCGACGCGACGCTGTTCCAGCGGGCCGACAACGTCGAGGCGGGCTGGGCATCCGTCCAGCCTGTCCGGGAGGCCTGGGAAGCGGGCGAGGGCATCGTCCACCCCTACGCGTGCGGTTCCGCCGGTCCTCGCGCGTCCGAAGCCCTTCTCGCCCGCGACGGCCGTCGCTGGCTGAAACTCAGTCGGTGAAGGACGCACGATGAAGCCCCTGCCCGACACGATCCGCCTCGTGGTCACCGACATCGACGGGACGCTCGTCGACCACGAGAAGCGAATTACGCCGCGTGCAGCCGAGGCCGCGCGCCGGCTCCGCGACGCCGGCGTCCGCCTCTGCCTGATCAGCGCCCGTCCGCCCCGCGGTCTCGACGGGCTGGCGGACGAACTCGCGCTCGATACGCCGCGCGCCGGCTTTAACGGCGGGGAGATCCTGTCGCATGACGGGCGGGTGCTCGACGCGCTCCACGTTCCCGAGACCGCAGCGCGTCTTGCCGTCGAGATGCTCGACGCGAACGATATCGACGCCTGGGTCTTCTCCGACGGGAACTGGTACGTCACCGACCCGGCCGGCGCCTACGTCCCGCTCGAGCGCCGGACGGTGAAGATGGAGCCGATCACCGTCGCCGACTTCGACGCGGTAATCGCGCGCGCGGGCAAGGTCATGGGATCCACGGCGGACTTCGCGCGGCTCGAACGTGTCGAACTCGAGATGTCGGCGGCGCTCGCCGGGCGGGTCTCGGCGCACCGCAGTCAGAACTACTACCTCGACATCACGCATCCGGAGGCCCGCAAGGATCACGGAATGAAGCGGCTCGCCGCCTTGCTCGACATCCCCATCGACGCGACGGCCGCGATCGGGGACATGGCGAACGACATCTCGATGCTCGAAGCGGCCGCATTGTCGATCGCGATGGGCCAGGCGTCGGACGAGGTCCGCGCCAGCGCCGATCTGGCGACCGCCTCGAACCGCGAGGACGGCTGGGCGGAGGCGATGGAACGCTTCATCCTGCCGCGCGCGCCCCGGCCTCACTGAACGCGTCCTGGAGAACACCATGGCGAAGACCTCCCTGCTTCTGGCTGACGTCGACGGCACCCTGGTTACCAGGGAAAAGCTCCTCACCGATCGTGCGATCCGCGCCGTCCACGCGCTGGAGGCGAAGGCCATCCGCTTCGCCGTCACCAGCGGACGGCCGCCGAAAGGCATGGCCATGCTGTTCGAGCCGCTCGCGATCTCGACGCCTGTCGCGGGCTTCAACGGCGGCCTGATGGTCAAGACCGACATGACCGTGATCGAGAGCAAGAACCTGTCGCGCGACGCCGCGGAAAAGACCGTCGAAAGCCTTCGCCGACATGGGCTCGACGTCTGGGTCTACGCCGGCGAGGACTGGATCGTGCCCGACGGGGACGGTCCGCACGTCGCGCGCGAGAAGTGGACGGTGAAGTTCGACCCGAAAGTGTCGACCGACATCGATTCGGCGCTCGATCACGCGGTCAAGATCGTCGGCGTCTCGGATGACCACGATCTCGTCAAGCGCGCCGAGCACGAACTCCGCGACGAGCTCGGCGACGCCGCGTCCGCGGCCCGCTCGCAACCCTACTATCTCGACGTCACCCACCCGCACGCGAACAAGGGCGACGTCGTGCTGACGCTTTCTCGCCTGTTGAAGATCCCTGCCGACGAGATCGCGACCTTCGGCGATCAGCCGAACGACATGCTGATGTTCCGGAAGGGCGGGATCTCGATCGCGATGGGGCAGGCGGTCGACGAGGTGAAGGAGGCGGCGACCTTCGTGACGGACGACAGCGAGAACGAGGGCTTCGCCAAGGGGATCGAGAACCATCTGCTCTGACGCAGGGACGCCGTCCCTGCACCCCTGCGAAGGGGCGGTCGCCCTTTGGAAACCCTCGATATCCGACGAGAGGGACACATGACACAGATCGACAGCACCGAGATCCTGGCCGACGGCGAGACGCTCGCGCGTCGCGCGGCGCAGTTTCTGGTCGAGGCGGCGAACGAGGCGCCGGATCGGCCGTTCGCGGTCGCGCTTTCCGGGGGATCCACCCCGCGCCGGCTGTACCAGATCGTCGCGGAAGAGCATCGCGACAGCTTTCCATGGGCGCGCACCCATCTCTTCTTCGGCGACGAGCGTTTCGTGCCGGCAGACAGCCCTGACAGCAACTACCGCATGGCGGTCGAAGCCATGCTCAACCGCGTGCCGGTGCCCCCGGCCAACATCCATCGGATGCCGACCGACGGCGATCCGCGTGATGCGGCGAAACGCTACGAGGCGCTGCTGAAGTCTTACTACCGGAGCGAGAGCCTCGACAGCACGCGGCCGCTGTTCGACGTCGTCCTGCTCGGGCTTGGCGACAACGGTCACACCGCCTCGCTCTTTCCCGGCACCGAGGTGCTCGAGAACGCCCTCGATTGGGTCGCGCCCTGCGTGCCGCTCGACGCGCCGAACACGCGCCTGACGCTGACCTATCCCGCGATCGCGTGTTCGCGTCACGTGGTGTTCCTTGTCGCCGGCGCCGGCAAGAAGGAGGCGCTCGCCCGCGTCCGCGCCGGCGACATCACGCAGCCGGCGAGCCGTATCACCAGCATCGGCCGCGTCACTTGGCTGCTCGACCGCGCCGCCGCCGGCGAGGCCGCGTGACGGACCCGCGCGCCGCGCTCAAGAAGCAGGCGGCCGACCGGGCGGCGCTCCTCGTCGAGAACGGGATGGTGGTCGGCCTCGGCACCGGCTCCACCGCCACCTTCCTGATCGACGCCCTTGTCAACCGCGTCCGCGAGGGGTTGCGCATCTCGGCGATCGCGACCTCGGAGCGCAGCGCCGCACAGGGCTCCGGTGGCGGCATCCGGATGATCGGTTTCGGCGACACCGAAGCGATCGATCTCGCGATCGACGGCGCCGACGAGATCGAGCCCCGTCGTCTCGACCTCATCAAGGGCCTCGGCGGCGCGCTCTTCCGCGAGAAGATCGTCAGCAACGCGAGCCGCCGCTTCGTGGTGATCGCAGACGACAGCAAGCTCGTGGCAAAGCTTGGCGAGCGGGTCCCCGTGCCGGTCGAGGTCGCGTCGTTCGGCTGGGAAGCGACCGACCGTCAGCTCCGCGCGCTCGGCGCGACGACCCGTCCCAGGCAGGATCGCGCCGGCTCCCTCTTCGTGACCGACGGCGGAAACATGATCCTCGACTGCCACATGGGCTCGATCGATGATCCGCCCGCGCTCGAGCGCGGCTTGCGGGACATCGTCGGCGTGATCGAAACCGGGCTCTTCCTCGACCGGGCCGGGCTCGCGATCGTCGCAGGCACGGACGGCATCCGCGAACTTTCGGCGTCAACGCCATGAAGAACGCCGAGGAAAAGGAGCTGATCTCCGGCATCCGTCCCCGCGTCCTGATCTGCATGGGCGTGTCGGGTGCCGGGAAGTCGACCGTCGCCGCATTGGTTGATCGCCTGCTCGACTGGCCGTTCCAGGAGGGCGACGAGCTTCACCCGCCGGACAACGTCGAGAAGATGCGCCATTCCATCCCGCTGACCGACGAGGATCGCTGGCCGTGGCTCGACCGCTGCAAGGCCTGGATCGACGAGCGCGAAGCCATTGACGGGCGCGGCCTCATCACGTGCTCGGCGCTGAAGCGGATCTACCGCGACAAGCTGATCGACGGCCGGCGCGAACGGGTCCGGCTGCTCTACCTCAAGGCGTCGCGCGAAACGCTGCTCGACCGTCTCCGTCACCGCACCGGCCACTACATGCCGGTCAGCCTGCTCGACAGCCAGCTCGCGACGCTCGAGGAGCCTGGCCCGGACGAGAACCCGATCGTCGTCGACGTGGAGCAGACACCGGACGAGATGATCCGCGAGGTGCTCGATCGTCTCCGGGAAGAAACGTCCTGATCGCTCGACCGGCGCCTCACGCAGGCACCGTTCTCACGCGCCTCCGGGCGTGACGAGTTCGAGCCGGCCCGCCCGGTCCTCCCGCGTGCGGAAGCCGTCGTAGCCGGCGACCGCGTGATGGGTCAGGCGCGTTGGGTGCGTGTGTGTCGCGGTGATCACCACCACGGTCGCACCCGCCCGCTCCGCGGCCTCGATGCCGGCGGGCGCGTCCTCAAACACGAGACAGTCCGCCGCGTTCGCGCCGAGCTTCTCCGCCGCAAGGCGGAAGCAGTCGGGTGCCGGCTTGCCCCGCTCCACGTCCTCCGCCGAGATCATCAGCCGGGGGGTCGGCAGTCCGGCCGCCTCGAGGCGCCGGATAGCGAGCCGCCGTGGGGCCGAGGTCACCACCGCCCAGCGCCCGGCCGGCAGCGAACGCAGGAACCGCGCGGCGCCGGGGATCGCGTCGATCCCGGCGACGTCCGCCATCTCCGCCTCCGTGATCAGAGCCGCCTCGTGTTCCGGATCGACGCCGGGCAGGCCGAGACGCCGGATCGTCTCGACGGATCGAACGCCGTGGATGGTCGGCAGGAAGCGCGCGACATCGAGACCGTGACGACGCGCCCAGTCCGACCAGACGCGTTCCGCGGCGACGATCGAGGTGAGGATCGTCCCGTCCATGTCGAACAGGAACGCATCGAAGCCACGGCCGAACGGCGATCGCGTGGTCGCACTCATTGCCGGCGCGCGCCTATCCGAACCGCGACGCGACCGTGGTGAACAGCGTCGCGGCGTCCCGGCAAACGGCGACGTTCCGCCCGGTCGGCAGGATCGGGTTCGTGCCGGGTTCGGGATAAAGGACGAGCGCACCGGCCGACGAAATCGACGACAGGCGGGCGGCATCGTCGAGAAGGCCGCCTGCGACCACCGTCACGCGCGCACGCCGCGCGCCGATGGCGTCGAGGCGGGGCATGACTGCCGCCGTGATGCCGACGGCGGCGAGGGCGGCCCGTTCGGCGTGTCCGCCGTCGGGACGATCGTCGATCCAGAGGAGATCCTCGGCCGCCGGCCGTCCGTCGGCGGTGCTCGCCCCGACGCGGGCGCAATCCGCCGACGCGAGAAGCCCGACGACTCGGGCGGCGATCGACACGCCGCCGACCGGTGACGTCACGGACACGGCGGTCGCGCGCGCGAGAAGCGTCGCGAGACTGCCGCGGAACAGGACGGCCAGCCCGACGATCGCGCCCGGCCAGAACAGCGCGCGGACGGTCGCGCCGACCTCGCGAACGACCGCGACCGACTGCTCCGTCACGACCGCTCGCCGTCGCGCTCCAGCAGACGCGACGCGATCGCGCGCCATTCCGCTTCGAGCGGCGCGCTCGGGATCGGTTCGCCGCTTCGCCGATACCAGTAGCGGGCGTTCGCGAGATCGCCTTCCCGCCGATGGAGGTGGGCATGCACGAGATCGCAGTCCCGATCGCCCTCCCGCGCGGCGACGATCGCGTGCGCCCCGTCCCGGTCGCCGCGGCCGATCAGCCAGAGTGCCTGCAACGGCGGCGTGAACGTCTCCGGGCAGCGATCCGCCCGGAGACTGTCCTCGAACGACGCGCTCACCGGATCAGGCCGCCTCGGCCAGACGCCCGTCGAGCGTCAGCCCGTCCGGTCCGACGGAGATATGCACCGTCTCGCCATCCGCGATCGTGCCCTCGAGCAGTCGGCCCGCGAGCGGGTTCTGCAACGAGCGCTGGATCACCCGCTTCAGCGGCCGCGCGCCATAGACCGGATCGTAGCCCTCGTTCGCCAGCCATTCGGTCGCCGGACCGTCGAGTTCAAGCGCGATGTGGCGGTCGGCAAGCAGTTCGCGGAGGCGGCGAAGCTGGATCGACACGATGCGCGCCATGTCGTCGCGACGCAGGCGCCGGAACAGGATGATCTCGTCCAACCGGTTGAGGAACTCGGGCCGGAAATGATCGCGCACCACGCGCATGACCTGCGCCTCCACGATCGCCGTCTGCTCGCCCGCGGGCTCGTTCGCGAGCACGTCGGAACCGAGGTTCGACGTCAGCACGATGATGGTGTTGCGGAAGTCGACCGTGCGGCCTTGCCCGTCGGTGAGCCTTCCGTCGTCCAGCACCTGCAGCAGGATGTTGAAGACATCCTCGTGCGCCTTCTCGACCTCGTCGAACAGGATCACCTGATACGGACGACGCCGCACGGCTTCGGTCAGCACGCCGCCCTCGTCGTAGCCGACATAGCCGGGCGGCGCCCCGATCAGGCGCGCGACGGCGTGCTTCTCCATGAACTCGCTCATGTCGATCCGCACCATCGCGCGCTCGTCGTCGAACAGGAATTCGGCGAGCGCCTTGGTGAGTTCGGTCTTGCCAACCCCGGTTGGGCCGAGGAACAGGAACGAGCCGATCGGCCGCTGCGGATCCTGGAGCCCGGCGCGCGCGCGGCGCACCGCGTTCGCCACGGCGCGGAGCGCGTCCTCCTGGCCGATCACCCGCTCGCGGAGCTTTTCCTCCATCCGCAGCAGCTTCGCGCGCTCGCCTTCAAGCATCCGGTCGACCGGGATGCCCGTCCAGCGCGACACGATCGCGGCGACCGCCTGCTCGTCCACGCTTTCCCGCACCAGCGTCCCGTGCTCGCCGTCCTGCTTGGCGGCGATCTCGCTTTCGAGTGCCGGGATGACGCCGTGCATCAGCTCGGATGCCCGACCCCAGTCGCCTCGCCGCTGCACGGTCTCGAGCTCGCTCTTCGCGCCGTCGAGCCGTTCCTTGAGCTTCTGCGTTTCCTGGACGTCGCTTTTCTCGTTCTGCCACTCGGTGGTCAGCGCGTTCGACCGCTCCTCGAGTTCGGCGATTTCGCCTTCGAGCTTGCCCAGACGCTCGCGCGACGCGCTGTCTTCCTCCCGTCGCAGCGCTTCTCGCTCGATCTTGAGTTGCATGAGGCGACGGTCGAGCTCGTCCAGCGCTTCCGGCTTGCTGTCCACCTGCATGCGAAGCCGCGACGCCGCCTCGTCGATCAGGTCGATCGCCTTGTCGGGCAGGAAGCGGTCGGTGATGTAGCGATTGGAGAGCGTCGCGGCCGCGACGATCGCCCCGTCGCTGATGCGGATGCCATGGTGCAGCTCGTATTTCTCGCGGATGCCGCGCAGGATCGAGATCGTGTCGGGAACGCTCGGCTCGCCGACGAACACCGGCTGGAAGCGCCGCGCGAGCGCCGCGTCGCGCTCGACATGCTTGCGATACTCGTCGAGCGTCGTCGCGCCGATGCAATGCAGCGCGCCGCGCGCCAGCTCGGGCTTCAGCAGGTTCGATGCGTCCATCGCCCCGTCCGCGCGCCCCGCGCCGACCAGCGTGTGCATCTCGTCGATGAACAGGATGACCTCGCCGGCGGCGTCCTCGATCTCCTTGATGACCGCCTTCAGGCGCTCCTCAAACTCCCCCCGGAACTTGGCGCCCGCGACCAGTGCGCCAAGGTCGAGCGCCAGCACGCGCTTGTTCTTGAGCGCTTCCGGCACGTCGCCGTTGACGATCCGGAGCGCCAGCCCCTCGACGATCGCCGTCTTGCCGACGCCCGGCTCGCCGATCAGCACCGGATTGTTCTTGGTCCGTCGCGCGAGCACCTGAAGCGTCCGCCGGATCTCCTCGTCACGGCCGATCACCGGGTCGAGCTTGCCGTCACGCGCGATCGCGGTGACGTCGCGGGCGTATTTCTTCAGCGCATCGAAATTCGCCTCCGCCCCCGCGCTGTCGACGCGACGTCCCTTTCGGACCGCGTCGATCGCGCGACCGACGGTCTGCGGATTGGCGCCCGCGTCGCGAAGCGCGCGTCCCGCCGCGCCGCGACCCGCGCTGAGCGCCAGCAGCAGGCGGTCCTGCGCGACGTAGCTGTCGCCCGCCTTCTGCGCGTCGCCCTGCGCGGCATCGAGCACGCGCACCAGATCCGGATCGGCCTGTGGCTGGCCGGCCCCCGATCCCTCGACGCGCGGCAATCGCGCGAGCTCCGCCTCTACTGCGGTCCTGACCCGGGCCGGATCGCCGCCGGCCGCCTTGATCAGACCCGAGGCCGCCCCTTCCTCGTCGTCGAGCAGCGCCTTCAGCAGGTGCTCGGCAGTCAGTCTCTGATGGTATTCGCGCACCGCGATCGTGCCGGCGGCCTGCAGAAAACCCTGTGCGCGTTCCGTGAACTTTCCGATATCCATGTGCATGTCCCTCGCAAGGCAACATTCGTGACCGCGTCCCTCCAGGAGGCAACGCGCTACGTCGAGGCATATGGGATGCCGTCGGTCGGCGAACCAGGGTCGGCGCGCCGTCCACGTTCGAGCGCGAGCACCGCCGGCACCGCGACCGTCGCGACCACCGTGCCGCCGGCGCCCAGTACGAAGAGCCGCTCGAACAGCGCGGCCGTGCCGCCGCCCACCAGGG